>DASVSP010000042.1:0-1876 GCA_036388065.1 Allosphingosinicella sp.
AAGGACGCGCCGGCCGAAACTTCCCCTCATCCGGCAACGGAGGCCTACGCGCGCCTTCGTCATTCGGGCCCACTCCGTCATCCCGGCGAAAGCCGGGACCCCAGGACAAGAAGTCTCGGCGGGTCTCCCCGAGATCCCGGCTTTCGCCGGGACGACGATCTCACGCTACGCGCCCACCCCGTCATCCGCCCCACCCCCGTCATCCCCGCGAAAGCCGGGACCCCAGGACGAGAAGTCTCGGCGCGTCTCCCCGAGATCCCGGCTTTCGCCGGGATGACGATTTCGAGATACGCGCCTGGACGTCGTCCCGGCTTCCTCCGGGGAGGGCAGCGACCGGCCAAGTGCAAGGCAGGGTCCGCCGCAATCCTCAGTTCGTCCCGCCGCCTCTCGATCCCTCCTCGAGCAGTAGCGCCGCCCGCTTGCTCCCCCAATCCTCCATCCCGACCACCCGCCAGACCTCGCGCCCGTGGGGGTCGTAGAGGATCGTCGTCGGCAAGGTGTCGGCCTTGAGCCCGGTCATCAGGGCCATTTGCGGGTCGAGCCAGGTTTCGAGGTTGCGATAGCCCTGCCTGGCGAAGAAGGCCTCGATCTTGTCCCGGCCGTCCAGGTCCTGGCTCACGGTGAGGACGTGAAGCCGGCCGGCCTCGCGCTGTGCCAGCCGGTCGAGAGTCGGCATCTCGGCGACGCAGGGCGCGCACCAGGTCGCCCAAAGGTTGAGCAGCACGGGCTTGCCCCGGAAGTCGGCAAGGGTCGCCGGAGCGCCGTCCGGGTCCTCGAATCCGGTCGCCGGCGCCGCCTGCCCGGCATTCGAGCGATCGAGCTTCCCGGCCGGCGCCGATTCCGACGGCCGGCTCGAGTCGGGACCGGCCTCGGGCGCCCGCTCAGGTTCGCCGCAGGCGGCCAGGGCGAGGAGCAGGATCAGGATCGGCCGCATCGTCATGCCTATAGTCTGTCCCGACGAACTGGAAACCTCGTTCCCCGGCGAAGGCCGGGGCCCAGCGGCGCCTTGCCAAGCCTGGATCCCGGCCTTCGTCCGGAAACCGGGGGCCGTCCCTCCGCACATTCGCCTTGGCCGCCCCGGTTCGCCTGCGCTATGGCCGCGCCTCGACATGCGCATCCTGCTCCTCCTCCCAGCGCTCGCCTTGCTTGCCGCCTGCGGCAATCGCGAGCCGCTCCAGCCCAAGGCGGGCGAAGGCATGCCGGCGAAGCCGGCCATGGCCGCACGGGCTCCCACCACCGACGAGCTTTTGACCCCGCCTCCCCACGCCCGCCCCGAGCGCCGCGACGACGGCCTGCGCCGCTCCGAGGAGCGCGAGGACGATCCCTTCGACCTTCCCCCGACCGGCTGACTCGGCCGGCCAGGATTTTTTGCGGAGACGAACTTGAAGAAAGTCAGAAAGGCGGTCTTCCCGGTCGCCGGCCTCGGTACGCGGTTCCTTCCGGCCACCAAGGCGGTGCCCAAGGAGATGCTGACCGTCGTCGATCGGCCGCTCATCCAATATGCGGTCGAGGAGGCGCTCGAGGCGGGGATCGAGCAGATGATCTTCGTCACCGGCCGGGGCAAGACGGCGCTCGAGGACCATTTCGACATTTCCTACGAGCTCGAGGCGACCATGCGCGGCCGAGGCAAGTCGCTCGATATCCTGAACAGCACCCGGATGCCGGCGGGCTCGGTCGTCGCGGTCCGCCAGCAGGAGCCGCTCGGCCTCGGCCACGCCGTCTGGTGCGCTCGCGAGATCGTCGGCGACGAGCCGTTCGCGGTCTTCCTTCCCGACGAGGTGATGGTCGGAAGCCCCAATTGCACCCGCCAGCTGGTCGACGCCTATGAGAAGGTCGGAGGCAACGTCGTCGCGATGCTCGAAGTGCCTGCCGAAGA
>DASVSP010000043.1:0-9186 GCA_036388065.1 Allosphingosinicella sp.
GGAGAAGGGCGCGACCTCGGAGGGCTTGAGGACCATCGTGCAGCCGGTGGCGAGCGCCGGGAAGACCTTGGTGGCGATCTGGTTGATCGGCCAGTTCCACGGGGTGATGAAGCCGCAGACCCCGATCGGCTCCTTCTTGATCAGCGTGGAGCCGCGAAGCTCCTCGAACGGATAGTCCTTGAGGACTCCGATGGCGGCCTGGAGGTGGCCGATCCCGACCGCCGCCTGGGCGCGCTGGGCGAGCGCGGACGGAGCGCCCATCTCCTCGGTGATCGCGTCGGCGATCTCGGCGTAGCGCTTCTGATATTCGGCGGCGATGGACTGGAGAAGCTCGAGCCGCTGCTCGCGGCTGGTTTCGGAATAAGCCGGGAAGGCGGCCTTGGCCGCTGCGACGGCGCGGTCGACGTCCTCGGCACCGCCCAGGCTGATCCGGCCGGCGACGCTCTCGTCGGCGGGGTTGACGACGTCGAGGGTCCGGCGCTCGACGGGCTTCACCCAATCGCCGCCGATGTAGAAATCGAGATAGTCGCGCATGGTGGTTCCTTTTGGGCGAGTCGGAGCGGCTATAGACTTGCCCATCGGCAAAATCCTCCCCGGCTTTTGCCGGGGAGGGGGACCAGGCGAAGCCTGGTGGAGGGGCTCTTTTCAGGGTCCGGAAAACCCCTCCACCGCACTTCGTGCGGTCCCCCTCCCCCGGAAATCCGGGGGAGGAATTGGATAGACCTGTCCTAGAACTTCACCCCGGCCGCGATTCCGTAGCGCCTCGGCTCCAGAGTGAAGACGTTGGTGAACAGGCCCGAGGACTGGTCGGTGACATACTGGCCGGTGATGGCGTCGCTGCCCGCCAGATTCTGGACGAAGGCGCGGGCGAACCAGCGTTCGTCCTTGCCGTTGAGCTGGATCTGGGCGTTGACCACCGAATAGCCGTCGATCCGGTCGATCTGGGTGTTGAAGCTGCGCGCCCAGAACTTGCCGGTATAGGTGTAATCGGCGCGAGGAACGATGGTCATCCCGTTGCCGAGGCGGATCGTATGCTGGAGCCCGGCCGAGAATTTCCAGTTGGGCGCCTGCGGCAGCTCGTTGCCGCTGAGATCGACCTCGACCCCGGTCGCCACCGTGAAGGGCAGCGGCCCGACCGGAGTCGCGAACAGGCCCCTCAAGGGCGCCGAGGGGTTGGCGATGGTGTTGGCCAGAGCGTCGCAGACGGAGAAGGCGCCGGTCGTGTTGGTGCCCGGGACCGGGACCGGCCCGGCGAGGCCGAGCGCTCCGTTGAAGGCGGTGACGAGGGTGTTCGCGCCGAGCGCGTTGCCGGCGGTCTTCGGGATGACGGCGCAGTTGGACGCATTGGTGACGTCCTTGATGATCACCGTGTCCGAGCGGCCGCCCGAGACGTCGCGCGGATCGACCAGCTGGAGATCCTTGATCTTGGTGTGAAGATAGCTGCCCGAAAGGTTGATCAGGGTGTCCCGGTGAGGCCGGAAGACGGCTTCCGCCTCGGCGCCGTAGATCTCGGCGTCGGTATTGTCGTTGACGGAGGTGCGCGCGACGATCCGGCTCAGCTGCAGGCCTTTGTAGTCGTAATAGAAGGCGCTGAGGTTCAGCCGGACCTTGCCGTTGGCGAAGCTGTTCTTGGAACCGATCTCGAAGGCGTTGACGATCTCCGGCTCGAAGGTCGACGGCACGTTGAAGATCGGGTTGATCGGCGGGTTGAGGCCGCCCGATTTATAGCCGCGCGACCACGAAGCGTAGAGCAGGTTGTCGGGCGTCAGATCGTAGTCGACGACGAAGCGGCCGGTGAACTCGTCGAAGGCCGCCCGGCCGATATTGTAGGGCTGGTTGCCGGCAACGGTCGGATCGGCGTCGTAAGCCCCGAGGAAGGGCGACTGGTTGGCGTCGGTGGTGCCGAACGGCACTGCGAAGCTGAGCAGGGGCACCCGGGCAATCTGCTTCTTCTTGTCGTTCGAGTAGCGGATTCCGCCGGTGAGGCGAAGCTTGTCGGAGACGTCGAAATAGGCCTCGCCGAACAGGCCGTAGCTCTTCAGCGAGAAGAAGTTGACCTCGCTGTTGTAGAAGGGCGGCGCCAGGAACACGTTCGGGAAGCCGACATTGCCCCCTGCCCGCTGGCCGAGCGCCTGTGCGGCGCCGAGGATTCCGGCGGCGTAATCGAGCCCGAACGAGGCCACGTAATAATTGGAATCCGTGAACCTGTTGTCGAGGTAGATACCGCCGACCAGGAAGTTGAACGGCCCTTCGAAGTCGCTGTCGAGATGGGCCTCGATCGAATATTGGCGCGAGTGGCTCTGCGACCGGTCATAGTCGGTGCTTCCGGCGGTGCAGCGGTTGGTGAAGCCGCCGAAGTTGCCGGTATAGTTGAGGTTGGTCTCGGACGTGCAGACCGTGCCGCCCGGGCCGATCAGGGCGTTGCGGGCCGGAGTGTAGGGATTGACTCCCCCCGGGAACAGCACGCCCGGCGCTCCGGCGGTGGCGACGAAGGTCGCGAGGCCGACATTGCCCGCAAGCGACTTGCCGGCGACGAGATTGTAGTCGGTCCGGCTGTCGACCTCCTGCTGTGTGTAGCCGCCGGTGACGGTCAGATCCAAGGTCTCCCCGATCTCCTGCTCGATCCGCGCCATGGCGTGGATCTCTTCGGCGAAATAGGTCGGGTTGAAGTCGGTCCGGACGGTTCGAAGGTCGGCCGGATTGACCACTCCGCCGAAGAAATTATCCGGCCCGTAGAGGCTGCCCAGGCCGAAATTGGTCAACGTGGGGCTGTTGATCCGGAAGAATTCGCGCGAGGTGAGGATCGAGGCGAGAGTGGCGTTGGCGTTGACGGTCTCGAAGGCGAGGGCGTCGGGCCGGCAGCCGAGGATTCCGGTATTGTCGCGGGCGCAAAGCTGCTTCTGGATCCGCGACCGGTCGTCCTTCTCGTGGAAATAATAGCCGATGAGGTCGATGGTCGTGCCCGCCATGGGCTGCAACCGGATCGAGCCGCGCACGGCATAGAGATCCCGGCCGTCGATCCGGCTGTCGTCGAAGGTGTTCTTCATGAAGCCGTCGCGGTTCAGATAATAGCCGGCGATCCGGATCGCCGCGATGTCGCCGATCGGCACGTTGATCATTCCGGTCAGCTTCTTCGAATCGAAATTGCCATATTCGGCGGTGAGGCTGGCCTGCATCTCGTTGAGGTTGGGACGCGCGGTGATGAAGTTGACCACGCCCGAAGTGGCGTTGCGCCCGTAGAGCGTTCCCTGCGGGCCGCGCAGGACCTCGACCCGCTCGAGGTCGAAATATTCCGTCTCGAACAATCGGGTGGAGGTCAGCGGCATGTCGTTGACGTGGATTCCGGTCGCGCTGTCGCACGAGAAGCCGGTGCAAAGGTCGCCGATGCCTCGGATGGTGAAGCTCGAGGAGGTAAAGTTGGTCTTGGTGAAGGTGACGTTGGGAAGGCTCTGCTGGAGATCGCTGGCATTCTCGATCTGCTGGCGCTCGAGCGCCTCGCCGGAGAAAGCGGAGACCGCGATCGGAACGTTCTGAAGCGATTCCGCCCGGCGCTGGGCGGTGACGATGATGTCGTCGCCGCTGCCCGTCTCGGCGCTGTCGGTTGTCCCGCTCGGAGCGTCGCCACCCTGATCGGCGCCGGCGCCGGTGGTGACGTCGCCGGTTTGCTGCGCGCCCTCGGGCTCGGGCACGGTCTGGGCCGAAGCCGGAGCCGCTACGGCGAGCGCGAGCACGGACGCGCCGAGCGCGAGAATCACGTTCCTGTTCATTGCGATGTTCCTCCCCGGGGCCTCATCGGGCCCGTTGTCCCCAGTGCCGGTTTCGTTCGGCAACTTTATGCTTCTTGTCGCACAATCCCCTTGCGCCCTATTGGTGTCAAGCGCAGGCGTCGAAGCGGGGAGATATGGGGGAGCGATGTTGCAAAGCGGAATAGGCCCGTCGGGCTCCGCGGCCGGGACGGTCGAGCATTTCGACGTCCTCATCGTCGGCGCCGGACTGTCCGGCGTGGGCGCGGCCTATCATCTTCAAAAGGGCAGCCCCGGCCGCTCGTACGTCATCCTCGAAGGGCGGCACGCGGTCGGCGGGACCTGGGATCTGTTCCGATACCCCGGAATCCGATCCGACAGCGACATGTACACCCTGGGCTACAGCTTCCGCCCCTGGGAAGAAGCCAAGGCGATCGCGGACGGCCCGTCCATCCTGCGCTACGTAACCGACACGGCGGACAGTTACGGGATCCGTGAGCACATCCGCTTCGGCCACCAGGTCAGGAGCGCGGCCTGGTCCTCGGAAGAGGCGCGCTGGCTGGTGGAGGCCGGGCGCTCCGACGGCGGGGAACCGGTCCGCTTCAGCTGCAACTGGCTTCACGTGTGCAGCGGCTATTACAATTATTCGGAAGTGTACGATCCGGGCTTCGCCGGCAAGGACCGCTTCGGCGGCACGATCGTCCATCCGCAATTCTGGCCCGAGAATCTCGATTATTCGGGCAAGAAGGTGGTCGTCATCGGCAGCGGCGCCACGGCCGTCACCATCGTGCCGGAAATGGCGAAGACGGCGGCGCATGTCGTCATGCTGCAGCGCTCCCCCACCTACATGGTGTCGCGGCCGTCGGAGGATAATATCGCAAACGCGCTGCGCAGGGCCCTCCCCTCGAAGCTCGCCTACGGAATCACGCGATGGAAGAACGTGCTTCTCCAGATCGCCTTCTTCAAGCTCGCCCGAAAGCGGCCGGCAGCTGTGAAGAAGAAGCTGCTGGAGGAAGTGAAGAAGCTGCTTCCCGGGGGCTATGACGTCGGCACCCATTTCACTCCGCGCTACAATCCCTGGGACCAGCGCCTCTGCCTGGTCCCCGATTCGGATATGTTCGACGCGATCGGCAATGGAAGCGCCTCGATCGTCACCGGAGAGATCGACGGCTTCACCGAGAGCGGGATCCGGCTCAAGAACGGGGAGGAGCTGGCCGCCGACATCGTGGTCACGGCCACCGGGCTCAAGCTGCAGCTGGCGGGCGACATCGCCTTCGCCGTGGACGGCGAGCCGCGCGATTTGTCGAAGACCCTGAGCTACCGGGGAATGATGTTCAGCGACATGCCGAACCTGTCCTATTCGTTCGGCTACACCAACGCCTCCTGGACGCTGAAGGCGGACCTGACCGGGGGCTATCTCACCCGGCTGCTCAACCATCTCGAGAAGACCGGCACCGAGATCGCCCTCCCCGCCCGCGAGCCCGGGATCGAGGAGGTGCCGTTCCTCGACTTCACCTCGGGCTATGTGCAGAGGGCGAAGGATGTGCTGCCCAAGCAGGGCTCGAAGAAGCCCTGGAAGCTTTATCAGAATTACGCGCTCGACATGTTCAGCCTCAAATTCGCGTCGGTCGAGGACGGAGTGATCCGATTCCTCCCGCGCGGTGCGCCCGAGGCGAAGCAAGCCGGACGGGAGAGGGAGGCGGCATGAAGGTCGAGGGTCGGACCGCAATCATCACCGGAGCGGCGAGCGGGATCGGCCGGGGCACGGCTCAGGCCCTCGCGAGGCGGGGGTGCAACCTCGCCCTCGCCGACCTCGACGAGGCGGGGCTCGCGGAGACGGCGGCGCTCATCGGCCGGGACGGAGTCAAGATCAGCCGTCACCGGCTCGACGTCGCAAGCCGCGAGGCGGTCGCCGCCTTTCCGGAGACGGTGCTCGCCGCGCACGGCCGGGCCGACCTCCTGTTCAACAATGCCGGAGTCGCGATCGGGGGTACGTTCGAGCAGGTCGCGGAGGAGGATTTCGACTGGCTGATGGAGATAAACTTCTTCGGAGTGGTCAGGATGACGCGGGCGTTCCTTCCGCTCCTCAGGTCCAGCGGCCAGGCGAGGATCGTCAACGTCTCGAGCATCTTCGGGATCATCGCCCCGCCCGGCCAGACCGCTTATTCGGCGAGCAAGTTCGCTGTCCGCGCCTTCTCCGAGTCGCTCCGCCGCGAGCTGGAAGCGGAAGGGGCGAAGATCGGGGTGACCGTCGTCCATCCCGGCGGGGTCGCCACCTCGATCGCGAAGAACGCGCGGCCGCCGCGCGGAGTGAACGATGTCGACCTCGAAGCTCAGAAGGAGAGGTTCGACAAGTTCCTTCGGATGCCCCCCGTCAAGGCGGGAGAGATCATCGTTTCGGGAGTCGAGAAGGATCGCCCGAGAATAATCGTCGGCAACGACGCGCGATTCATGGCGGCCGTCGAGCGGATGGCGCCGGTATCCTATTGGAAGATCCTTGGGAGGGCCTTGAAATGATTCCGTTCCTGCTCGCCGGCGCCGGAGGCCTCGGCCTGCTCGGCGGCGGCCTCGCCGCCTACAGCGGCGCCGTGGCCCGAAAGATCGAGAAAGCGGTGCCCCGCGACGGCAAGCTGATCGAGGTCGCGGGGCAGACGATCCATTATACGGACGAGGGCTCGGGCCCGGCGATCGTCATGATCCACGGCCTCGCCGGCCAGCTGCGCAACTTCGCCAGGCCGATGGTCGACGACCTTGCCCGCGATTACCGGGTCATCCGGATCGACCGTCCCGGCTCCGGCTACTCGCCGCGCGCCTCCACAACCTCTGCGCGCCTCCGGGTCCAGGCCGAGACGGTCGCCGAGCTGATCCGGATCCTGGGGCTCGACCGGCCGCTCATCGTCGGCCATTCCCTGGGGGGAGCGCTTGCCCTCTCGCTCGCTCTCAACCACCCGGACATCGTCGGCGGCCTGGCGCTCATCGCTCCGCTCAGCCAGGTGCAGGACATCAGGGACGTGCCGGAGGTCTTCAAGGGGCTGGTCATCCGCCGGCCCGCGGTTCGAAAGACGATCGCCTGGACCCTTGCGACTCCGATGGGGATGGCCACGGCCGACAAATCGCTGAAGGAAGTTTTCGCTCCCGAGCCGGTGCCCGCGGACTTCGCCACGGAAGGCGGCGGCCTGCTGGCGATGCGGCCGAACAATTTCTACGCCTCCTCGGCCGACCTCGTCGATCTCGAGGGCGAGCTCGAGGGGATGGTCCAGCGTTACCCGACGCTCAAGGTCCCGGTCAGGATCCTCTACGCCGGCGCCGACAATCTGCTCGACTCCGCGCTGCACGGCGAGCGCACCGCCGGCGAGATACCGGGCGCCGAGATCGAGCTGGTGGAGGGCGGCCACATGCTTCCCTTCACTCAGCCCGAGCTCACCGCCGCTTTCGTCCGCCGGGCCGCATCGCAGCAGGAAGAACCCGATGCCCGACGCGCTGCAGGCTGATTACGTCATCGTCGGAGCCGGCTCGGCCGGCTGCGTCCTCGCCAACCGGCTGACCGAGGACGGCCGAACCAGGGTCATCCTGCTCGAGGCTGGGGGCGACGACCGGCCGATGAAGGAACCCTCGCAATTCCTTTCCAACGTGATGATCCACGTTCCAGTCGGCTATGCCGCGACACTCAAGGACCCCAAGGTCAACTGGCTGTTCACGACCGAGCCGGACGAAGGCACGAACGGCCGAAGCCACGTCTGGCCGCGCGGCAAGGTGCTGGGCGGCTCCTCGTCGATCAACGCAATGCTCTACATAAGGGGCCAGCGCGCCGACTATGACGGCTGGAGGCAGCTAGGCTGCGACGGGTGGGCGTGGGACGACGTCCTGCCTTATTTCCGCCGATCGCAGCACCAGGAGCGGGGCGGCTGCGACATCCACGGAGTGGGCGGACCGCTCAACGTCTCCGACCCGACCACCGGCCACGAAGTGTCGGAGGCGGTGATCGAGGCGTGCGAGGCGCTCGGCCTCCCCCACCGCGACCCCAACGGCGCGGAGCAGGAAGGAGTCGGCTGGTACCAGGTGACGATCAAGGACGGGAAGCGCTGCTCGGCCGCGGTCGCCTACCTCCATCCGGCCATGGGGCGGCCCAATCTGCAGGTCGAGACCCGGGCCTTGGCCCACCGCATCCTGTTCGAGGGCAAGCGAGCGGTCGGGGTCGAGTTCGTCCAGAACGGAGTGAAGCGGGTCGTCCGGGCCGGAGCCGAAGTGATCCTGGCGGGCGGAGCGGTCAACTCGCCCCAGCTGCTTCAGCTTTCCGGAGTCGGTCCGGGCGCGTTGCTGGGCGAGCACGGCATCCACGTCGTGGCCGACCTTCCGGGAGTCGGCGAGAACCTCCAGGACCATTTCGTCACCGGCGAGACCTTCCGCCTGAAAAAGGGCATCGTATCGGTCAACGAGCTCGTCCGCGGAACGCGCTTCCTCAAGGAGACCCTCAAATACATGTTCGGGAAGAAGGGCCTGCTCACCCTCTCGGCCGCCCATGTCGCCGTGTTCTGCAAATCGCGCGAGGGCCTCGCCGGGCCCGACATCCAGTTCCATATCCTCCCTGCGACCATGGATCCGGAGAAACTCGCCAACGCCCAGAAGATGGAGCTCGAAAAGGAGCCCGGTCTGACCATCGCGCCCTGCCAGCTCCGCCCGGAATCGCGCGGGACGATCCGGATCAAGTCGCCCGACCCTTCCGCCTATCCGGCGATTCGCCCCAATTACCTGTCCGACCGGCTCGACCAGGAGGTCATCGTCGCCGGGCTCCGCTGGGGCCGCCGGATCGCCGAGCAGCCGGCGCTCGCCCGCTTCATCGAGCGCGAGCTGATGCCGGGCCCGGACGCGGTCACCGACGAGCAACTCCTCGACCATGCGCGGACCTGGGGAACGACGATCTACCATCCGGTCGGGACCTGCGCGATGGGCCGCGGGCCGGGGGCGGTGGTCGATCCGCAGCTGAGGGTGCACGGGGTGGACGGGCTTCGAGTGGTGGACGCGTCGGTGATGCCCAAGCTGGTATCGGGAAACACCAACGCGCCGACGATCATGATCGCGGAGAAGGCCAGCGACATGATTTTGGGGAAGGGCTCAGGCTAATCCGTCATCCCGGCGAAAGCCGGGACCCCAGGCCGCGAAGTCTCGGCGGGTCTCCCGGAGTCCCGGCTTTCGGGTTCCCATCAAAGTAGTACTTTGTTGGGGTCCCTCCCGGGATGACGGTTATCAGGGCAGGAAGTCGGCCTGGGTCAGCGGTCCGGCGGTGACGGAGAGCTGGATGACGAGGTCGGCGGCGCCGTTGCCGTCAGTGTCGCCTTCGACGAACCAGTTCGCTCCGTCCTGATAGGCGCGAAGCTGCCCCGCCGATCCACTGAACGCATTCGAGCCGATGAAGGAGAAGGCCTGGTCGCCCGCGGTCAAGGTA
>DASVSP010000044.1:0-15486 GCA_036388065.1 Allosphingosinicella sp.
AAAACCCCTCCCCCCACCCGCCACTTCGCAAAAAACGGCGGAATTCCGCCATTTCCTGAGCCGATAATCGCCGTTAATCGCGACTTTTCGCCACGAATGCGGAGGATAAGCGACACTCCGTCGTCCGAACGCCGCTGCGGCCGGCCACGCGGGCCGCGGAAAAACCGCCGGGACGCGGCTCGAGCGGACCGCAAGCGTCCCAGGCCGCCGCCCCGCCGCCCGGTTTCGGCCGGCGCAAGGCCGAGCTGACCCCTTCTGCATCCTTATTCACCGGAGTTCAGGAAACCCGGCCTTCGCGCGCATAATCATGCAGGAAACTGCATAAACGGTTCGAGGCTTCGCGGGCGCCCGAGCGGATCGCGCATCGCCGCCCCGACCCAGCCCGATCCCGTCGCCGCAGCCCGGAGCACGGACCGGTCGCGCCCGACCGCACCCTGGAGCGCCGACAAGACAGCATTCCCCTTCCCTTCAACGGCTTCACCGGTCACAACCTCCGCAGGGAGTGGGCATGACGGTCGACGAGTTCATCGAGCGATGGCGCAATAATGAAGGGGGCGCGGAGCGCGCCAACTACGCGCTGTTTCTGACGGAGCTTTGCACCCTGCTCGATCTGCCCCAGCCGGACCCGGCGAACGCGACGCACGAGAATAACGACTACGTGTTCGAGCGGGCCGTCCAGTTCAGGGACGAGGCTGGAAAGACGGGGCACGGCCGGATGGACCTCTACAAGCGCGGCTGCTTCGTCCTCGAGGCGAAGCAAAGTCGCCAGCGCGGCGGCTCCAAGGAGGTCGCCATGGCCCCCGAGCAGGCCGCGCTTCCTGGGATAGAAGGCCATGGCAATCGAGGCCGGCGCAGCGCCCACCGGGGGTGGGACGTGCTGATGCGCAATGCCCGCGAGCAAGCCGAGCAATATGCCCGCGCGTTGCCGACCGCCCACGGTTGGCCGCCCTTCATCATCGTCTGCGACGTCGGCCATGCGTTCGAGATTTTCGCCGACTTTTCCGGACAGGGTAAGAATTATCGGCTGTTTCCCGACCGCTCCGGCTTCCGGATCTATCTCGACGATCTTCGGGACGAGGCGGTACGTGATCGCCTCCGCGCCATTTGGCTCGACCCGCACAGCCTAGACCCAACCAAGCGTGCCGCCGCCGTCACCCGCGACATCGCCAAACGGCTGGCCAAGGTCAGCCAGTCGCTGGAGGAGCGGGGGTACGGCGCCGAGAAGGTCGCCCACTTCCTCATGCGCTGCCTGTTCACGATGTTCGCCGAGGACACCGCCCTGCTGGAGCCCGGCAGCTTCGCTGAAGTGCTGGGGGACGCCCGTTCAAATCCCGACAGCTTCGCGCCGATGATGGAAGAACTCTGGCGCGCCATGGACCAGGGCGGCTTCTCCGGTGTGCTCCGGCGCAACGTCCGCAAGTTCAACGGAGGTCTGTTTTCCGACCGGACCGCCATACCGCTCCTCAAGGAGGAGATCGGCGAGCTTTACGAAGCGGCCAAGCACGTCTGGACCGAGGTTGAGCCGGCCATCTTCGGCACGCTTCTGGAGCAGGCGCTGGACAAGGCGGAGCGCAAGCGCCTCGGAGCGCACTACACGCCCCGCGCCTATGTTGAGCGACTGGTGATCGCGACGATCATCGAGCCGCTCCGCCAGGAATGGGAAGGCGAGGTGCTCGGCACGGTCGAGCGAGAGCGTGCCGCCGATCCGCAGGCGGCGATCCGAGCCGTTCACGATTTCCATGTGAAGCTCGCCAGCACCAAGGTCCTGGACCCTGCCTGTGGCACCGGCAATTTCCTCTATGTCGCGCTTGAACTGATGAAGCAGCTGGAAGGCGAAGTGCTCGAAGTCCTTGCCGATCTCGGCGGCCAGGAAGCGCTCGCTATGGAGACGATGAGCGTCCATCCGAAGAACTTCCTCGGAATGGAGCTCAACCCCCGGGCCGCGGCCATCGCCGAGCTCGTATTGTGGCTCGGCTACCTGCAATGGCAGCTGAGAAACGGCGGCGTCATCGCCGATCCGGTTCTGGAGCGGCTCGATAACGTCAAATCAATGGACGCGGTCTTGAAGCACGAGGGCGAGAGCCGGAAGGCTGACGGCACCGGAACAGAGCTTCCGAACCCGCGGCGGCCGGAATGGCCGGAGGCGGATTATATAGTTGGGAATCCCCCTTTCATCGGCAAAGGCGCGGCCATGCGCGACGCGCTAGGCGCGGCATACGTCGAGGCCCTGTGGAAGGCTCACCCACACATAAACAAGTCAGCCGACTTCGTGATGTACTGGTGGGACCGTGCTGCTGATCAGCTTACTCGTCGGGGAACCCGACTTAAGCGTTTTGGCTTGGTGACGACGAACTCGATCACACAGGATTTCTCGCGTCGCGTGATCCAAACTCGACTAGACGGGCGGCCATCGACAACGTTGGTCATGGCTATACCTGATCACCCTTGGACTAAAGCAAATGCCGATGCGGCGGCCGTCCGTATCGCGATGACTGTTGCGCAACTAGGAGTAGGTAATGGCACCTTGCACGAAGTGGCCCGAGAATCCGCATTAGATACCGACCAACCAAATGTTGAACTGACAAGTGTGTTTGGAACCATCAACAGCGACCTCACCGTCGGTACCGACGCGAACGATGTGCGAGATCTGACATCAAATGATGGGTTGGCATGCAATGGTATGATGCTAGCTGGCAGGGGCTTTGTTCTAAGCCAACGTGAGGCCAATCATCTTATCTCCATTAGTCATCCGGGTGCTGACACGATCATAAAGCCGTATATGGGTGGATCGGACCTAGTAAGAAAGTCGAGTGATCGGTGGGTCATTGATGCATTCGGATGGAGCGAGGAAACTCTTCGTCGCGATTTTCCGCAGATTTACCAGCACTTGCTGGTTACGGTTAAGCCAGTGCGTCAGGAGAATAGGCGCGATAAGTTCCGTGAAAAATGGTGGATCTTCGGTGAGCCACGGAGAACGTTTAGGCCTGCCTTACGAGGACTGCGACGTTACGTGGGTACGACGGAAACTTCCAAACATCGAATATTTCAGTTCATTGATCAGGCGGTAACTCCAGACCACATGATAGTTTGTTTCGCGTTTGAAACCGGCTTTGAGCTCGGAATTCTGTCCTCGAGATTTCACCTCTGCTGGACCGTCCGTGTCGGTGGCTGGCTCGGCGTCGGCAACGACTCGCGCTATTCTAAATCAAATGTGTTCGATCCTTTTCCATTCCCCGATGCGACACATGAACAGCGCACCACCATCGCAGCAATCGCTGAAGAAATAGACGATAGCCGCAAGAAGGTGCTCGCCGATTATTCCGATCTCACTCTCACCACGCTCTACAATCTCCGGGAAAAGTTGTTGAAAGGAGAAATTTTCACAACGAAGGAAGAGGACCAGCGGATGCGCGGGCGGGTGGATATCATCGCGGAGCTGCACGACCGCCTCGATGCCGCCGTCGCCGAAGCCTATGGCTGGCCGGCCGACCTTTCCGACGAGGAGATCGTCGCCCGCCTGGTCGCGCTCAACGCGGAGCGCGCGGCCGAGGAGCGGCGCGGGATCGTGCGCTGGCTTCGGCCCGAATATCAGCAGAAGAAAGCGGGTGTCGCCGCAATCGAGAAGAAACCTGAAGCCGAGCAAATCGAGGCGCTGCTGCCCGAAGCCAAGGCCGGCAAGCCCAGCTTCCCCCGGGATGCGATCGGCCAGACCGCCGCCGTCCTCGCCGACCTGCGCGGCGGCGCCGCCCTGACCGCCGACGATATCGCCATGCGCTACAAGCAGGGCCGGAAAGTTTCGCCGCGAATCCAATCTACTCTCGAAGCCCTGGTTCGCCTCGGCTATGTCGCCAGCGCAGACGGCCGCTACCGCTTGAGGCGCGCCGCCTGAGGCGAATCTAGAATAAGACCGCTCTCGAGCCACAAGGAGGCGATGATCAAGCTGCTGGCCAAGGTCGTAAGGGTCAGCATGGAGATGGTCGCGATCACTGAAGCTATACGAGCCCTCCCCCGGTCGACGGAGCCAAAGCCACATGCCTGAGCCGTTCACCCTGCGCGTATTCGTTCCATCCGGCGATCCTGAGGGCGCCAAGATCATCGATCGAATGAACTGGACCGGCCGGGGCAGTTTTGTGCCGCGCGAGGACTGGGCCTCGTTCCGGAAACGACCGGAAAACGAAACGGCGGGAGTCTACGTCCTCATCGGTCATGAGGAAGACCCGCTCGGCAATGAATATCCGGTCGTTTATATCGGCCAAGCGGAGAACGTTCGGCTGCGCATTGACCAGCATGACGAGAAGGAATTCTGGGACCGGGTAGCCTTCTTCGTGTCTGCCAACAACGGGCTGAACCGAGCACACATCACTTGGCTGGAATGGGCGCTAATGGATCATGCCGTTCGCGCCAAACGCTGTCGGTTGGCAAATGCACTTAACCACAGCGAGCCGGCGCTGAGCGAAAGCGAAAAGGCGGACACCCGGTCCTTTCTCGGCGAAATGCTGCGGATGATGCCAGTCATGGGCCTGCACGTCTTCGAGCAGCAGCCGATCGAACTGGCGAAGCCCGCCTTGCCACCGACCGCGCCACAGCCCTTCAAAGGCGCGGTTAAGGACGTTTTGATCGTACCCGCGCACCCGGAAGGCTTCCAGAGCGCTTTCCTGAACAGCAATGCCTGGTGGGCGATCCGCGTTGCGGCGAAGCACCGCCCCAACCTCAGGTGGATTGCGGCATACCAAGTGCTGCCGATCGCAGCGGTCACCCATTTAGCGGAGATCGCCAGGTTCGAGCCCTACGGCGACGAAGGCAAGTTCAAGGTTGTGTTCAAGGGCCCGGCACACCAGCTGGAAAATCCAGTCCCTTTCGGAAACGCCATTCCCGGCTCGATGCAGGGACCGCGTTACTGTACCAAGCATGCGCTCGACACGGCGAAAACGGTTGCCGACCTGAAATGATCAGTCCCCCTTGTCCCCCTCGTTCTTCGGCTTTTTCGTCTTGGCGTGCTGCTTGACGTCCTGGCTGAGAGACTTGGACTGGTCGTCCGAATCCGAAAAAGTGCCGTCGTCGTTGCGGCGCTGGTAGCGCTTGTCGCCCTTGTGCGGCTCGTTGAGTTCACGCTCGCTCATCAGGCTCTCCGTCTTTTCTCAGGGGTGAACAACCAACCGTTCGGCAGGGCATTTGCTCCGTGCTTGGCGGGCCCGTTCGGCGCACGGCGCCCCTAAACCAAAACCCCCAACGCCAGGCACACCACGCTCGCCATCATCGCCAGAACCAGGACGAGCTGCCATGGGACCCAGCCCGGCTTGTCGAGGTTTCGGCGCTTGCCTCGGCGGTGGTCGGCCCAGCCGGCGAGGAGGGCCAGGGCGGCGAAGGCGGCGGCGAGGAGCCAGAGGTAGAGGGAGGGGTCGTCGGGCATCGGCGCAGATGGCAGCGGCATGGCCTGCCCGGCAAGCCTCATCGGAGGCGGAAGGAAGAAGGTGGATCCCGGATCAGGTCCGGGATGACGAGCCGCGGTGGATTTCCGGATCCGGTCAGGGGTGACGGGGCGCGGCAAGGAGGCGGGGCGCTTTTCCGGCCTGGGGTCCCGGCTTTCGCCGGGATGACGGGGGCTCCGTTCCCCCGCCGCCCTTCCCCGCAGGTTGCGCGGGCCCGGCGGCTCCGCCATGAGCGCTTGCGAACGGACTCACTCGAAACCGGAGAGACCCAATGACCGCCGAACGCCCAGGCGCCGCCGCCTTCCTCGCCCTCGGGCTCCTCGCCGCTTCGGGCTGCGCGCCTTCGCCCAAGGCGGTGGCGGCGGCGGAGGCCGAGCTTCACGCCGATACCGCGATCGCGGCGGCGGTCGGGGCGGCGAGCCGGACCGAATCGAACCGGGCGCGGGACCGGTACCGGCATCCGCGCGAGACGCTCGGCTTCTTCGGGGTGAAGCCGACCGACACGGTGGTCGAGATCTGGCCGGGCGGAGGCTGGTATACCGAGATCCTCGCGCCGCTGCTCGTCGAGAGGGGGACCTATTATGCGGCGGCCAACGGCAACGGACTGAACGGCGCCAAGGCGCTGATGGCAAAGGACCCGGCCCTCTACGGAAACCTACGCCTGGCCTCCTTCCCCACCGGCCGCCCGGGCGCGGACCAGCCCGCGGTCCCGGCGGGGAGCGCGGACGTCGTCCTCACCTTCCGAAACGTCCACAACTGGATCATGCCCGAGAAGCCCTTCGCCGAGGAAGCGTTCCGGCAGATGTTCGCGATGCTGAAGCCGGGCGGGACGCTGGGCGTGGCCGAGCACCGGCTTGCCGAGAGCGCCGACCCGGCCCGGGAGAAGTCGACCGGCTACATCAAGGTCTCGACGGTGCGGCGGCTGGCCGAGGCCGCGGGCTTCCGGCTGGTCGCGTCGAGCGAGATCAACGCCAACACGGCCGACACCAAGGACCATCCGGGCGGAGTGTGGTCGCTCCCGCCCTCGCTTCGCGGCGGCGACAAGGACCGCGAGCGCTTCCTGGCGATCGGCGAGAGCGACCGGATGACCTTGAAGTTCGTCAAGCCGCGAGCGTAGCGCGCGTCCCGGCGAAGGCCGGGGCTCATCAACATCCGTCATCCCGGCGGAAGCCGGGACCTCGGGGAGACCCGCCGAGACCTCTTGTCCTGGGGTCCCGGCTTTCGGCGGGATGACGGGTGACTCGGGAAGCCCGCCGAGACCTCTTGTCCTGAGGTCCCGGCTTTCGCCGGGATGACGGGGTGGGCCCGGCTTCCCGCCCCTCCCCCGCAAATGCGGGGGAGGATTTGATCAGCGCCGGTCCTTCACCACCCTGCCCCTCTCCCGTCCTTCACGGGAGAGGAGGGGCCCGCCGCGAAGCGGTGGGAGGTGAGGGTCTGTACTCCGGACTTACGAAAAGACCCTCACCTCCCAAGCCTTCGGCTTGGGCCCCTCCTCTCCCGCGGAAAGCGGGAGAGGGGAAAGGCGGCGGCGCCCCCCTACCCTACCTCCGGTCCTTCACCACCCGCCCCCTCGCCATGACGAAGCCGACTCGCTTGAGGACCGTCACGTCGGCGAGCGGGTCGCCTTCGACGGCGATGAGGTCGGCGCTCTTGCCGGGCTCGATCGAGCCCACTTCGGAGGCGAGGCCGAGCAGGTCGGCGGCGCCGGTCGTCGCGGCCTGGATCGCGGCGGAAGCGGGCATTCCGTGGCGGACCATGAGCTCGAACTCGTCGGCGTTGCGGCCGTGCTTGGAGACCCCGGCATCGGTCCCGAAGGCGATCTTCACTCCGGCGGGGTACGCCTTCGCGACGTTCTTTCCGGTGATCGATATGCGCCAGCGGATCTTGGGAAGGACCTCGGCGGAATAGGCGTTCGGATCGGCGGCGAGGCGCTCGAGATAGCCGTTCACGGTCGACAAGGTGGGGACGAGATAGGCTCCGCCGCGCTTGAACAGGCGGACGCTCTCGTCGTCGAGCATCGTGCCGTGCTCGATCGAGGCGGCTCCGGCGGCGAGCGCGAGGTTGATCCCGTCGGCGCCGTGGGCGTGGACCGCCACCTTCTTTCCGTAGAGCCGGGCGGTCTCCACGATCGCCTTGGCCTCGTCGTCGAACATCTGGGCGCCGAGGCCCGCGCCGATTCGGCTGTTGACCCCGCCGGTGGTGGCGATCTTGATGACGTCGGCGCCGCGGCGGACCTGGGTGCGGACCGCGCGTCGGCAGGCGTCGGCGCCGTCGCACAGATTGTCCTGGCCGACCGCGGAGTGGAGATCCTCGGCGAGGCCGAGGGTCGAGTCCATGTGGCCCGAGGTGGTCGAGATCGAGCGGCCGGAATCGACGATCCGTGGGGCGTCCACCTCCCCTCGGGCGGCCGAGTCGCGGATCGCGAGGGTCGCGCCCGAGCCGTCGCCGAGGTTGCGGACGGTGGTGAAGCCGGCCTCGAGCGTCTTCCTGGCGTTGGCGAGGGCGCGGAGGGTCTTTTCGGGCGCGTTGCCGGTGACGTCCTCGACGAGCGCGGCCACTCCGCCGGCGTCGGATTCGAGGTGGACGTGGCTGTCGATCAGGCCGGGGAGGACGAATCGGGTGGAGAGGTCGACGAGGGCCGCCCCGGGGGGAGGCGGCTGCAGGCCGTCCTGGACGGAGACGATCCTTCCGCCCTGGACGGTGACGGTCGAGGGGCCGCGGGGCGGGCGGCCGGGGCGGTCGAGCAGCCGTCCGGCGTGGATGATCGTGACCGGGCCGGAGGGCGCCGGCTGGGCCGCCGCGGGCTGGGCGGACGCTTCGGAGGCGGCGGAGGCGAGGAAGAAAGCGAGTGCGGCGGCAAGTCTGGCGGTGGGCAATTCGGTCTCCTTCGGTTTCCCTCAGCGCTTGAGCTTCTCGACCTTGGCCTGGAGGTCGGCGAGCTGGGCCCGGAGGCGTTCGATCTCGTCTTCGTCGGGGCCCTCCGCCGCGGCCGCGGGGCCGGCGGGGGCGGCTCCGCCCGGGGCGAGGCCGGCGGCGGCGGACTGGAAGAGCTCCATGTTTCGGCGGGCGAGCTCGGCGAACGGGTTGGCGGTGAAGGCTCCGGCCAGCGCGTCGCGCATCTGGCTCTGGCCCTGCTGGAAGGCCTCGAGGCTGGCCTCGAGATATTGCGGAAGCATCGACTGCATCTGGCCGCCGCCGTAGAGGCCGATCAGCTGCCTGAGGAAGCTGACCGGAAGGAGGGTCTCGCCGCGGCTCTCCTCGTCCATGATGATCTGGGTGAGGACGTTGTGGGTGATGTCCTCGCCCGAGCGCGCGTCGACGACTTTGAACTCGCGCTTCTGGCGGACCATCTCGGCCAGGCGCTCGAGCGTGATGTAGGACGAGCTTTCGGTGTCATAGAGGCGCCGGTTCGCGTATTTCTTGATGATGACGACGTCGTCGCCCGATCCCGAGGCCGCCATGGATGATCCCTCAAACGTGGCCTCCGCTCTAGCACCGAAGCTTGACGCACCGCAACACGGGCCTCGGCCCTTGCCTCTGTTCCTCGCCATGCTGCGCCGCGAGACGGAAGGGGCCCCGGAGCGCCTGGCCTCGGCTCTGGCGGGGCTCAGGCGCTACCAGGAGTCGGACCGGCCCGCCCCCGCCGAGCCGCCGCCCGCGGTGGCCGAGCGGCTCGGCTCGAAGGTCCGCGATTATGGCGGCGCCGGTCCACCGGTCCTGTTCGTCCCCTCGCTGATCAACCCGCCCTCGATCCTCGACCTCCCCGAGCGCTCGCTGCTGAGGTGGCTCGCCGACGAAGGCGGCGTTCGGCCGCTGCTGCTCGACTGGGGCTGGGCGGTCGAGTCGCGCTCCGCTTTGTCGGTGGCCGGCCATGTCGAGGAGGTGCTTCTTCCGCTCGTCGCCGAGCTCGGCGAGGCGCCGGCGCTGGTCGGCTATTGCCTGGGCGGAACCATGGCGCTCGCCGCCGCGGGTCCGAGCGGTGCTCCGGCGGTGGCGGCGATCGCCGCGCCCTGGCGATTCTCGGCTTTTCCGGAGGAGGCCCGATCCGACCTGGCCCGACTGTGGGAGAGCGCGGCCGCGACTTCCGAGGCGCTCGGCTGCCTTCCGATGGAGGTTCTGCAAAGCGCCTTCTGGAGCCTCGACCCGGCAAGGACCGTCGCCAAGTTCGAGGCTTTCGCGGCGATGGCGGAGGGCAGCTCCCAGGCCCGCGCGTTCGTCAGGCTCGAGGACTGGGCGAACGACGGGCCGCCGCTCCCGAACGCCGCGGCGAAGGAGCTGTTCGAGGACATGTTCGGCCGCGACGTCACCGGCCGCGGCGAGTGGCGGCTGACCGACCCGGCCGCCCTCCCCTGCCCCTTCCTCGACATCGTCTCTACCAGCGACCGGATCGTCCCCGCCGACTCCGCGACGGGGGCTGGCGAGCGGCTCGATCTCGCCCAGGGGCATGTCGGGATGGTGGTGGGGGGCCGGGCCGAGGCGGCCCTGTGGGAGCCGCTCGCTGCCTGGCTTTCCCGCAATGCAGCACGGTGCTAGGGGGCCTTCGACCGTCCTTCGATACGGGCCTTCGCCAGGCTCAGTCCCTACTCAGGATGAGCGGTTGGGGTTGTTCTCCACCGCTTCATCCTGAGTAGCCGCTGAGCGAAGTCGAAGCGGCGTATCGAAGGACTCAACAAGGAGTATCCGCGCCATGACCGACGTCGTCATCACCGCCGCCAAGCGCACCCCCGTGGGTTCGTTCCTCGGAGCCTTCGCCTCGACCCCCGCCCACGAGCTCGGGCGGACCGCGATCGTGGCCGCGCTGGAGCAGGCCGGAGTGGCGCCCGAAGAGGTGAGCGAGGTCATCCTCGGCCAGGTGCTGACCGCGGCGCAGGGCCAGAACCCGGCCCGCCAGGCCTCGATGGCCGCCGGAGTGCCGAAGGAAGTGCCGGCCTGGGGCGTGAACCAGGTGTGCGGCTCCGGCCTGAGGGCCGTGGCCCTGGCGAGCCAGGCCATCCAGACCGGCGACGCCCGGATCGTCCTTGCCGGCGGCCAGGAGAGCATGAGCCTTTCGGCCCACGCCCAGAACCTGCGCGGAGGCACCAAGATGGGCGGGCTCGAGCTCATCGACACGATGATCAAGGACGGCCTCACCGACGTGTTCAACGGCTACCACATGGGGATCACCGCCGAGAACCTGGCGGAGCAATATCAGGTCACCCGCGACGACCAGGACGCCTTCGCGACCGCTTCCCAGAACAAGGCCTCGGCCGCGCGGGCCTCGGGCCGCTTCCGCGACGAGATCGCCGCGGTCGCCGTCAAGGGCCGCAAGGGCGATACGATCGTCGAGAATGACGAATATATACGCGACGGAGTCGAGCAGTCGGGCCTCGCCGGGCTTCGCCCCGCCTTCCGCAAGGACGGAACCGTCACCGCGGGCAACGCCTCCGGCCTCAACGACGGCGCCGCCGCCCTGGTGGTCATGAGCCGGGAGGAAGCGGAACGGCGCGGATCGACGATCATCGCCCGGGTGGCGAGCTGGGCCTCGGCCGGGGTGGACCCGTCGATCATGGGCATAGGCCCGGTGCCGGCGACCCGGCGGGCGCTCGAGAAAGCGGGCTGGTCGGTGGCCGATCTCGACCTCATCGAGGCCAACGAGGCGTTCGCCGCGCAGGCGCTCGCGGTCGGCAAGGAGCTCGGCTGGGATCCGGACAAGGTCAACGTCAACGGCGGCGCGATCGCCATCGGCCATCCCATCGGGGCGAGCGGAGCGCGGGTGCTCACGACCCTGCTCTACGAGATGGGTCGCCGCGACGCGAAGAAGGGCCTGGCGACGTTGTGCATCGGGGGCGGCATGGGCATCGCGCTCTGCGTCGAGCGCTGAGCCGGAGCCTGCGCTCAAACGGTTCCCCCGGCCCCTCTTAGAACGCTGTTGCAGAACGGTTACACTCGCTGAACTTTCGATTAACGCTGGACGCCGCAGCCTTGCGCGGGAGGAGCGAATCGTCTCTGCGGTAATGCAGAAGCCGCGCGCAGCAAGCGCGGCTGATTAAGAGGGATGATTCGGGATGAGAAAATTTGGGCTGCTGGGGACCAGCGCGCTGGGCTCTTTTACGTTTATTGGACTTTCCATCGCGCTGGCGACTCCGGCGTTCGCGCAGACGACTCCTGCTGACGACGACACCGCGGCCCGGGTCCCAGAGGGCCAGAGCGAGCCCGAGATCGAGTCGGGCGTCGATGCCACTTCGGGCGCCCAGGGCGAAAGCGCGGAGAGCGGAACGATCACCGTCACCGGATCGCGCATCCGTCGTCCGAACCTCGAATCCAACGTTCCGATCACCTCGCTGGGCGGCGAAGAGTTCTTCCAGCAGGGCAACAACAACATCGGCGACATGCTGAACGAGCTGCCGCAGCTGCGCAGCACCTTCGGCCAGCAGAATGCCGGACGCTTCCTCGGCACCACCGGCCTCAACCTGCTCGACCTTCGCGGTCTCGGCACCCAGCGCACCCTGGTGCTGGTCAACGGCCGCCGGCACGTCCCCGCCGACATCCTCAACAACGGCGTTTCTCCGGACGTCAACACCATCCCGAACGACCTGGTCGAGCGAGTCGACATCGTCACCGGCGGTAATTCGGCCATCTACGGTTCGGACGCCATCGCGGGCGTCGTGAACTTCATCCTCCGTCGCGACTACGAGGGCCTGCAGGTCCGCGGCCATGCCGGCATCAGCGGCTACGGCGCCGGCGGCAACCAGTACGTCTCGGCCATGTACGGAATGAATTTCGGCGGCGACCGGGGCAACATCACCCTTCACGGCGAATATGCGCACCAGGACCGGGTCTACGGCAAGGACGTTCCGTTCCTTCGCCGGGTCGACGGCTTCCTCGTCCAGGACGTCGACATCCGCTGCATCGACGCCAACGGCGACGGCGACTTCAACGATGCCGGCAACCCCTTCTTCGAGAACGGCGCGACCTGCGATCCGCTCGTCAATAAGAACAACTCGGACGGCATCCCCGACCGCGTCTTCTATCGCGACATCCGCGCCGCGAACATCAACGAGTTCACCCAGATCGCCTTCGCTCAGCGCGCCGCCCAGCCGGGCGGTCCGCAGTGCGGCGTCGGGCTCCGCAACAGCCCGAACACCGGGCCCGTCGGAACGCCTTACAACTGTATCTTCTTCTTCACCCCGGACGGATCCCAGCTGATCCAGCAGACCGGCACCCGGGTCGGAAGCGGACCGATCGGATCGTTCATCGGCGGCAACGGATCGACGGGCCGCGAAGGCACGCTGCTCACCGTTCTTCCGTTCCAGGAGCGGTACAACGCCAACCTCCTCGCCCACTTCACGGTGAGCGACGCGTTCGAGCCGTTCATCGAAGCCAAATATGTCCGGGTGAACACGCAGGGCCAGAATTCCAGCCCCGCCTTCACCCAGGGCAGCACGCTCGATCTGAACCGCGAGCGTATCCGGCTCGACAACCCGTTCCTGACGCCGCAGCAGCGGACTCAGATCTCGAACCTGATCCTGACCTACGGGACCAGGCCGAGCCAGGCGGCGCAGACGACGGCGCTGTCGGCCACCGAACTCGCCAACATCGCGAACGGCTCCTTCCGCTTCCCGATCCAGCGTTTCTTCACCGACCTCGGCACTCGCGACGAGCGGTCCCAGCGTGAAACCTTCCGTGCGGTCGTCGGAGCGCGCGGAACGTTCAACGACGACTGGAACTACGAGATCTCGGCCAATTACGGTAAGGTCAAAGAAGACACGACGATCCTCGGCAACGTCGACATCGCTCGGCTCCTGCTTTCGCTCGACGCCGGCCGTGCCAACCCGAACGCTCCGATCACCTGCCGGTCCAGCTTCGACCCGGCCGCCCGTCTGGATCCGTTCGGCTTCGGCGAAGAGCGGCTTGCTGCCGACGTCGCGGCCTGCGTTCCCTACGATCCGTTCGGTCAGCGCGGGAACGACGCGGCTCGGGCCTACATCACGCGTGATACCGAGGCCAAAGCGACCCTCAACCAGCTGGTGCTCAGCGCTTTCGCGTCGGGCGACACCAGTGCGTGGTTCGAGCTTCCGGGTGGCCCAGTCCGCTTCGCCGGCGGTCTCGAGTATCGCCGCGAGCAGCTCTTCTACGAGCAGGACGAGTTCGTGTCGGGAGGCTTCTCCTTCTACAACGCGATCCCGACGTTCGACTCCGACAAGTTCGAGGTGAAGGAGGCTTATGCCGAAATCCAGATCCCGATCCTGAAGGACGTGCCCTTCTTCGAAGAGCTGAGCCTCAACGGCGCCGCCCGTATCGCCAGCTACGGCGGAAGCGTCGGCAGCGTCTGGGCCTACAACCTCGGCGGCGAATGGTCCCCGATCCGGGACATCCGGTTCCGTGCGAATTACGGCCGCTCGGTCCGCGCTCCGAACCTGACGGAGACGGCCTTCCCGCAGTCGCAGAACTTCGCTCCGGGCTTCGCCGATCCGTGCCGCCCGCAGAACATCGGACAGGGGTCTCCCTCCAGGGCGACCAACTGCGCCGCGGATCTCGGTCCGCTTCTCGCCGATCCGCAGTTCCAGGCCCTGCCGAACTACTCGGTCAACTTCTTCAGCGGGAGCAATCCCGACCTGGTGGAAGAGACTTCCGACTCCTGGACGATCGGCGCGATCGTTCAGCCGCGGTTCGTCCCCGGCCTCTCGATCTCGGTCGATTATTACGACATCACGGTGGACAACGTGATCAACACGCCGTCCTTCCAGACTGTCGCCAACGGCTGCTACGATCTTCCGGACCTGAACAACCAGTTCTGCGCTCTGTTCGATCGCTTCGCCGGTCCGGGTCAGGGTCCGAACTTCGAAATTCCGGGACAGATCCTCGACGTCGCCTCGGTGATCTCGCCGCTGAACTTCGCGTCCCTGAAGCGGCGCGGAATCGACTTCGAAGTGGCCTATCGGCGTAACCTTGGTGCGAACACCAGCCTCAGCGGCCGGTTGATCTACTCGCACCAGCTGCAGAACAGCAACTTCACGAGCCCGTCGAACCCGGACTTCGAGAATCGCATCCTGCAGGAGCTCGGCGATCCGAAGGACGAGTTCCAGTTCAACCTGGACCTCAAGCACGGACCGTTCACGGTCGGCTACGAGGCGAACTACATCGGTCGCCAGGTCGTCAACCTGTACGAGGACTTCTTCGAGGTCCCCGGCGCCTGCACTCCGCAGTCGTGCCCGCCGAACGATGCCGACTATGCCGACACGCAGTTCTACCCGTCGGTCCTCTACCACGATCTGCGCTTCTCCTGGGACGTCAGCAAGGAGCATCAGTTCTACGTGGGCGTCGACAACGTGACCAACCGGAACCCCCCGATGGGTCTCACCGGCGTCGGCGCGGGCAGCGGCATCTACAGCGTTCGCGGCCGCAACTTCTACGCCGGGTTCCGCGCCCGGTTCTAAACCTGCAAACGACTACAAGCTTGGGGGCCGGAACGATGTTCCGGCCCCTTTTTTTTGTGAAGGCGAGCGGGCCGGCTTGAACCGTCGTCCCGGACTTGATCCGGAATCCATGAGCAGGGCCGAACGAGGCTTCATGCCTCCGTGTTCATGGATTCCGGCTTTCGCCGGAATGACGGTCGGGAGCCGCTCAGGACCTTCAGCTGAAGCTGAAGTCGACCGGGCCTGGCTTCACCTGACGGTCGAACGCGTGGTCGCGATACGGTCCCTCGCGATCGACCCAATGAAGGAAGAGATGGGCCGACCAGCGGTTCGGATTGGGCGCCGTCCGGCCGTGGCGATGGTCGACGCCCCGATAGAGGACGGCGTCGCCTACCGCCATCGCGATGGCCGAGCGCGGCCGGGCGAAATCCTCGTCGACCTTCGCCGAGGGTTCGCTCCGCTCCGTCTCGACCTCGAGCGCCCAGGGCTTACCGTCGCTGTAGCCAAGGGTCAGCGACAGGCTGTGCTCGCACGAATAGCGGTCGGAATGGACCTTGCAGACGTCGCCCTGGCGGTAGATCCTCAGATAATCGTAGGTCGGAAGCAGCTCGCGGCCGACGACCTGCTCCATGATCGGAGTAAGGCCCCAGAGGAAATAGAGC
>DASVSP010000045.1:0-10546 GCA_036388065.1 Allosphingosinicella sp.
GAAGTGCTGCGGGAGGCTCAAAACCAGGCTGTCTCGACATTCAGTGGCGTCGCTTCAATCCCCCTCTCCCCAGCGGGGAGAGGGCCGGGGTGAGGGGGCTCGGCCGCCGAGAATAGGCGCTTGCGCCGAACCCCCTCTCCCTACCCTCTCCCCGCCGGGGAGAGGGATGAATGTTCGAATAAGCCCTCTGAATGTCGATACAGCCCAGCCCCAGTTGAGTGGAGGGGTTGCGAACCTGCAAAGATGTTTCCTATTTGCCCGCAGATGTGATAGGTTCTTTCCTATTCGCGAATCGTCGCGCGCCTTTGTGAGGAGAATTGAAATGCCGACCGGAAAACGATCGTTGCTCAGCCGCCTGGCCCGCGCCCTGCCCGTCCTGCTCGCCGCCGCCCCGGGCGTAATCGTCGCCATGCAGCAAGCCCGCCGGACGCTTCGCGACTCGCCGGACCGGGGCCGCGAGCCGGCCGCTCCGTGAGCCGGGGGCCGTCCGCCGGGAAGTGTCGATGCGCTATGAAGCCGGAACTTCGGAACTTAGGGGAGGTGAAAGGTCGAAGATGAGCACTGACAGATCGCCGCCGCGAGCCTAGCGTCCCTAGCGATGGAGCCACTTCTCCTTCTCGGCCTCCTCGGCCTCGCCGGCCTGCTCGTCGCCTATCTGCGCCTGCTCGCCCGGGTGGCGAGGCTGGAGCAGGCGATGGCCGAGGTGCGCAGCGGCCCGGCCGCCCTCCCGGTATCGGGTTCCGGCTCGAGTGAGGGGCCCGACGCCCTTCCTACGCCGCCGCCGGGCCGGGAGACGCTCGCAAGCCTCTTCGAGCAGCTCGTCGGCGGCCGGCTGCTGATCTGGATCGGCGGGATCGCGCTCGTGGTCGCGGGATTCTTCCTGATCCGCCATACGATCGAGATCGGTCTCGTCACTCCGGAGCTTCGGATGGCCGCCGCCGCCCTGTTCGGACTGATCCTGCTGGCGAGCGGAGAATATGCGCGCGGGCGCAAGTTCCTCGCCGAGGAGCCTCGGGTGGCGCAGGCGCTGGTCGGCGCCGGGATCGCGGTTCTGTACGCGACGGCCTACGGAAGCTGGTTCCTCTACGGGCAGATCGGCGGCAAGACGGCGTCCGCGCTGATGCTGCTGATCAGCGCGGCGGCTTTGGCCCTGTCGCTGAGGCACGGGCCCGCGACGGCCGTGATGGGCATGGCCGGCGGATTCCTCACGCCCTGGCTCGCCGGCGATCCCGAAGCCGGAGCGCTTCCGATCCTCGCTTATATAGCAGTGCTCGACGCGGCAATCTTCATCCTGGCGTGGAGGCGGGGCTGGGGCTGGCTCGCGGCGGGCTCGGTGGCGCTGAGCTTCGTCTGGACCGGCTTCCTGATCTTCGGATCGCCGCCCGACGCGCTCGCGGCCGGCCTGTTCGTCGTCGGGCTCGCCGTGGCCGCCTCGCTGCTCAGGTCGGGGGAGGGCCGCTCGCTGGCGCTCATTCAGCCGATCATCATCGGTCTCGTCGAGCTGGCCCTGCTGGTGATCCGGCTCGACACCGACCCACGCGCCTGGCTGCTGTTCGGATCGCTCGCGGCGATCGGCCTCTGGTTCGGCGCCCGGAGCGGAGAGGCTCGCTTCGCTCCGCCGGTCGGGCTTGCTCTCGCTTTGGCGCTGCTCGTGATCAAGGCGCCGATCGACCGCGACCCGTCGGTTCCCTGGATGGGCATCGCGATCACCGTGATGTTCGCGGGGGTCTCGATCCCGCTGTCGACGAAGGACAGGGTATTGAGGACCCTGACCGCCTGTGGAGCGCTGGTCGGCCCGGTCCTGACCCTTCGGCTGCTTCGGCCGGAGCTGCTCTCCCCGCTCGGCTGGGGCCTGGCCGCCGTCGCGCTCGCGGCCGCGGCGCTTGCCTTGCTGTGGCTCCACAGAAAGGATTCGGCGGGCCGAAGGATGCCCGATTCGGCGATGGTCGCCGCCGGAGCCACCGCCGCCCTGCTGCTCGCCATGGCCGGCTTCGACCTCACCGCGCGCGACTTCGTGTCGGCGACCTGGCTGGCGCTCGCGCTCGCCCTGGTCGCGGCCGGGATCCGAATTCCGGACAAGGCGCTCCGCCTGGCCGGTTTGGTCCTGCTCACCGCGACGATCCTCAAGGTGTTCCTGCTCGACGCGGCCGAGCTGCAGGGGGTGCTCCGGATATTCTCGTTCCTCGGCCTGGGGGTCGCCCTCATCGGAATGGGCAAGCTCTACGGCACGGTCCTTCGCGCCGAGCGCAAGGTGCGCGAGTCGGGTAGCGGGGACTTCGATGCCGAGGTGCGGCCGGCGGCGGCCGACTCGAGGAAGGGAGACTCGACATGATTTCGCTCGTAATCGCCCTGGCGGCCGCGGCCTCCGGCCAGGCGCCGGACCTCGTCCAGTGCCGGATGATGGAATGCGTCTGGTCGAGGCCGGTCTCCAACGTCGCGATCCGCTCGACGGCGGCCGGGACGCTGCGGAAGGTCACCGCCCTGCGGGGCAGCTCCGTTCACCGCGACGACGAATTTCCTCCGAGCTTCGACCGATCGATCCCGATCGAGTGGGAGAAGTCGGCCGCGGTCCAGTACGTGCTCTGCTCCCGCTCGAAGCCGGCGCTGGCCTTCCGTTCCGGCAAGCGCTGGACCGCCCACGCCTTGGACCTGTTCGATCTCCCCGGCTACCACACCGCTTCGGCGGCCGCTTATCTGCGCGCCTGTCACGCAGTGGACTATTACCGCGAGGACATCGGCAAGGTGATTCGGGATCTCGGCTACCGCCCGGGAACGCGCAGCGACCAGGTCGAGGTGGCGCGGCCGGAGCGGCTCTTCCAGCTGCCCGAGCGGTCTCGACGATAGCGGCCGAGCCGGTCGAGGAGGGCGCCAGGCTGTATCGACATTCAGATGGCTTATTCGAACATTCATCCCCCTCCCCGGCGGGGACAGGGTAGGGAGGGGGGGCTCGGCGGCAGCGCCTGTTCTCGGCGGCCGAGCCCCCTCACCCCGGCCCTCTCCCCCTCGGGGAGAGGGGGATTGAAGCGACGCCACCGAATGTCGATACAGCCTAGATCGTATCGACATTCGGATTTGCGTTCTGGGTCCGCAGCGCCATAGCGTGCCCGAATGGTCAACTTCAAATCGAACAAGGTCGCGCCGACGATTCAGAAGCGGCGCGGCGGCTACTACACGCCCCTTCCGCTTGCCGAGTTCCTCGCTTCCTGGGCGATCCGCTCCGGCGCGGAATCGGTCCTCGAGCCGAGTTGCGGCGACGGCAATTTCGTGGAGATGGCCGCCCGGCGTCTCAACGGCGAGGGCAAGATCACCGCCGTCGAGCTGTTCGACGAGGAGCTCGAGCAGGCCAAGGATCGAGTCCGCGGCGCAAGCGCCGCGACCCGCTGGCTCGCGGGGGATTTCTTCCACCATTTCGAAGACGTCCGGGCCGAGGCTCCGTTCGACGTCGTGCTCGGCAACCCGCCGTTCATCAGGTTCCAGCATTTCGACGCGGACACGCGCGACCGCGCCTTCGCCCACCTTCGCTCCTACGGGTACAGCCCCAACAAGCTCGCCAACGCCTGGTGCGCCTTCATCCAGCTCTCGGCCGAGCTGGTCGCGCCCGACGGCCGGATGGCGATGGTCGTCCCGGCGGAGCTTCTGCAGGTCGGCTACGCCCGCGAGCTGCGCGACAAGCTGCCGCACTTGTTCAGGGACATCGTCCTCGTTGCCTTCGAAGAGCTCGTGTTCCCGGACATTCAGCAGGAAGTCGTGCTCCTGCTCGCGGAGGGGCGGACCAGGAGCCCGTCGAACAGCGGATCCTTCCACACCATCCGCGCTCGGAACGGCGCGGATCTGCTTCGATCCAACCTGCTGGAGGATCGAGTCGAGCACCTGCCCGTCCGCCATACGCGAGAAGGCATGAAGTGGACCTCGCTCTTCCTGGAAAATGCCGAGTTCGACACGCTCGACGAGGTCCACCGAAACCCGCTTGTCACACCGCTGTCGGACTATGCGCGAGTCGATGTGGGGATCGTCACGGGGCGGAACAGCTTCTTCGTCGTCACGAAGGACGAGGCCGACCGAATCGGAGTCAACGGCCACGCGCTGCCGACGGTGGGCCGGACCAGCGCCCTGCGTTCGATAATCTTCGATAAGGAAGATTTCGAGCAGTATCAGACGTCGAACCCTTCGCGTCTCATAAGCCTGCAGGGAATCGGCAAAGACCGCTTCTCCGCGGCCCTCAAGAAGTATCTCGAATCCGGCGAGGCGGAAGGCGTGCACCTTGGTTACAAGTGCAGCATCCGCCCGAGATGGTTCGACGTCCCGTCCGTCTATGTCCCCGATGCATTCCTGTTCAGGCAGATCCACAACGCACCCTATCTGGTCGCGAACCGCGCCGGTGCGACCGCGACAGACACCATCCACCGCGTTCGGATCGAGGAGGGAATCGATCGGGACCGCCTGTGCGCGTCGTCGATCAACTCGCTGACCTTCGCCTGGTCGGAGGTCTGCGGCCGCTCCTATGGCGGCGGAGTCCTCGAGCTCGAGCCTCGCGAAGCCGAGGAGCTGCCCTCCCTCTACAAATTCGCCGAAGGGCTCGACATCGACCATATCGACCTGTGCCTCAGGTCCGGCGACGTCGTGCGCGCCCTGAAGCACTCCGACCAGGTCCTGCTTCGCGAAGGGCTCGGACTCTCGGCGGCTTCGGTCGCGCGCCTGAACCAGGCATGGCAGACTCTTCGAGACCGGAGGCAGCGCCGTCGTCGCTCGGCGCCCCAGGCCGAAGCTCAGGTCCGAGCGGTTGACCTCTGAGCGGGCTTCCTCGAAACAAGCGGTAAAATGGTCGGGGCGAGAGGATTCGAACCTCCGACCCCCACACCCCCAGTGTGATGCGCTACCAGGCTGCGCTACGCCCCGACCGAGGCGCCGTTCGACGACGCCCAAGGCGCGCGACTTAGGCCCTGCCCTTCGCGAAGGCAAGCCGCCGCTCCCCGTGATTCCGGCGAAATCGGGAATCCAGGAACACAGGAAGCGGGCGGGCGAGCCCGGCATGACCGTCGCCATGCTCGGTTGACCGGAGCCCGGCGCCTATCTAGTTGCAAACAGCAACCTACGGATGAGGTCGATATGGATTCCGAGCGGCGGGCGTGCGTGGCCTCACGCGAGGAGACGGCGCACCTGAGCGGCCTCGAGATGCTCCGGGCGATGATCTGCGGCGACCTGCCTTCCCCCCCGATCGGAGCGACGATGGGGTTCCGCCTCATCGAGGTCCAGCCCGGCCGCGCGGTGTTCGAAGGGTCGGCGGGGCCGCACCTCCTCAACCCGCTCGGCGGGGTCCATGGCGGAGTGGCCCTCACCCTCATCGACAGCGCCGCCGGCTGCGCCGTCCACACCGAGCTGCCGGCCGGAGTCGGCTATACGACGGTCGAGACCAAGGTGAACTTCACCCGGCCGGTGCCTCCCGACGGCTCGCCGATCCGCTGCGAAGGACGGGTCGTGACGAGAGGCCGGCAGATCGCGACCGCCGAAGCCCGTTTGCTTTCCGCCGAGGGCAAGGTCCTCGCCCACGGCACCTCGACCCTGATCATCTTGCAGCCTCGCCTCTGAGGTCCGTTGCGGCGCGCTTGCGCTGCCCTCGCAACGCATGTTAGTCGCCGCGCCTTATCCCGGACGCTTGCGCCGGCGCCGGTCCCTCACCAGGTATAGCCTCATGTTCTCATCGCCCGCTTATGCCCAGTCCGGCGCCGCCGCCGCCCCTGGAGGCCTTTCCGGCATCCTCGTGCAGTTCGCGCCGCTGCTTTTCATCTTCGTCATCTTCTACTTCCTGCTGATCCGGCCGCAGAGCCGGCGGGTGAAGGAGCATCGCGACATGATCGCGGCGGTGAAGCGCAACGACGTCGCAGTCACGACCGGCGGCCTGATCGGAAAGGTCACCAAGGTCGAGGAGGGCGAGATCGAGCTCGAGATCGCGGCGGGCACCCGGGTCCGGGTCGTCAAGTCGATGCTGAGCGAAGTCCGCCCGCACGGCGCCAAGCCCGCGAACGACTGACGCCATGCTGGACTTTCCCCGCTGGAAGATGTGGGCGGTCAGCCTGCTTTGCCTGGCCGGGATCGCCATGGCGATCCCGAGCTTCTTCCCGGAGTCCGCCGTCGCCAAATGGCCGGCGTTCCTTCCGAGCGCCCGGATCAACCTCGGCCTGGACCTCGCCGGAGGAAGCCATCTGCTGCTCGAGGGCGATACGAGCGATGTCGCCAAGCAGCGGCTCGACCAGATGGAAGACATCGTCCGAAGCGAGCTTCGCCGAGCCAAGATCGAGGTCGGCGACATTTCGACCGCGGGCGGGCGCCTCTCCTTCCTGGTCCGAGACCCCGCCCAGGTCGACGCGGTCCGCGAAATCGCCAACAACCAGACCCAGCCGGTCGCGCTGACCGGCCAGCGCACCTTCAACGTCTCCGTCGTCGACGGCACCCGGATGGTGCTGACCCCCACTCAGTCCGGGATCGCCGAGGCGCTGGACACCGCGATGAAGACCGCCCGCGAGGTGGTCTACAACCGGGTCGACCCCGAGGGCACGAAGGAAGTCACGGTCGTCCGCCAGGGCAAGGACCGGATCCTGGTCCAGGTGCCCGGGCTTCAGGACCCCGAGGGGCTGAAGGCCCTGCTCGGCAAGACCGCCCGTCTCGAGTTCAAGATGGTCGACCTCAACGCGAGCCCCGACCAGGTCGCCCAGGGCCGGGCCCCGATCGGGAGCCAGGTCCTGCCGATGGCGGAAGGAGGCCGGATCGCGGTGCTCCGCCGCGCCATGGTGAACGGCGACCAGCTGATCGACGCCCAGCAGACCTTCGACGAGAACAACCAGGCGGCGGTCAGCATCCGGTTCGACGGGCGCGGCTCCAAGGCGTTCGCCAAGATCACCCAGCAGAACGTCAACAAGCCGTTCGCGATCGTCCTCGACGACGTCGTCCTTTCCGCGCCGACCATCCAGCAGCCCATCCTCGGCGGCGACGCCCGAATCACCGGCAACTTCACCGCTCAGACCGCGACGGACCTCGCCGTCCAGCTTCGGTCTGGCCAGCTCCCCGTCGAGCTGAGGGTGATCGAGGAGCGCACGGTCGGTCCGGACCTCGGCAAGGATTCGATCCGGAGCGCGGTGATCGCCGGGATCGTGGGAACGGCCGGGATCCTGCTCTTCATGTGGCTGACCTACGGCCGCTTCGGGATCTACGCCAACATCGCGCTCATCCTGAACGTCGTCGTCATCCTCGGGATCATGGCACCGTTCGCGACCCTGACCTTGCCGGGGATCGCCGGCTTCGTGCTCACCGTCGGAGCGGCCGTCGACGCCAACGTCATCATCAACGAGCGGATCCGCGAGGAGCATCGCCGCGGGCGGCGGGTGATGGAGGCCGTCCAGCACGGCTATGACGAGGCTCGAACCGCGATCTTCGACGCGAACATCACCAACGTCATCGCCGGCCTTCTGCTCTATTATTTCGGCTCCGGCCCGGTGAAGGGCTTCGCCGTCGTGATGATGATCGGAATCGCGACCTCGGTCTTCACCGCCGTGACCGTGACCCGGATGTTCGTCTCCATCTGGCTGCGCAAGCGACCGACGGAGCTCAGGATATGATTACGTCGTCCCGGCGAAGGCCGGGATCCCAGCGAGTGAAATGCACCTCGCTCTTCACCCCCCGGGGCCCCGGCCTGCGCTGGGGCGACGGAGTCTGACATGCGCCTTTTGAAACTCATCCCGGACAATACCAACCTGGACTTCCTGCGCTGGCGCAACCTCGCCATCGTGATCTCGGGATTGCTGATGGCCGGCTCGATCGCCCTGCTGGCGGTGAAGGGCCTCAATTTCGGAGTTGATTTCGCCGGCGGCCAGGTCGTTCGAACGACTTTCGCTCAGCCGCCCGAGATCGACAAGCTCCGAGCGGACGTCGAGGCCCTCGGCCTCGGCCCTCCGAGCGTGTCGGAATTCGGAAGCCCCCGCGAAATCTCGATTCGGCTGCCCCTGCCGGAGGGCGGCGAAGGCGGGGCGAACGCCGCGGCGTCCAAGGTCCGCCAGGCGCTTCAGCAGAAATATCCCGGAGTCCGGATCGACGCGGTCGACACCGTCTCGGGCAAGGTGTCGGAAGAGCTGGTCTGGGACGGGGCGCTGGCGCTCCTCCTCTCGGCGATCGGAATCATCCTCTACATCTGGATCCGCTTCGAGTGGCAGTTCGGCGTGGGAGCCATGTTCTCGCTGGTGCACGACGTCACCCTCACCCTGGGCTTCTTCGCTCTCACCCAGATGGAGTTCGACCTCAACGTCGTCGCGGCGCTGCTCACTCTGATCGGCTATTCGCTCAACGACACGATCGTCATCTACGATCGGGTGCGGGAGAATCTGCGTAAATATCGCAAGATGGACATCGTATCGCTTCTCAACCTGTCTATGAACGAAACCCTTTCGCGCACCGTCGCAACCAATTTCGCGATGCTGCTCGCCCTGGGCTCGCTGATGATCCTCGGACCCAGCGTGATCCAGAGCTTCACCACCGCGCTCCTGATCAGCGTCATCGTCGGCACCTATTCGACCGTCTACATCGCGGCGCCGTGGCTGGTCTGGCTGAAGGTCGATTCGAACAGCTTCCTCCCGAAGACCCATTCGGCCAGCGGCGGCGAGCGCGTGACGAGCCGCAACGAAAGCATCTGATGGCCCGCTTCGAGCGCGATCCGGCCGCCGAGGGTCCCGTCGTCACGGGCTTTTCGGGAGGCGGCTTCGTGGTCGACGAAGGCGTCTACCGCGCCTTGCTTCTGACGCCCGTGAGGGCCGACGAATGGGCCGCGCCGGAGCTGCCGGACCTGACGCTGAGCGACCTTCAGCCGCTGCTCGGGCTCAGCCCCGCGCCCGAGTTCCTGATTCTCGGAACCGGCCCCCGCCTCACCCATCCGCCGCGGGCCCTTCGCGAGGCGCTCGAGGCGCGCCAAATCGGGCTCGAAGTGATGGACAGCCGGGCGGCCGCCCGCACCTGGGGCCTCCTGCGCGGTGAGGAACGGTGGATCGCCGCGGCGCTGATGCCGCTCTGACCCGTCATTGCGAGCGCAGCGAAGCAATCCAGTTCGGCCCCGACGCCGCGCTGGATTGCTTCGTCGCTTCGCTCCTCGCAATGACGGCTAGGTCGCCAGTCGCGCCAGATGCTCGTGCAGCTCGGCCCCGTTGCGCTCCCAGCTGAAGCGCTCGGCCGAACGTCGCACCGCTGCCGGGTCCGGCGGAGACCCCAGCATTTCCCGGGCCGCCGCGGCGATCGCTCCGGCGTCCCGAGCCACGAGCCGGCCGGCCTCGGGCCGGTCCAGCACCTCGCGGGCACCGCCGACGTCCGCGATCAGGATCGGGGTCCCCGAAGCGAGCGATTCGATCCAGACGTTGGCGAGGCCCTCGCGCTCGGAGGGCAGCAGCATCAGGTCGGCCGCGGCGAGAAGCTCCGGCATGGCTTCGGGGGAGACGCCGCCCAGCAGCCGGACCCGCGGAGCGAGCCCGCGGGCCGCGATCAGTGCCTCGAGCGCCGGCCGCTCCGGCCCCTCGCCGGCGATCAGCAGGTTCGCCCCGGGCAGCTGGGCAAGCGCCTCGACCGCAAGCCCCTGGCCCTTGAGCGCAACCAGATTGCCCGGGGTGACGATCAGCGGCCCCTCGACTCCCAGCCTGCGCTTGGCGGCCGTCCGCTCCATCGGGCGAAACCGCTCGAGGTCGACGCCGGTATAATGGACTCGGATCTTCTCCTCCGGCATCCCCATGGCCGCCATGTCGGCCTTCAAGCCGGCGCTGACCGCGAGAAGCCCGCTGGCCCTTAGCGCGGCCTCGAGCAGCTGCGCCCGGACGGACGGACGGCGCCCCCAGAAATGGATGTCGCTGCCGCGCGCCTTGACCGAAAAGGGGACGCCCAGCGCCTCGGCGAGGTGCATCGCGGCCGCGCCGTCCGGCCAGAAGAACTCGGCATCGATCACGTCCGGCCGCAAGCCCCGAGCGAGCGGGAGCACCGCGGCGCAGAGCGCCCGGGCGGCGCCGGCGCCGGCCAGCCCCGGCCATATCCGGAAGCGCGGGCGGTGGACCGCGAGCCCGTGCCTGCACTCCAGCGCCGTCAGCTGCGCCCTCGCCCGGTAATGAGGATGGCGGGACAGCGGCCAGAGCGGCAGCCCGACAGGCGCGGCCACCTCCACCTCGACGCCCTGCCGGGCAGCGAGCGCCAGGGTCTGCCGCTCGACGAAGATTCCGAACGACGGTCGGCCGGCGTCCGGGTAGAGCGTCGAGAGAGTGAGAACGCGAAGCATGGCCCTCCCCTTAAAGGCCATGCATTAAACCGCCGTTCATCGGCGAAAGCCACTATCCGACCGGTCTTCACCCGGCCCTAGTCCGCGCTTGGCCTCGTCCCAACCCTCCGCTAAGAAGCCCTCCATGCTTCGTAACCATGCCCGCCTCATCGCCCCCGCCGTCATGGCGTGCCTCGTCCTTCCGATCGCCGGCTGCGCCAGCGGGGGCAAGACGACCCGGGCGGACACCCAATATGTCGCCCGCGACGTCAACAC
>DASVSP010000046.1:0-6010 GCA_036388065.1 Allosphingosinicella sp.
GAGCTGGCTCGGGGAGGAACGGCAGGTCACACGGGGAGGATGGAAACCCCGTCCGGCCCGAACTTCAGTCGCACGGTCAGCAGCGCGCGGAAGACGTTGTAGCCGCCGGTTCCGGGGTGGAAGGCGTGGAAGAACAGCTGCGGCTCGCCGTCCAGGCCGGGGGCGACCGACGCGTGGCCCGGAGCCGTCCAGGTGCGGGTGGAGCGAAGCAGCGCGTCGGGCTGCTTGACGTAGGGGCCGAGCGGATGGTCGGCGACGGCGACCCCGATGCCGTAGCGGGGCGTGGAGAAGTCGTTGCCGGCGTAGAACATCCAGTAGCGGCCCTGCTGGCGGGTAACCCACGGACCCTCGATCAGATGGCCTTCCCAGTCGAGATCGTTGGCGAGCACGATCGTCGGCTCGCCGAGGAAGGAGGCGCCGTCCGGAGCGATACGCTGGCCGTAAATGGGGGTGCGCATCGCCTCCAGGATTGCGCCCGCAACTCCGCATTGCTCGAGGGCCTGCTGTACCGGCTTCCAGTTGGCGACCGCGGCCTCGATCAGGGGCTGCATCAGGAAGAAGCGCTCCATCGGCCGCCGAGTGTTCGCCCAGGACACGACCGCGGCGGCGAAGGCGGCGGTGCGCCGGTCCTCCTCGCTCTCGAACAGTCGATCGATGAGATCCGGCTGCGCTCTAAGCAGGGTCGCAAGCGGGCGGGGCCAGACCCCGTTGGTGTCGGCTTTCCAGAACAGGAACGGCTGGCCGTCTTCGTCGATGAAGATGTGCGAATCGATGACCCCGCCGCTGAGCAGCGGCCTGGCCGGATCGTCGGGAACCCCGGTGGTGTTGACGGCGTGGCCCGCGATGAGCGGCCTGCCCAGATCGGTCCACGGGCCGAAGGGGTTGTCGCTTTTGGCAAGGCCGATCGCGAGCGCGTTGGACCTCTGCCGCGCGGAGTAGACCAGCCAATATTCGTCGCCGACCCGGGCCATTTCGGGGGCCCAGAAATCGGCCACGCGCCGCCCGGTCGCCGTCCACTCCGGCGCCTCGCCTTCGGGGAAGACGAAGCCGGCGGTTTCCCAATGTTCGAGATCGTCGGATCGAAGCACCGGAAAGGCGTCGGGCGCGTCATTGGAAGTGGCGACGAGGATATAGCCTCGATCGGTCTTGAGGACCGCGGGATCGCCGTAGCCGGCGAGGATCCTGGGCGAGACGTTGTCGGTGAGCAGCGGCCGCCACTGGACGCCCGGCTCCGGATGCTGCGCGGGCTCGGAGAAGATGTGCGGGACGTGGGTCCCCCAGTCCGCCGCCAGCTGGCGGTAGAAGCCGGCATAATCGGCTTGCTCGCCGCCCGTCACGCTATAGCGCCGGACCTCCGAGCCGCCGGCGGCGCGGATCGCGAATCGAGTCCCCTCCCCGTCCTCTACGGCTTCCACTTCGAAGGCGAATCGTGCATTTTCCGACATCGGCGGCCCGTTAGCCGCCTCGCATTAATCATACAATTGGTTTAATCCGAATATGCTTCGGGGTGGGTGAATCGGCGATGGCGACGGCGGCGAAGATCGAAGAGCGGGATTACGATACGGGCGCAATCATGGGGGGCCTGTACGGCGACGGGATCATCGCTCTCAAGGGCGCCTTTCCGCGGCCGTGGGCGGAGCGGATGCGGGAGGATATCGGCATCCTGTTCGAAGAGTCGAAGTCCGTTCCGGGGGGCGCCCTGCCGCGCGGGCCGCAGCGCTGGTACGTCGAGGTGAATCCGGAGCGGATCCGCGGCTTCGTCGACATCGCCACCCATCCCTGGTTCGTGGCCGTGTGCGAAGCGGTGCTCGGGCCCGATTACCGGATCGTCGAAGTCGGTTTCGACATCCCCTTTCCCGGCGCCGCCGACCAGCCCTGGCACCGCGACTTCGCCGCGCCGGAAGCGACGACGAAGGGGCGGCGACTCAACTCGCTCGCCTTCAACCTGAGCGCGGTCGATACGAGGCCCGAGCACGGCGCCTTCGAGATCGCTCCGGGGACCCAGTGGGACGATCTGGACGGCTGCAAGGACGGCATGTTTCCGCCGAAGGAACGGTGGCCTCGCTATATCTCGCGAAGCCAGGCGAGGCTCGCCCAGATGGGCGACATCTCGGCGCGCTCGGCCCTCACCATCCATCGCGGGACGGCGAACCGGTCGGACGAATGGCGGCCGGTGCTCGTCGTCGGAGTGGACGCGCCCGACGCGACCAATTCGGGCCATCACGACCTTCAGGTGACGAGGGCATATCTGGACTCGCTTCCGCCGCGGGTTCGGGATCATCTGACCTATCGGGTGACGGACGAGCTGAAGCCGGTCCTCCAGCACCATGTGATCGAAGGGCTGCTGGAAGCGGAATATTGAGCCGCCGCCATTGCGAGGAGCGAAGTGACGAAGCAATCCAGCGGCGTTGGAGGCCGAGCTGGATTGCTTCGCTTCGCGCAATGACGATCTAGCGAAGCACCTCCACCCGCATGGTCAGCGACATCGATTCGCCGGGCTCGAGCACCCGCATTCCAAGCGTCTCCCACTCCTCCTCGGGCGCGTTCATCGCGGCGTTGGCGTGGGTAACGGGCTCGGCGACGAACAGGCCGCCGGAGGCGGGCGAGTAGAGCTGGAAGAATCGCGCATCGGGCGAGGACATGGCGATCCGGAAAGGGAGGCCGGGGTCCGAGATGATTGCACGCCCGCTCCAGCCGCCGAAGCCGTGGTCCAGGCCCTGCCCGCAGACCACCCGGTCCTCCAGTCCGAAGCGCCCGGTGGCCCGCACCTGCTCGACCGGGAGGACATGCTCGTCGATCGTCCAGACGGTCTCGACTGCCGTGTCGAGCCGCGTTTGCGCGCTGCAGAGGAAATAGGGATGCTGGCCAAGGCCGCACGGCGTCGGCTCGCCCGACAGGTTGGTGCAGTCGAGAACGAGGCTCAGACCGTCCTCGTCGAGTTCGAAGGTCTGGCGGGCCTCGTAGGCCCACGGCCACTCGTCCGCGCAATGGCGATAGACGAGCTCGGCATGGTCGTCGCCGAGCCGCTCCACCGTCCAGGCGTTCAGCCAGCCCTGCCCGTGAAGCGGGCTCGGGTCCGGCGGCATATTTCGCTCGAGTGTGACTCGTCGGCCACGGAAGGAAAAGGCGCCCCCGCGAACCCGGTTGACGAACGGGACGAGAGGAAAGCTGGCGAGCGCCGTGGGCGAATTTCCGGTCGGGTCCCAAGGACGGAATATCGAGATATTTCCGCCACTTACCGCGCAGCATTCGAAGCTCGCAATGCCGCCGCCGAGGCCCGGCGCGAGGCGCAGCGAAAGCGGTCCTCGGCTGAGGAGCGGGTAGGAATCCGGGTCCATCATGCTCCCTGCAATAGAGCCGGGTTCAGCGAAGCGAAACTCTCCTGTGGGTAAATCGAGATTAGTCTTGCAGGCCGATTCCACTGCGAGTTAACACACGCCCGGGGAGTGACCGGGAGGGGTTCTGGTAATGAGTAGACGAGTCAAAGATTTTATCGAGGTGAAGGATCTCGGTTCGCTCGACGCGCTGATCGAGCGGCTGCAGGATGTGCGGGGCAGCCTCCCGGCAGGGGCCGACCCGGAAGTGAAGATGCGGGGCGACGATATCTTCGGCCGCCACATCTGCGTCAGCTTCTACCGCCCGCAGACTCAGGAAGAGGCCGAGTGCGACGCGCGCTATGCCGAGGCCTACCGCCAGTCTCGCGAGCGCGAGCTGAACCGGCTCCATGACGAGCTCGGCTTCTGCCCGGTGCCCGCGCGGCGGGCGGGGAAGCTCAGGATCGTCGCCTGATTCAATCCTCCCCGAGATTTCTCGGGGAGGGGGACCGCGCGAAGCGCGGTGGAGGGGCTCTTCTGACTCAGGAGTGCCCCTCCACCATGCTTCGCATGGTCCCCCTCCCCTGCAAATGCAGGGGAGGATTTTTGATCACCATTCCGCGAACGATCCGTCCTCGTGGCGCCAGATCGGGTTGCGCCAGCGGTGGCGGTCCTTGTCGGCTTCGCGCACCGCGTCTTCGTCTATGTCGATCCCCAGGCCCGGGCCTTGCGGCACGCCGAGCCAGCCGTCGATCGCCGTAAGCGGCGCCGGATCCTTGCAGAAGGTGTAGAGATCGCCCCCGACATTGTAGTGGATCCCGAGCGACATCTCCTGGAGCGCCACGTTGGGCGCGGTCGCCGCGACCTGCAGGCAGGCCGCGAGCGCCAGCGGTCCCAACGGACAATGCGGAGCGACCGCCACGTCATAGGCTTCGGCCATCGCGGCGATCCGCCGGGCCTCGAGTATGCCGCCGCAATGGCTGAGGTCCGGCTGGATGATGTCGACCGCCCCGGCTTCGAAGAACGGCTTGAAGTCCCAGCGCGAATGGAGCCGCTCGCCGAGCGCGATCGGAGTCGAGACGAGCAAAGCGAGCTGGGCCAGGCCTTCCGGATTTTCCGACAGCAGCGGCTCCTCGATGAACAGGAGGCCGAGCGGCTCGAGCGCCTTGGCGAGCTGCTTGGCCATCGGGCGATGGACCCGGCCGTGAAAGTCCAGACCGACGTCCATCCCCGCGGCCTGCGCCGCCTCCACCCGGGCGACGACCTCGTCGAACAGCTTGGGAGTTCCGATCCAGTCGAGATCGGCGGTCGCGTTCATCTTGACGGCGGAGAAGCCCTGGTTTCGCCGGGCGGCCGCCGCCTCGCCGATCTCGTCCGGCCGGTCGCCGCCGATCCACGCATAGGCGCGCACCTTGTCGCGGACCCGGCCGCCCATCATCTCCCAGGCGGGGAGGCCGAGCGCCCTGCCCTTCAGGTCCCACAAGGCCTGCTCGAGCCCGGCCAGAGCCGACATCAGCACTGGGCCGCCGCGGTAGAAGCCGCCGCGATAGCCGATCTGGAAGACGTCCTCGATCCGGAACGGGTCGTGCCCGATGAAGCGGTCGCGAAGCGCCGCGAAGGCGCCGTCAACGGCTTCCGCCCAGCCTTCGAGGCTCGCTTCGCCCCAGCCGACCGCGCCTTCGTCCGATTCCACCCGGACGAATAGCCAGCGCGGGGGGACGTAGAAGGTTTCTATCCGGGCGATTTTCATAGCGTTCCTTGGTCCTTCGATACGGGCCTTCGCCTTCGCTCAGTCCCTACTCAGGATGAGCGGGTGGGGATTAGGCCAAACCGCTCATCCTGAGTAGCCGGTGAGCTTGTCGAACCGGCGTATCGAAGGACGGAATGACGATCTATCACGCCCCGCCCTCCGGACTGGCGGGCTCCGTGACGAAGCCCTTGAGGTGCCTTGCCGCCTCCTCCTGCTGCTCGCGGGGGATCGCCCGGTCCCACTGGGAGGGGGGAACGATCGGCACGGACAGGCACAGGCTCGAAGCGGGAAGCACGTCGCGCCAGTCGCCGATCAGCTTCTTGTAGGCGGTTCCGACGTTGCGTATGTTGCGGTCGAGATCGTAGAGGCCGAGCGGGTTGACGTTTCCGTTCTGCTGGCGGAGCGCCGTGTCCCAATCGACCTGGTCGGTGAGGGAGTACCAGGTGAAGCCGACGGTCGGGATCCCGACGTTTCGGATCCTGAGCACGTTCGCCCATTCCTTCCAAAGCCAGTGAACCGCCTCGTCGCCCTTCATCCCTTCGCGCAGGTTGGTTTCGGTGTGCATGACCGGGAGCCGATATCGGTTGTAATATTGCCGGGTGATCTCGCTGTAGCCGAACACCTCGCCCGAACTCTCCGTATGACCGTCGGCAAATACCCGATGCTCGTTGGTCATGTAATAATCGTTGCCGAGGATGCAGTGCTGCTTCAGCCGGTGGTTGAGGAAGAAATGGTACTCCTCGCGGGTCATGCCGTTGTCCATGAGATATTCGTACATCTCGCTGTCGACGCGGCGCCCGTAATTGAGGTCGAGGCTGAGGAAGCGGCGGGAGTTCATCAGCTCCGCCTTGTGGATCGCGGGGGGGCTGTCGGCGTGGAAATATTCGGAGCTTTCGGACTGGATGAAGATGGCGTCCGGCCGCCGCTTCAATATCTCGATCATCGC
>DASVSP010000047.1:0-11860 GCA_036388065.1 Allosphingosinicella sp.
GACCGAGACGAGGTTCGAGCCCAGCGTCAGGGCATTGGCGCCCCAATAATCGCCCTGCAGGGCGATCTGGTCGGTGCCGGAGCCGCCGTCGACCTGGTCCGTCCCGGTCAGACTCCCTCCGAACAGGAAGACGTCGTTGCCGGAGTCGCCGAACAGCCGGTCGATCCCGGGGCCGCTGAACAGCATGTCGTTGCCGTCGCCGCCGCTCAGGACGTCGTCGCCGGAGCCGCCGCCCAGCCGGTCGTTGCCGCCATGGCCGTCGAGCCTGTGATCGCCGGCGCCGGCCATGATGGTGTCGGCGGAATCGCCGCCCGTGATGGTCAGGGTGGAGAGAGCGTTGAGATTGTAGGCGGTCAGGGCCCCGGCATCGACATTCTTCAGCCGGATGAACTCGCGCGGCCCCTCGAGGGCGTCCGCCGGATCCCGGTCGAGCCGGATCACCGCGTCGGCGCCGTCCTGCGCCAGCCCGAGATAGCCCGCCGCGAACGGATCGGAGGCTCCGTCCCAGCCGACCAGGACCGTCTTCAGATAGTCGCGGAAGAACAGGACGTCGGTCTCCGCGCCGATCTCGCCCGGGGTGAAGCCGGAGACGTTGATCGTCGTATCGTAAAGGTCCGCACCGCCCGAATCCCTGTCGAGGAAGCGGCCGAGATAGAGCTGGTCGTAGCCCGTCCCGAGCGCGACCGTATAGAGGCCGGCGCTGAATTCGATGGCGATATGGTCGTCGCCGGCGCCGCCGTCGAGAAGGATCGTGCCCCGGCCCGCGACGTTGAGATCGTCATTGCCCTCGCCGCCGAGCAGGGTCGCGCTGTCGTAACCGCGGCCGAAGGTGGTGAACGACAGCCGGTCCCAGTCGCCGCCGCCGTCGAGCAATACGGTCGAGGCGGCGACATTGCCGGTGCGGGTGACGAAGATCGTGTCTCGCCCCTCACCGCCGTACATGAGGTCGTTGCCGCCGTCCTCGTCGTTCAGAAAGTCCTTTCCGCCTTCGCCGAGCAGGACGTCGCTGCCGAACTGGCCGCTCAGCGAATCGGCGCCCTCGCCGCCCTCGATCCGATCGTCGCCGGCTCCGCCGAAAATCTCGTCATCGCCGTCCAGGCCCCGGATCAGGTCCGACTGGAAGGTGCCCCAGAGCAGATCGTCGACGCTCGAGCCGGTGACGGTGATTCCGCCGGGCGAGCTTCCGTCGGGATGATAGCCGCCGAGATGGAAGTAGGTGAAGTCGGCCAGGCTGTGGTTCTGGAAGCGGACGAGATCGGTGAAGGTGCCAGGCCCCGCATTGCCGTCGACGTCGACCTGAAGCACCGAGTCGCTTCCAGCCTGCACCAGCCGCAGCTGCTGGGTCGCGAAGGGGTTGATGGCGGGATCCCAGCCCTGGAGAACCGAGACGAGATAATAAGCCAGATCCAGTCGGTCGCCGCCCGGCCCGGTGTCGAAATCGGTGACGGTGATGCTTCCGCCCGCAATGTTGCCGCCATAGTCGCGGTTGATCGAGATATAGTCGGCGCCGGTGCCGAGCGTGATGGTGGTCTGGGCCCCCAGAAAGCCCAGCGACAGCCGGTCGTCGCCGGCGCCCGCGTCGATGGTGACGTTTCCACCCCGCTGCAGCGCGATATGGTCCTCGCCGGCGCCGCCGAGCAGGGTCACGGTATCGACGAAGCGGGCTCCGTAGAATCCGATGACGTCCATGTCGGCCCCGCCGTCGAGCAGGATCGTGCTCGGCGCGTGAGTCTCGTAGCGCTGGACGGAGAGGCTGTCGAAGCCCTCGCCGCCGTAGAAGCGGTCGTTTCCGCCGGCATTGTCGGTCAGCACGTCCCAGCCGATATGGCCGGTGAGGACATTGTCGAGCGCGTTGCCGTAAAGGCCCTGGCCTCGGTCGTCCGTGGCGACTGCGTTCTCGACATTGTCGGGAAGGGTATAGAGCCAGATGAGGCTTCGAACCTCGTCGATGCCCTCGCCGGGCTTCTCGACGACGACGTCGCCTTCATTGTCGACCACGTAGCGATCGTTGCCGGCTCCGCCCGCCATCTCGTCGGCCCCGGCGCCGCCGTCGAGAAAATCGTCACCCTCGCCGCCGAAGAAGAAATCGCGGTCCGCGGTTCCGACCATCGTATCGGGGCCAGGGGTTCCGGTTACGGTGGAGAAAAGCAGCCGCGCCTTGATCTCGGAATCGACGGATCCGGCGAAATCCTGCCACAGCACGACGAGGTCGCCTGAACCGAAGCTCGCCACCTGCGAATGAGCCTGCCCGCCGCCGGTTCCGACATTGACCATGAACTCGGTGCCGAGCCGGACTCCGGCCCCGTCGAAGACCTGGGCCTTGATGTCGCCGTCCTGGAAGGAATAGCCGGAGTTGGGAGAGGTGCGCCAGGTCGCGACGAAGCCGCCCGAGGCGGTCGGGGCGAGGCTCACTGCGTCCTGGAAATTCGCGGTCAGGGCGGCGAGGTCGAACTCGCCGCCGACCCTGGCGCCGGAGGCGGTGAAGATCTGAGCCTTGACGTCGGTCTTGTTGACGAACGGCGAGCTGTCGTCCGACCAGCCGATGACGAAGCCTCCGCCGCTCAGTGCGGTGACCGCCGGACGCGACTGGCTGTGGGCCGTGACGGTGTTGACGAGGATCTCGGGGCCTACCTTGGCCCCGGCTGAGTCGAATATCTGAGCGCGCACCGCCGACGGATCGGAATCGTCGGAATTGCCGATGGCCGAATCCTGCCACGTCACGACGAAGCCGCCTCCGGCGAGGCCGGCCGAGGCGGAAATGCTGCCGGTCGATCCGTCGATCGCGATCGGCGATCCGATCTTGTTTCCCGAGGCTCCGAAAATCTGGGCGGCGAGGCCGTCGGTGGCCGCTGCGTTCATCGTGACGACGAAGCCGCCCGAGCTCAGCGCCGACAGGCTCGGCATTCCGGCGGGCTGGTCGCTGACTAAGGTCTCGTTGCCGAGCGCAGCTCCGGCCGAGTCGAAGACCCGGATTTTCAGGTATTCGGACCACCCGTCGGGGTCGGTCCAGGCCACCGCGAAGCCGCCGCCCGCCAGTCCGATCACGTCCGGAAGGCGTTTGGAATCGCCGTCGACGGGGTTGCTGATCAGAAGCTCGGCGCCGACCTTCTGGCCGTGGCGGTCGAAGACCTGCCCCTTGATCGCGCTGAAACTGTCGCGCCAGACGGCGACGAAGCCCCCCGAGGCCAGGGTGGCGAGCGCCGGCTCTTCCTGGATCCCGGCCGTCTGCCCGTTTACCTGAAAGGAATCCGACCCGGCAAAGGCGCCGTTCGCATATGTCTCAACCATTTCGTTCAAACCCCGCCGGCGCTGCCGATTACCCAGTTTCCGCGGCTAGCATAAGTGACGGAAGATAGGCAATAAAATCAGCACTGCCTAGAGCAGGAAGTCGCTGCTGGCCGGCGGCAGGCCGCCAGCAAGGATGACCTCGATCGAGAAGTCGGCATTGCCGTCTCCGTCGGTGTCGCCCTCGATTCGCCAGAGTCCGAACCCGCCATGGACGATGAGCTCGCCCGCCGACGACGCTCCGGCCCCGGTGAAGGCTGAGCCGGCGACGAGGTGGAAGGCCTGGTCGCCGGCGGCGTGGACGTCGGCGTCGATCCGGCTGAGGTCGATCTTGTCCGACCCCGAAGCGAAGTCGAGGATCTTGTCCATCCCGCCCGACGTCGAGTCCGACGTCGAGAGGTAGCGGAACACGTCCGCCCCGCCGCCGCCGGTCAGGGTGTCGGCGCCGGCATTGCCGGCGAGGATGTCCCCATTCTGGCTTCCGACGATGGTGTCGTTGTCGCGGCCGCCGAACACCCGGAAGCTTCCGTCGTCCTCGGCCGAGCCATTGAAGGTCAGGGTCTCGCCCGCCCTCAGCGGAGACGCGTCCACCGTCATCTGGATTCCGTCGACGTTGCCGTCGACCATCGTCAGGTCGTAGCTGTAGCTCGAGCCGAGCGCCCCGTAGCGGGTGTCCTGGGCCGAGACCATTCCGATCTGCTCGACTCCGACCAGCTGGCCGGCTCCGAACGTGATCGAATAGTTTCCGCGAAGCGCAAGCTGGTCGATCCCGGCGCCGCCGATGACGACGTCGCCCGAGCCCCACTGGCCCTGGCCGCCGAAGATGAAGACGTCGTTCTTCGCTCCCCCGGTGAGGCGATCGTCGCCGCCGCCGCCGTAGATGAAGAAGCTTCCGTCGGTCTCGGCCGAGCCGTCGAAGGTCAGGTCCTCGCCCGGACGAAGCCGGTTGGCGTCGACCACCAGCTGAACTCCAGTCGCGACCGCGACGTTTTGGACGACGATCTCGTAATCGTAGAAATTGGTGCCCGGATCGCCGAAGCGAAGGTCGTTGCCGGGCAGGATGGCGATGTTCTCGACCGAAACCAGGTTCGAGCCCAGCACCAGCGCCTCGGCCCCGGCATAATCGCCCTGAAGGGCGATCTGGTCGGTGCCGGCGCCGCCGTCGACCCTGTCCGCCCCGCTCAAGGTCCCTCCGAACAGGAAGACGTCGTTGCCCGAATCGCCCAGCGCCTGGTCGTCGCCGCCCGACTGGAGAAAGACCAGGTCGTTGCCCGGGCCGGCCTTGACGATGTTGGAGGCGCCGTTGCCGGTCAGCGACTGACCAAGGGTCGAGGTGCCGGTCAGATTCTCCACGTCGGGCAGGCCTGCGAGGCTGAAGGCGGCGAGGCCGGTGCGGATCTCGTCGGTGCCTTCGCCCGCATTTTCGGTCACTACGTCGCCGGAATCGTCGACATAATAGGAATCGTTGCCGGAGCCTCCAGCCATCGAATCCGCTCCCGAGCCGCCGTCGAGCAGATCGTTTCCGGTGCCGCCGGTGAGCGCGTCGGCCCCGCCGAGGCCGTTGATCACGTCGTTTCCGTCGCCGCCGTCGAGGACATTGGCGTTGTCATCGCCGTTCAGGACGTCGTTCCCGGCGTTGCCGTCGGTCAGCGAGAAGACCCGGCCCTCGATCGTGGTCAGGTAGGCCGAGCTGTTCACGGACTGGACGAAGACGCTGTCGGTCCAGCCCAGGACGAACCCGCCCGAGGCGAGCACCGTCGAGACCGGCGCCGCCTGGCCGCCCTCGATTCCGGTATTGACGACGAACTCCTCGCCGATCCTCGCGCCGGCGGAATCGAACATCTGCGCCCGTATGCCGGTCACCAGGTGGTCGCCGCCCCTCAGGCTTGCGTCCGACCAGCTGATCACGAAGCCGCCCCAGGGCAGGGCGCTGACCGTCGTGCCGCGCTGCGGCCCGAACGTCTCGGTATTGACGAGGAAGGACTCGCCGAGCGCCACTCCGTTGGGATCGAAGACCTGGGCGCGGACGTCGTCGTTGAAGCCCGCGATCCAGCTCACCACGAACCCGCCCGACGCGAGAGTGGCGATCGAGATGGAGTCGAACTGGTTGATGAAGCTTCCGACATGGAGCTCGCCGCCCACCTTGCTGCCCGCGGAATCGTAACGCTGGACGGCGACGTTGTAGAAAGCGGTGTCGATCCACGCGACGATGAAGCCCCCGGTCGGGAGCGCCTGGACGGACGAATCCCGCTGGTCGGCCGGGAGGCTGGTATTGACGACGAACTCGCCGCCCACTTTCGCTCCGGCGCCGTCATACATTTGCCCGTGGATATCGTACTGACCATTCGGGTACAGGTCGGTGGTGCTGCGGTCGGTCCAGGTGACGACGAAGCCGCCGGACTCGAGCGCGGCCACCGACGGAACGCCCTGGTCCGCGATCGTTACCGAGTTGACGGTAAACTCTTCGCCAACCATCGCGCCCGAAGAGTCGAACCTCTGGCCGCGCACGCCCGATCCGGCCTCGCCGGTCCCGCTTGCATCTTCCCAGACGACCACGAAGCCGCCCGATTTCAGGCCGGCGGCCGCCGGATTGAGCTGGTCCCCCGTCGCGCTCGTATTGACGAGGATCTCCCCGCCCACCTTGATCCCGGCGGAATCGAAGCGCTGCGCCTTGACCGCCATGGCGCTGCCGTCGCCGCCGTCGCCGCCCCGGTCCACCCAGGTCATGACATAGCCGCCCGAAGCGAGCTGGCCGATTGCGGCGCCGAACTGGTCGCCGGGAGAGCCGGCCGCGACGAATTCGGCGCCCGCGCTGTAGCGATCTTCGATCGCGGCATCGGCGATCGCGACCGCGAGCACTTCCTGATAGCTGTTGCCGTTGACGTCGGTCACCCGGACCGTGAGGCTTGCGGACGGCGCGGTCTCGTAGTCGAGAAGCGCATTGTTCGCGATCACCAGCTTGTCGCCGTCGATCCGGAAGGCGCCGCCGGTCGAATCGGCGAGCAGGGTGTAGGTCTTGGCGCTGTTGACTCCGCCATTGTCGGACAGGGCCGCGACGGCGTAATTGCCGGTGCTGGTCTCGCGCACGACGCTCGTCGACAAGGCGATGTCCGAGGCCCCGCCGGCGAGGGGCGCGAACAGCTGGCTGCTGACGTCGCCTGAATTTCCGGGCCCGTGCCACGCGACGACGAAACGGCCCGAAGCGAGGGCCGCGACGGCCGGAGCCTCCTGGTTGCCCTCCCCGAGGGTGTTGACGATGAACTGGTCGCCGACCGCCGCTCCCAACGAATCGAACACCCTCGCCATGACGGCTCGGCCGTCGCGGTCGCCGGTGCTGAAGCTCTGGTCGTTCCAGGTCACGACGAAGCCCCCGCCTGGGAGGCCGTCAATGGCGGGCACGCCCTGCGGTCCGGAATCGATATTGTTGACGAGGATCTCGCCGCCGACCTTGACCCCCAGGTCGGTGAAGACCTGCGCCTTGATCGAGGAGGGGGGGACGGGCCCGGACCCGGAATAGCCGAAGACTCCGTCCGTCCAGGCGATCGCGAACCCTCCGCCCTGCAGTGCGGTGACGACCGGCGTGAGTTGATTGCCCGCGGTAGTCGTGTTGACCAGGAATTCGCCGCCGACCTTGGTTCCGTTGGCGGCGAACACCTGACCGACGATCTCCGTCTCGCTGCCGATGCTGTCGGCCCAGGTCGCGATCCAGCCGCCCGACGCGAGGGCGGTGACCGATGGGGTGACCTGGTAAGTCCCGGTTTCGCCCGAGGAATCGATCCGGAATTCTCCGCTGAGCGCGGCGCCGGTGGCGACGTTGAACGCCTTGGCGTAGATGTGCTGGCCGTAATTCGGGCCGGAAACGTAGTCCATCTTCGACCATGTGACGACCATGACCCCATTGGTCAGGACGGTGACCGAGGCGTCCATATTGACATGGTTGGAGTTCAACGCGTTGATCGAGAGCTCCCCGCCGACCGGAGCGCCCGAGGAGTCGAACCGCTGCGCCTTGAGCAGGTTGTTCGTCGACATGTAGACGGCGACGAATCCGCCATTGGGAGTCGCCGCGACGCTTTCCACCATCTGGGCGCCCGAGGTCGAGGTGAGGTTGACCTGGAACTCGCCCCCGGCCTTCAGCCCGTTCGAATCATATATCTGCGCCTTGACCGCATAGTTGCTGATATCGGCGCCGGTCTGGCTCGAGTCGCTCCAGACGACTACATAGCCGCCCGAATTCAGCCGGGTGACGGTCGGGATGCCCTGGAAATTCTGGGTCGTGGTGTTGACGACGGACTCGCCGCCCGAGCGAGCGTAAAGCTGGACCATTGGCGTCGCTCCCCTCGACGCGCCAGCCAGGCGCGTCCCCCGCTAAATTAATGACATAGGTCCAAAATGGACGCAAGGACGGTCAGCCCGAGAACAGTTCCTCTTCCGGATAGAGGAGCGCGGCGCCGGCGGTGGCCTGGGCGGCAAGCCCGCGGGCCTCGGGAACGACCTGGTCGAGATAGTAACGGCACGCCGAGCGCTTCAGTGTCAAAAAGTGGCGATCTTCGGCGATTCCTCCACCGTCCACCACGTCCAGCTGGCGCCGCATCAGCCACCCGCACACGAGCGTGGAGAGCATGGTCAGGAACGGATAGGACCCCGCCAGGCGGTCCTCTTGCCCCATCCCCATCAGCTTTTCGACCACAGCTTCGACCACTTCCGCAAGCTCGAGCAAGGCCCCGTCCGACTCGCGGCGAATCTCGCGCACAAGCCTCGCGAGGGTCTCGCCCCCCTCGAGGCCGAGCTTCCGGCCGACCAGATCCGCCGCCTGGATCCCGTTCGTCCCCTCGTAGATGGGCGCGATCCTGATATCCCGGTAAAGCTGGGCAGCCCCCGTCTCCTCGATGAACCCCATGCCGCCATGGACCTGCACCCCGAGGCTCGCCACCTCGCAGCCCACGTCGGTGCCATAGGCCTTGACCAGCGGCGTGAGCAGGTCCGCCCGGGCCTTCACGGCCCGGTCGCCGAGTGTGGCTCGGTCCGTCTGCCCCGCCGCATAATAGCAAAGCGCCCTGGCCGCCTGGGTCAGAGCCGCCATCCGGAGCAGCATCCGGCGGACGTCCGGATGGTCGGCGATCGCGGCCGGCCGCCCTTCGCGGACGCCCTGGACCCTCTGCCGCGCATAGGCGATCGCCGCCTGGGTCGCCCGCTCTCCGATCGACACGCCCTGAAGCCCGACGTTCAGCCTGGCGTTGTTCATCATCGTGAACATCGCACGCATCCCGCCCAACTCCTCGCCGATCAGCCAGCCCCGGCACTCGCCATTGTCGCCGAACGCCATCACGCAGGTCGGCGAGGCGTGGATCCCCAGCTTGTGCTCGATCGACACGCACCTCACGTCGTTGGCCGACCCGTCGGCGAGGACCTTGGGCACCAGGAAGAGGGAAATCCCCTTGGTCCCGGGCGGCGCTCCGGGAGTGCGGGCGAGCACGAGGTGGACGATATTGTCGGCGAGGTCGTGATCCCCGAAGGTGATGTAGATCTTCTGGCCGCTCACCCGCCAGCTTCCGTCGCCGGCCGGCTCCGCCCGGCTCTTGAGAGCCCCGACGTCGGAGCCCGCCTGCGGCTCGGTGAGGTTCATCGTCCCGGTCCACTCGCCGCTGACCAGCTTGGGAAGCCACTGCGCCTGCATCTCGGGCGAACCGTGATGCTTCAACGCCTCGACCGCTCCGGCGCTGAGCATCGTGACCAGCGAGAAGGCCATGTTGGCGGATCCCAGATCCTCCATCACCACCGTCGCGAGGACGAGCGGAAGCCCCTGCCCGCCTTGTTCCGGCGGTCCCGCCAAAGTGCCCCAGCCGCCCTCGACATAGGCGCGATATGCCTCGCGGAAGCCGGGCGGCATGGTGACCCCCTCGGCCGACCATTTCGCGCCGACCTGGTCGCCGACCCGGTTGAGCGGCGCGAACTCGCCCGCGGCGAACTCGCCCGCGCCTTCGAGAATGGCGTCGACCAGGTCGGGGGTGGCCTCGGCGAAGGGGGCGTTGACCGAAAGCTCCTCCATCCCGACGATATGGCGGAGAACGAAACGCTGGTCTGCGACGGGAGGCGTATAGGTCATCGGGAGCCTTCGGGTTGCGCGGCGGTGGAGGCCGCTATAGCCCGCCCGGGTGGAGCCGCAAAACCCGCCGTTCGAGACCCAGGTCCGTCCTCCCGACGAAGCCGGAATCGCGGAGGCGACCCGGCTCATCCTCGCGGGTTTCCCGGTCGCCGTCCCCACCGAGACCGTCTACGGACTGGCCGCCGACGCCACCCGTCCCGAAGCGGTCGCTCGGATCTACGCCGCCAAAGGCCGGCCCTCGTTCAACCCGCTCATCGTCCATGTGAAGGACGTCGCCGAGGCGGAAAGGCTGGGGATATTCCCGCGGGAGGCGCGAGCCCTCGCGGACGCCTTCTGGCCGGGCGCTCTGACCCTCGTGGTACCGGTGCGCGGCGACAGCGGCCTGGCCGCCGCGGTCACCGCCGGCCTGGGGACGGTGGCGCTTCGCTGCCCCGCCCATCCGGCGATTCGGCGGCTCCTCGCCGCCGTCGGCCGCCCGCTCGCCGCGCCCTCGGCCAATACAAGCGGCGCAATCAGCCCGACCCGCGCCGAGCATGTGCTTGCAAGCCTGGGGGGGCGGATCGCTCTCATCCTCGACGGCGGGCCGACGCAGAGGGGGCTGGAGTCGACCATCGTCGCGGTGGAGGAGAGTGGGGCGAGGCTGCTCAGGCCGGGGCCGATAAACTTCGATGCCATCGAAGCCGCACTCTCCCCGCCCTGGGAGGGAGGGAATCGAGGGTCTGCCGAAGGCGGCCGAAACCCGGACTCCGATCGCCTCGCCGACGCTGGCGCCCACCCCCAGCCGCTCCCTTCCAGGGCGGGGAGGATCGAGGCCCCGGGGCAGCTCGCCAGCCATTATGCTCCGGCCAAGCCGTTGCGCCTCGGCGCCGGGACCGCAGATTCCGACGAATGGCTGATCGGCTTCGGCGCTCTGGGCGGCGACGACAACCTTTCCCCCACCGGCGATCTCGACGAAGCCGCCGCCCGCCTTTTCGACGCCCTCCACCGCGCCGATTCTAAACCGCCTCCGAAAATCGCCGTCGCCCCGATCCCGAACCGGGGCATCGGCCTCGCCATCAACGACCGCCTCCGCCGCGCCGCCGCGCCGAGAGGAGAAGATTGATTCCGTTCGCCCTTCAAGCCGGTCTATGGGGATTGCTGCTTTCGAAGTTCGGCGGCTGAACGAAAAAAGGGGCGGCCGAAGCCGCCCCTTTTCCATTCTCGTGGAGCCGAATATCAGAATTGCGGGTTCGGCTGAACTCCGTCGGGGGCCGCGTTGACGACCGGGGCGTCGCCGGCATTGCCGACATTCACGGTGTCGCCGACCTCGACGAGCGTTACCTTAAGCGGATTGGGCGTCAGATTGTTCATGGCGCCGTTCGCGCCGTCGATCGCTCCACCGATGATTCCGCCCATCAGGATGTTGCCCGCACCGGCGGCCGCGCCACCGCCCGAGAACTTGCTCTTAACCTGGGCCGTCAGCGGCTGGTAGCCGGGCTTGGTGAAGCTGGCGGTGAAGCCGCGCTTGCGCTTCAGCTTGAGCTTGCACGGCGTCGTGCACTTCTGGCCCGTGGACAGTGCCACCTGCGCCTCGGCCGGCGACGATTCGATCACATATTTCTGCGAAGTGCCGCGCGTGACTGTCGCGCAGGCAGGCAGAAGCATAGAAACGGCCGCGAGGCCGCAAATGGTAAGATAGCGTTTCACGATGTGTCCCCCAATAATCGGCAGCCCCCGCCGCCGATCATGTGGACGTTACACAGAAGTCTTTGGCCCGCAATCGCTTTTCGTATATTTTATTGGAAAGGCGATTGAGAACCAAGGAAGCGGCGCGCACGCCGCCGTGAAGATCGCCTGCCGCGTTTCAGGCCGCGCCCGCCGCCTCGCTCTTCACCCGGTGGGCGAAGCTCTTTCGAAGCTTCTTGAGCTTGGGCGGGATGATTGCGAGGCAATAGGGGTTGCGCTGGCCTTCGCCCGCCCAATAATCCTGATGATAATCCTCCGCCGGCCACCAGTCCGAGGCCGGCTCCACCGTGGTCACGATGGGCGCCGGCCAGTCCGCTCGCGCACGTTCCATCGCCCGATGGACCGCGGCTTCCTGGTCGCTCGAGAGCGGGAAGACGGCGGACCGATATTGGGTGCCGACATCGTTGCCCTGGCGATTGAGCTGGGTCGGATCGTGGGTGGCGAAGAACAGGTCGAGGATCTCGTCGTAGGAGATGATGTCCGGATCGAAGGTCAGCCGGATCGCCTCGGCATGTCCGGTGTCGCCGCCGCAGACCTGCCGGTACGTCGGATCGGCGACGGTGCCGCCGATGTAGCCGCTCTCGACGCGGGTGATCCCGATCACGTCCTTGAACACCGCTTCGGTGCACCAGAAACAGCCCCCCGCCAGCGTCACATATTCGGTCATGCTGATCCTTCCGTATTTTGCCTTAGATAGGAACCGGGTAAGCGACCGCCAACACGCTTAGAGCCCGTTGGAAAACGCGC
>DASVSP010000048.1:0-36649 GCA_036388065.1 Allosphingosinicella sp.
GGCGCGTGCCCAGGGCCAGTCGCTGCGCAAGACGGCCCAGGCCGCCGAGGCGGAGATCGCGAGGCTCGAGAAGCGCAAGACGGAGATCGAGCGGGCGATGTTCGACCCGGCCTCGGCCGGCGCGGAGGATTCGAAGCGCACGATGAGCGAGCTGATGAAGCTCCTCGCCGAGACGGGCTCGAAGCTCGCCGAGGCGGAGCGGCGCTGGCTCGAGGCGTCGGAGGCGATGGAGAAATCGCGGGCGGCTTGACCCGTCATTGCGAGGAGTGAAGCGACGAAGCAATCCAGCGTGGGAGGCGCGGAACTGGATTGCTTCGCTTCTGCGCAGCAGAAGTTTATCCTGAGCGCCGCCGCAGGCGGCGTCGAAGGGCTCGCAATGACGGCTGTCCGGTTCAGCTATCCGCCGGCATTCGTCCGCTGCTCGATCTCGTCCTCGTTGTCGAAGAACTCGAGCGAAACCGAATTGAGGCAGTAGCGAAGCCCGGTCGGCGGCGGGCCGTCCGGGAAGACGTGGCCGAGATGGCCGTCGCAGCGGGCGCAGCGGATCTCGGTGCGCACCATCCCGTAGGCGCGGTCCTCGATCTCGCGGACATGCTCCGGATCGAACGGCCGTGTGAAGCTCGGCCAACCGGTGCCGCTCTCGAACTTCCCGTCGGACCGGAAGAGTGGAAGCCCGCAGAGCCGGCAGGCGTAGATCCCGGCGGACTTGTTGTTGAGCAGTGTCCCGCAGAAAGCGGGCTCCGTGCCCTGGTCGAGGATCACCCGACGCTCTTCTCGGGTGAGCCGGGCGGCGACGACGTCGCGGCGGGCAGGGTCCAGCGGTTCGATATCGAATCCCGAGCGGGACGTTGCGGTGGTCATTGGCGCTCTCCTTGGCCTGACGCAGGTCGTGCCGGAAGCGTCCGGTTACAAGCCGCGGCGCGGTTTGCCGAAGCTCTTCGAATAGAAGCCCAGTCCCGCCTCGGCCTGTGAGAAGTTGAAAGCCGAGATCCATGCCCTTCCGGTCGAGGGCGACCTGGCCTAGACCCATGCCATGGTCGAATCCCCGCTCCAAGGCCGGTCGAGCCCGCCGATCGGCGACAGCCGGACCGAGCAGAGATATCCATTGCTTTCGCCGGCCCAGATGGAACGTCTCGAGCGCTTCGGAAGCCGGCGAAGCTTCGAGTCCGGCGAGATGCTGGTGCGCAGCGGCCAGAGCGGCCACGGCCTCTGCCTGATCCTGGCCGGCGAAGTCGACATCACGCGACGCGCCTCCGACGACGGGGCCGGACAGCTCATCGTCACCCACAGGCCCGGCGCGTTCGTCGGAGAGCTTGCCCAATTGTCGGGGCAGCCGGCGCTGGTCGACGCCCAGGCGCTCGGACCGGTGGAAGCGGTGGTGATCCCGCCCGATCGGCTTCGGGCGCTTCTGGTCGCCGAGGCGGAGCTCGGCGAGCTCATCATGCGCGCCCTGATCCTTCGGCGGGTCGGGCTGATCGAGAGCGGCACCGGCGGGCCGATCCTGGTCGGCCGCGAGGGGGATGCCGACCTGCTCAGGCTCGAAACCTATCTCTCCCGCAACGGCCATCCCCACCAGCGGCTGGACCCGGACAAGGATTCCTGCGCGCGCACGCTCGTCGAGCGTTTCCAGGTCGCTTCCGAAGAGCTTCCCATGGTGCTCTGCCCGAACGGCCAGCTGCTTCGAAACCCGACCGAGGCCTGCCTCGCCCGCTGCCTCGGCCTGGTCGGGCCGATCGATCCGGACCGGATGTTCGACGTCGCCGTTATCGGCGCCGGGCCGGCCGGCCTCGCAACCGCGGTCTACGCCGCCTCCGAAGGGCTGAGCGTGCTGGTGCTCGACTGCCGCGCCTTCGGCGGCCAGGCCGGAGCCTCGGCCCGGATCGAAAATTATCTCGGCTTTCCGACCGGCATTTCGGGGATGGCCCTGATGGGACGGGCGTTCAACCAGGCCCGCAAGTTCGGAGTCGAGATGGCGATCCCCGACGAGGCGGTGAAGCTGGAATGCGACGACGGCGGAGGGCGCCGGCTGAGCCTCGCCAACGGCGAACGGATCCGGGCCCGGGCCATCGTGCTCGCGACCGGCGCCCGCTACCGACGCCCCGCGGTGTCGAACCTCGAGGATTTCGAGGGCTCGTCGGTCCATTACTGGGCTTCGCCGCTGGAAGCGAAGCTGGTCGCCGGGCAGGACGTCGCGCTGGTCGGCGGCGGCAATTCCGCGGGCCAGGCGGTGGTCTTCATCGCGAGCCACGCCCGCCACGTCACTCTCATCGCCCGGCGTCCGCTCGGCGAGACGATGTCCGCCTATCTGGTCGAGCGGATCGCCAACCTGGCCAATGTCGAGCTGGTCGTGGGCGCCGAGGTCTCGGCCCTCGACGGCAGCGACCGCGCGCTTGAAACGATTTGCTGGAAGGCCCGGGGGTCGCAGGCCGAGGTTCGCCGCGCCTGCCGCCATCTCTTCCTGTTCATCGGCGCCGATCCCAATACCGACTGGCTCCACGGCTCCGGCCTGAAGCTCGATCCGCGCGGATTCGTCGTGACCGGACCGCAAGCCCGGTCCGGCTGCCTTCCGCTCGAGACCAGCCGGCCGGGAGTCTTCGCGGTCGGGGACGTCAGGGCCGAGTCGGTCAAGCGGGTGGCGGCCGCGGTCGGCGACGGGGCCCAGGTCGTCGCCGCGCTCCACGCCTATCTGGCCCGTCCGCCGGCCGAGATCGCGGTCGAGCCGCTCTCGGTTCGGGCCTGAATGGCGGAGCTCGCGATCCTGGCTTTCGCCGGAAGCCTTCGCCGGGGTTCCTACAATCGCGCCTTGCTTCGAGCCGCCGAGCGGCTCGCGCCCGAAGGGATGCGGATCGCGATCTTCGACCTGGCCGAAATCCCGCTCTACAATGGCGACGTCGAAGCCGAGGGCGATCCGGAGCCGGTCGCCCGGCTGAAGCTCGCAATCGCCGCCGCCGACGGAATCCTGATGGCGACTCCGGAATATAATCACGGGGTCCCGGGCGTGATGAAGAACGCGGTCGACTGGGCGTCGCGGCCGCCCCGCGCCGCTCCGCTCGGCGGGAAGCCGGTCGGGATCATCGGAGCCTCCCCCGGAAGCACCGGATCCGCCCGGGGCCAGAGCCAGCTTCGCCAGGCCTTCGAGTTCACCGACAGCTATTGCATGCCCCAGCCCGAATTGCTGGTCGCCAGGGCGCACGAGAAGTTCGATTCAGAAGGCGATTTGACCGACCCGGAGACCGGCCGCTACCTGGCCCGCTACCTCGCCGCCTTCGCCGCCTGGGTGCGGCGCTTCATTCCCGACCAAGCCTGAACAAAGGAGCAGATGCATGAACGCAGCGGAATCGATCCAGGAGCATATGGAAGTCATCGGCGCGGACGGAGTCCATGTCGGAACCGTCGACAAGGTGGACGGCGGGCGGATCAAGCTGACCAAGGCCGACAGCGGCCAGGGCTCACACCGGGGGCACCACCATTATATCTCGCTCGGGCTCGTCGCCGGAGTCGAGGGAGACAAGGTGCGCCTTTCCGCCAATGGCGACGTCGCCGTCCAGTTCGAGGAAGAAGAGGGAGAGTAAGCCGGTTGTGGTCCTCCCCGAGATTTCTCGGGGAGGGGGACCGCGCCCTTCGACGCCGCCTGCGGCGTCGCTCTGGATAAACTGCGCCTTCGGCGCAGCGCGGTGGAGGGGTTCTTCGAAGGTAGTAAGGCCCCTCCACCAGGCTTCGCCTGGTCCCCCTCCCCTGCAAATGCAGGGGAGGATTTAGGAGTCACCACGTCCCCACGGCCGCCCTCACGTCCCTCATCGTCGCCTCGGCCCTCTCGGCCGCCGCCTCGCCCGAGCGGCGGAGGAAGGCGACGAGGCCGGCTTCGTCGCCGCGGATGTCGGCGAACCGGCTTTGTATCGGCTCGAGCCCCGCGATCACCGCCTCGGCTACCCCGGTCTTGAGATATCCGTAGCCCTGCCCGTCGAAGTGCTTCAGCGCCTCCTCCCAGCTTCCGCCGGCAAAGGCGTGGTAGAGGGTGACGAGGTTCCTGACCCCCGCGGACAGATCGGCGGCGTCGACCGAGGACCGGGAATCCGTCTTGGCGGACTTGAGCTTCTTGAGGATCGCCGCCGGAGGGTCGAGAAGGCCGATGGCGTGGCCGGGCTTGTCCGAGCTCTTCGACATCTTCGATTCGGGATCGTCGAGGCCCATGATCCGGGCCCCCACCTTCTGGACCATGATCTCCGGCCGGGTGAACGGGTAGCCGAACAGATGGGTGAAGCGCTGGGCGATATCCTGGGTGATCTCGATATGCTGGCGCTGGTCCTCGCCGACCGGAACCAGGTCGGTATGGTAGAGGAGGATGTCGGCGGCCTGGAGGATCGGATAGGAATAGAGGCCGACCCCGACGCTGTCCGTCCCTTCCGACTTGGACTTGAACTGGGTCATCCGGTTCATCCAGCCCATCGGAGTGACGCAGTTGAGGATCCAGGCGAGCTCGGAATGCTGACGGACGTGGCTCTGGAGGAAGACCAGGGACTTTTCGGGGTCGATCCCGCAGGCGAGGTAGAGCGCCGCGACGTCGAGCGAATTGGATCTCAGCCGCTCCGCCTGGATCGCTTCGGGAACGGTCAAGGCGTGCAGGTCGACGATGCAGAAGATGTTGTCATGCTTGTCCTGCTCCCGGACCCACAGCGACACCGCGCCGATATAATTGCCCAGGTGAAGACCGCCGGTGGGCTGGATTCCGGAGAATACGGTCTTCTTCGCTTTAGTCCCGGACAAGTGCCAAGCTCCTCATGTCGAGGCCGAGCCGTAACCGGGCGGGCGGTTGAAGCGCAAGCGGGCGACGATTGACGGCATCAGCCCCTCTCCCGCTTTCGCGGGAGAGGAGGGGCCCGCCGCGAAGCGGTGGGAGGTGAGGGTCTGTACTCCCGCTTCGGAGAAGACCCTCACCTCCCAAGCCTTCGGCTTGGGCCCCTCCTCTCCCGTGAAGGACGGGAGAGGGGAAGGAGGCTCCGCCCTGCCCGTTGCCGGCCGGGAGCACAGGCCCTAGCGTGAGCGGCATGACCAGACCCCGCCTGTTCGACTATTTCCGCTCCTCGGCCTGCTACCGGGTGCGGATCGCGCTCAACGTGAAGGGCGTCGATTACGAGGCGGTGCCGGTCAACCTCGTCGAGGGAGGCCAGAAGGGGCCGGAATATCGGGCGGTCAACCCTCAGGGCCTGATCCCGGCGCTCGAGATAGACGGGCGGCTTCTGACCCAGAGCCTCGCGATCGTCGAGTATCTCGACTCCACCCGGCCCGAGCCTGCGCTGGTTCCGGCCGGCGCGGCCGGCGCGGCCCATGTCCGGGCGATGGCGTTGGCCGTCGCCTGCGACATCCATCCGCTCAACAATCTTCGGGTCCTCAAATATCTGTCGGGCCCGCTCGGCCAGCCGCAGGAGGCGCGCGATTCCTGGTACGGCCATTGGGTGGGCGAAGGCTTCGCCGCCCTGGAGGCGATGGCGGCGCCTCGGGCCGGGCGGTTCCTGTTCGGCGACTCCGCGACCCTCGCCGACATCTGCCTCGTCCCGCAAATGTTCAACGCCCGCCGCTTCGAGGTGCCTTTGGACGATTATCCGACCCTGGTCCGGGTGGATAAGGAGGCGTGCGGCCTGGAGGCCTTCGCCGCGGCGCATCCGGATCGGGTGCGAGCCTAGCGCCCGTCATCCCGGCGAAAGCCGGGACCTCGGGGAGACCCACGGTGACTTCTCGTCCTGAGGTCCCGGCTTTCGCCGGGATGACGCGGGGGGGGCGAGTGGGTCGGTCCGAGCGATCCCGACCTAGAAGCCCAACGGCTCCAGCAGGTCCACCCTCTCCGACTGCCCGGCGGCCGCGGGTGCCGACAGCTTGAAGCGGTAGCCCTCGTCCCACTTCCGGCGGAACAGCGCCGCGAGGTCGTCCTCTTCCGGGTTCCAGGCGCGCCTGCCCTCCTTCTTCTCCCATATCTCCTTCCGGCGAGCGTCGATCCGGGCGAGCGGATAGGTGAGATGGATGACATATTCGGCCGCCTTGCCACGCCGCTCGATGAGCGTCTCCAGGGTCGGCCGGTCGGGATTGCCGAAGGTGCCGTCGGCGGAGACGACATAATGGTCGGCGGTGACGGTCGCGAAGAAGTCGGGATCGACGTTCCGGTCGGAGCCGTGGTGCGGCATCTTCAATATGTCGACGTGGAGCGTTCCCCCGTCGGCGAGAAGGCCCTCCCCCTTCAGCCCTTCGATCAGATAATCGCCGCGCGCGTCCCCCGTCAGAAGCATCGTCCTGCCCTTGTAACAAGCGAGCGCGGCGATGCTCGAGAGGTTGGGGACCGAGCCGTCGGTATAGGCCGCGAGCGCGTCTTCCGGAGCGAGATCGCGGGCGAACTTGAGCTGCAGCCTCTCGAGCTGCCTGGCAAGCGGCGCGGCGATGTGGAAGGTGAGCTCCGGACCGAGCTCGAACGGAATGGCCGGCCCGGCTCCGGGCCGGACGAGATCGCCGGCGAATCCCCGGTTGATCGGCACTCCAAGCGCCTTCAGGTCCTTGCGCAGGTTGCTTGCGTTGGCGACGCTTGCGAGCACCTTGAGGCCGGCGAGCGCCTCGCTTTTGTTGGGATTTCGGATTTCCGGCCGGTCGAGATCGAGGTCGCGAAGGGTCGCCGCCCCGGTCGAGGCGGTCACGGAGGCGGTGACTGCGCCGAGATTCCTCGCATTGGAGATCCGCTCGAAGCTGTTGAACCAGGCCTGCTTCACCGGATAGGGCCACCTCTCGCCCGCGGCCTTCGCGGAGCGCCAGGCGCTCGCCAATTCGCCGATCCCGAGGACGTGATCGTCGTCGATGTGGCTGACCATCAGAAGGTCGATCCGGAAATCCTCGCCGCGCCGGTCGCGCAGTTCCGCGAGCCTTTTTTCGAGGAAGGGCTTCCAGACCTGGTCGGGGCCGCCGTCGATCAGCGCCAGGCCTGGCTCGTCCTCGGTTCCGTAATGGAGGAGGAGGCAGTCGCCATAGCGTGCCGGCACGGCCTCGAGCGTGAAGAATTCGGCGGCCATAGATTCTCCTTCAATAGGATTGCAGGGCGCGCAGAGTGTCGAGCAGCCCATGGCCCTGGAAGGCCCGCTCGCGGCCGAGATCGGTCGCGCTGTCGCACAGCAAGCGCTTGATCCGCCGGGGATCGCGGTTCAGCTCGGGATAGCGCGCCATCAGCATCGCGGCCGCGGCGCTGACGTGGGGCGCCGCCTGGCTGGTCCCGTCGAGCGCTCCGGTCTCCCCGTTGGGCAGGGTGCTGTGGATCTTCTCGCCGGGCGCCACCAGATCGGGCTTCATCCGTCCGTCGCCGGTCGGACCGCGGCTCGAGAAATAGGAGACGCCGTAGGTGTGGGGATCGCGCCGATGGGTCGATCCGACGGTGATGACCCCGTCCGCATTGCCGGGATCGGTGATGCTGAGCGTGGCGTAGCCCGCGAACGTGCCCTTCTCGGTCAGATATTTGTGATAGCCGTAATTGCCGGCCGCGGCGACCACCGTGACTCCGGCGCCCACGAGCCGCTCGCATTCGTCACACACCGGAGTGCGGCCGCAGGCGAAGCTCTCGACCACATGGGGTATGGAGAGGCTGAGATTGGCGCCGTGGACGACGATATACTGGTTGTGGCTGTTGAGGTAGCGGATCAGCTGAAGCGCTCCGATCACCGCGAACTCGGTATTGTCGATCGTGTCCGAGATGATCCTGAAGTCCATGATTGCGATGTCCGGGCACAGGCCCTGGACGACGATTTTGCCGGGATCGTCCTTTTCGCGCATGTCGGCGCCGATGATTCCCGCGACATGGGTGCCGTGGCCGTCGGTCGGAGCTTCGGGCTTCTTCCATGTCAGCAGCGGCTCGATCGACGACCAGTCGAGCATCTCGGTCTCGTAGGATTGGTGGATGTTTTCGAGAAGCCGAGCCGCTTCCTCCGGCGGGAGCCCGCTTCGCTCCCGGGCGGTCTTGAAGGCGCCGCTTTCCTCGTCGGTCGAGCGGGGATCGAAGGCCGGATCGAGCAGCTCGCGGAGAATCGAGAAATCGTACGTCTTGACGACCCGGCTCGGGGATTCGGGATCCGTCGGATCGCGGCGGAAGCCGGGATGATCCCGGTCTACCCCGGAATCGACCACCGCCCAGGTGATCTTCGCGCACTTTACGTCGAACAGTCGGAAGGCGGCGTCCGCCTTGACCGTCGCCCTCGAATATTCGTCCGCGAGGCGGATCGGGCGGTTGCTCGCGATCCTCCAGATCAGAGGCGCCTCGTCCTTCGTGGCCCGGGCCATTCCGGGCAGCCGCTTGAGCAGCTCGGCGGTCCGGGCGACGATCTTTTCGCGAGAGTCGTAAAGCTCGCGGACCTGGGTGATCCGCTCGAGCCCGGAATCTTCCGCGACCAGGATGATCGCCGTCAGCGTCAGGATCCGCGCGATGTCGAGCAGCTCGCCGCGGAGCGGCGCTTCGTCCCGGTCCGCGGCCGCGAACCCGGCGACGAGCTTGTAGTCCTTGCGGGCCTCCGCGCTCAGCGCGGACACCAAGACCTGCCGGAATGCGATGTCGGCGAAGTCGGCCGTCGCCTTCTCCTCGAACACCCCCCACGCCTTCCCGGCCCACTGGGTGCGGGGAAGAAGATAATGGATGAGCTGTCCGAACGTCAGCCGGGCGGCGAGGAAGCTTTGCAGCGGGGCGAAGCGCGACTGCTTGCGGAGGGCCTGCTTGTCGTCGTCGCCGTCGGCCGCGAGCAGGTCGCGAAGCAAGGCGACCGCCGAGGTCGACTCGAGCGGAGTGATCAGCAGGTCCTGAGGCGCCCCGGGCTCGGCCGCGTAGCGCTGCCATACCTCCACCAGGATCGGCGTTTCCTGGGTGTAGCGCTGGCGGTCGCCGCAGCCGTAGAGGATCCGGTTGACCACGTCCGAGCTGATCGCCGCCTTGTCGTCCATTCCCACGTTCCCCCTTGCATCCATCCTAGCATGAAGACGCCGCGATCGCGCGCAAGGATAGAATTTGCCGCTCCGTCGGGGCATAGAGCGAAGGCTTAGCCGGGAGACGATGATGGGACGCGTTGACGCGATTGGCCGGGACATGGACGTGGCGCCCCTCGAAAAGCTCGACATCCCGCCGATGAGGGACCGGGTGCCGGCCGAGGAATGGAAGATCCGGGTCGATCTCGCCGCCGCCTACCGGCTGGTCGCGCATTACGGCTGGGACGATCTCATCTTCACCCACCTCTCCGCCCGGGTCCCGGGGCCGGAGCATCATTTCCTGCTCAACCCCTATCAGCTGATGTTCGAGGAGGTGACGGCGTCGAGCCTGGTCAAGGTCGGAATGGACGGCAACCCGATCGGCGACACGCCTTTCATGACCAACGCCGCGGGCTTCACCATCCACTCCGCGATCCACATGGCCCGCGAGGACGCGCAGGCCGTAATCCACCTCCACACGCCGCACGGCCAGGCCGTGTCCGCCCACGGCGAGGGGCTTCTGCCGCTCACCCAGACGGCGATGCTGATCCGCGACGAGGTCGCCTATCACGACTATGAAGGGGTGGCCGTGGACCTCGACGAACGCGAGCGGATCGTCGCCGACCTCGGCTCCAAGGGCGCGATGCTTCTTCGCAACCACGGCACGCTCGCGGTCGGCGAGACTGTCGGCGAGGCCTTCGTGAAGATCTATTTCCTGGAACGCGCCTGCGAGGCGCAGATCCTCGCTTTGTCCGCCGGCGAGGGCAATCTCAACACCCCGCCCCAGGGCTCGCCGGAGGTCACCGCCCAGCAGGGCAAGATGGGGCTGAAGATGGCCGCCCGAGCGCTGGCCTGGCCGGCGCTGCTGCGCAAGGCGTATCGTATGGATCCTGGGTTCGCGACCTGACGGAAAGAATCCTCCCCTGCATTTGCAGGGGAGGGGGACCACCCGAAGGGTGGTGGAGGGGCTTTTCCGGAGTCCGAAGAACCCCTCCACCGCGCTTCGCGCGGTCCCCTCCCCGAGAAATTTCGGGGAGGATTTAAGCAATCAGAACCGGAACCGCCCCGTCAGGCCGAAGGTGCGCGGCTCGGCGAGGAAGGCGGAGAAGATCTGCCGCCCGCCCGGATATTGCGGATCCGCGAAGGCCGCGGTGCGCGCGCCTTCTTGGAAGGGCGAGTTGAACGCCACCTGGGTGTAGCCGACGTTGAAGATGTTCTGGGCCCAGGCCTCGATCGCCCAGCGCTCGCCCTTGCCGCGGATCCCGACCCGGGCGTTGAACACCGCGTAGCTGTCCTGCTCCTTCTGCGGGAACAGGTCGGAGCCGGTGTTGAAGTCGTCGGTCAGCCGGCCGTCGATGTAGAACAGCCCCGTCATCCCCGAATTGCCGAGGCGCGGGGTCCAGGCGAGCGAGCTGGTGACGACGATCTCCGGTGCGTTGGAGAGGTTGTCGCCGGGCAGCTTGCGAAGCGCCGGGTCGAGCGGAGCCCCGGTGTCGTTGCCGACCAGCTGAGACCGGTAGCGCGTGTTGGCGTAGGTGAGGCCTAGAGTGACGTTGAGCCCGCGGCGGACCCGAAGCGCGCTTTCGAGCTCGAGTCCTTCGGAGCGGACTCCGTAGCCGACTTCGCCGGCCGGGCAGGCGCCCGTCGCGGCGGCCGGATTGGCGAACGGAACGGTCGCCGGCGGCGGGGTATAGTTCGGAGCGCCCGGAAGGATGCTCTGATCCCGGTCCGCTCCCGCAAGGTCCACTCCGCAGCCGTTGATCGTCTGCACCAGGAAGACGGAGCCGTTGAACGTGTTGAGCTGGAAGTTCTTGAAGTCCTGGCGGAACAGCACCGCGTTGAGGGTGACCGGACCGCGCGAGAACTTGGCGCCGATCTCGTAGGCGGTGTTGATCTCCGGATCGAACTGGAGATTGCCGACCAGCGCCTGGGCGCCGCCGACGGCGGCGAAGGTGGTGGTCGGAACTCCGCCCACGGCCGTGATCGGTCCCTTCAGAGCCGAGCGGTCGAGGTTGAAGCCGCCCGCCTTGTAGCCGCGCGAGTAGCTCGCATAGACCATCAGGTCGCGGCTCCACTTGTACGACAGGATGCCCGTCCCGGTGAACTCGTCCTCCCCGCGATCGTCGCTGATCGAGACTCCGTTCAGCTCCGCCGTCGAATTGCCCTGGCAGGTGAGGCCGATCAGGCCGGCGGCGAGCGCGGCTAGGCCGGGATTTGCGAGGAAGGGGGTGAGGGCCGTCTGCTGCGCGACGCAGGCCGTGTTGTCGTTGCCGAAGGTCGCGTCGAGCTCCTTCTTCTCGTTCGTGTAGCGAAGGCCGACGGTGAGAGCGAGCTTGTCGCTCAGGTGGAAGATGTTGTGGGTGAAGATCGCGTAATTACGGCTGTCCTGCCGATAGGTGTCGAGCGTGCTGCCCCTGTCGTTGACCGATTCCAGCCGGTCGAAGGCGGCGAGGATGCCCGGGCCGGCGGCTCCGAACGGCGACGGGATGCCCGGCGCGAGCGCGTTGCTGATGACCGCGCGTCCGGTCGGGCTGATGCAGCCCGGGGTGCCCGGGCTGTAGAAGCCGGCGAGTCCGGTGCCCGAGAGCAGCCGGCAAGTGGCGAAGCGGCCATATTGCGTTCCGAACCGCAGGTTGTCGGTGACCTTGAGGCTCTCGTCCGCGAAATAGCCGCCGACCAGCCAGTCGAGCTTGTCGTTGAAGGCCTTGCCCTGGAGCCTGAGCTCCTGGGTAAAGGTCTTGAACTGCCGCTCGAGCCCGCCGTTGACCGGCGAGCGGTAGAGGATGTCGACCGGGCTGTAGTCGATGTCGCCGGGCTGGCCGGAGACATAGTCGCGATAGGCGGTGATCGAGGTGAGGCTGATTCCGGGCGTGATGTCGTAATTGACCTCGGCGGACAGGCCCCAGTCGCGCGTGTCGCCCTCGTAGGTGCGCCCCGGAGAGACGTAGATGTTGCGGCTGAACGGATCGTTGAAGGCGATCAGCGGAGTTCCGAGATCGCGAAGCACGTTGATGATGTTGTTGCCCTGGTCGTTGGTCCGGCCCGGGACTGCACCCGGCTGCAGGATCGGGTTCGCGGGCTCGTTGAGATTGCCGATCAGCGGGTTGAAGTCGCGGTCGAGATAGACGGCGCCGCAGCACGCCTCCTCGCGGCGCGTATAGTCGCCGATCAGGCGCACCGACAGGTCGGTGTTGGGCTGGAACATCAGCTGGCCGCGAACGAAGAAGCGGTTGCGGTCGTTCACCCGCTGGTCGTTGTTCACGTCCTTGTAGAAGCCGTCGCGGCGTGCGTAGACTCCGTCGAGACGGAAGCCCAGGGACTCGCCGATCGGTCCGGTGATCCCGGCGTCGGCGCGGATGTAGTCGTAATTGCCGTAGGTCAGCGAGCCGAAGCCTTCGAACTCGTTCATGTTCGGCTTCTTGCTGATGACGTGGATCAGGCCGGCCGAGGCGTTGCGGCCGAACAGGGTGCCCTGCGGTCCGCGAAGAACCTCGATCCGCTCGATCTCGCCGAGCTCGTTGAGGCCGACTCCGCTTCGCGAGCGGTAGACTCCGTCGACGAACACCGCGACCGAGCTTTCGAGGCCGGGATTGTCCCCGACCGTTCCGATTCCGCGGATTCGGGCCGAGCCGTTCGCCTCGCTTCCGGTCGACGAAACGAGAAGCGACGGGGCGAGCTGGTTCAGCTGGCGGATGTCCGACGCGCCGCTGTTCTGAAGGGACTGGGCCGACACCGCCGAGACGGCGATCGGAACGTCCTGGAGGATCTGGGCGCGGCCCTGCGCGGTGATGACGATGTCGCTTTCGCTGTTCGCCTCGGTCGCAACCGTATCGGCCGGGGCGACGTCGGCGGCGGCGTTGACTTCGCCCGCTTCCTCGAGCGGGCTGGGTTCGCCGGTGGGGCTGGTCTGATCCTGAGCAAAAGCAGGAGTCGCGGTGAGCGCACACAGGCCGGCCGAAACGAGCCAGAAGGACTTCGACATATTCCCCTCTCCCTTTTGGGTTTGGGGCCAGAGCTACTGAAAAGGGTCGAGCCCTGCCAGCCGGAATCCGCACTTTTCTGCGGGTTTCCGGCCCTTATGGCAATCGCGCAACAATAGAGTTTCGAAACGAAACTTGCAATTTTCGTATGCCGTTACGGAAAGCTGACGTTTCCGTAAGGGGAAGGTCAGCGGCGCTTGGTCACAGTTCGTCATCCCGGCGGAAGCCGGGACCTCGGGGAGACCCGCCGAGACTTCTTGTCCTGGGTCCCGGCTTTCACCGGGATGACGTGAAGCCGTCCTTATTTCGGAGCCAGCACCATCAGCATCTGGCGGCCTTCCATTCGCGGATGCTGCTCGACCTTGGCCGTCTCGGCCACGTCGGCCTGGACCCGCTGCAGGAGCCGCATTCCGAGCTCGCCATGGGCAAGCTCGCGGCCTCGGAAGCGCAGGGTGATCTTCACCTTGTCGCCTTCCTTGATGAAGTCGTTCACCTTCTTCATCTTGGTGTCGTAATCGTGGTCGTCGATGTTGGGACGCATCTTGATCTCTTTGATCTCCTGCGTCTTCTGCGACTTGCGGGCGAGGTTCGCCTTTTTCTGGGCCTCATATTTGAACTTGCCGACGTCGAGGAACTTGCACACCGGCGGATCGGCGTTGGGCGAGACCTCGACGAGGTCGAGGCCGACTTCGGCGGCCTGCTCGATCGCTTCGGCGGTCAGCAGCACCCCGATATTCTCGCCATTCTCATCGATCACGCGCACCTTGGGCACGGAGATGAATTCATTGAAGCGGGGGCCGTTCAGGGGCGGCGCCTGCGGGCGCCGGATCATGGGCGGACGTATAACAATGTCTCCTGACGTTGAAGTTCAGCGCCCCACCTAGTAGTTCCGGAAGGCGAATGAAAGACGAAGGACGGAGCGCGAACGCTTTTGTGCGCGCTCTGTTGCGCGAGGGTCGCGCGAGTTGGACGGAAAGCGAAAGCGCCCGCCCGTCATCCCGGCGAAAGCCGGGACCTCGGGGAGACCCGCCGAGACTTCTCGTCCTGAGGTCCCGGCTTTCGCCGGGATGACGGACTATCTCAAATCCGGCGGCAGCGCCTCGGCGGCCAGCCTCGCCACCGCTTCCTCCAGCCCCAGCACCTCCTGCCGGGCGCCTTCGCCGAGCGGCCTCAGCGCCACCGTTCCTTCCTCAGCCTCGCGCTTGCCGACCACGAGCAGATTGGGGACCTTGGCGAGGCTGTGCTCGCGTACCTTGTAGTTGATCTTCTCGTTGCGCAGGTCGGTCCCGACCCGGAGGCCCGCGTCGGTCAGCTTCGCGGCGACCTCGCGGGCATAATCGTCGGCTTCGGAGACGATCGTCGCCACCACCGCCTGCACCGGCGCGAGCCAAAGCGGGAATCGGCCGGCATGATGCTCGATGAGGATCCCGATGAACCGCTCGAACGACCCCAATATGGCGCGGTGGAGCATGACCGGCCGGTGCCGCTGCCCGTCCTCGGCGACGTAGCTCGCGTCCAGCCGCCCCGGAAGCACCGTGTCGGTCTGGATCGTCCCCACCTGCCAGGTGCGCCCGATCGCGTCGGTGAGGTGGAATTCGAGCTTGGGCGCGTAGAAGGCGCCTTCGCCCGGAAGCTCCTCCCAGCCGAACTCCTCGCTGTCCCGCCCGGCCGCCTTGACCGCGTCGCGAAGCGACTGCTCGGACCAGTCCCACATCTCCTCGCTTCCGAACCTCTTCTCCGGCCGGAGCGCCAGCTTGATGGCGTAATCGGGAAAGCCGAGATCCTTGTAGACCGTGTCGAGCAGGTCGATGAACAGCCGCACCTCCTCGACGAGCTGGTCCTCGCGGCAGAAGATGTGGGCGTCGTCCTGGGTGAACTGGCGCACCCGGAGGATTCCGTGGAGCGCTCCGTGCGGCTCGTTCCTGTGGCACACCCCCATCTCGGCCAGGCGGATCGGAAGGTCGCGGTAGCTCTTGATGCCCTGGCGGAAGATGAGGACGTGGGCTGGGCAGTTCATCGGCTTGAGCGCCATCCAGTCGCCCTCGCCCGAGATGATCGGCCCCTCGTCCTCGGTGTTGGGGACCTCGTCCGGGATGACGAACATGGCCTCGCGATATTTGCCCCAGTGGCCGGACTGTTCCCACTGGCGGGCGTCCATCACCTGCGGGGTCTTCACTTCCGCATAGCCGGCGGCGTCGAGCCGGCGGCGCATATAGGCTTCGAGCTGGCGCCAGACGACGAAGCCCGCCGGGTGCCAGAAGACCGAGCCGTGCGCCTCGGACTGGAGGTGGAACAGGTCCATATCCTGGCCGATCCGGCGGTGGTCGCGCTTGGCCGCCTCCTCGAGCCGCGTGAGATGCGCTTCGAGCTGCTTCCGGTTGAGCCAGCCCGTGCCGTAGATCCGCGACAGCATCGCGTTCTTCTGGTCGCCGCGCCAATAGGCGCCCGACACCCGGGTCAGCTTGAACGCCTGCGGGTCGACCTTGCCGGTGGAGGCCAGGTGCGGCCCGCGGCACAGGTCCAGCCACTTGCCCGACCGGTACATGGTGATCGTCTCGTGCTCGGGCAGCTCCATCACCCATTCGGCCTTGAAGCTCTCGCCCTGCTCGAGGAACAGCTTGCGCACGTCCTCGCGGGTCCAGACCTCGCGGACGAGCGGCTCGTCGCGGGCGATGACCCTCCGCATCTCCTCCTCGATCGCGGGCAAGTCCTCCTCGGTGAACGGACCGCGCCCGGGCGCCGGGGCGAAATCGTAGTAGAAGCCGTCGTCGGTCGCCGGCCCGAACGTGATCTGCGTCCCCGGGAACAGGTTCTGGACCGCCTCGGCGAGGATGTGGGCGTAATCGTGCCGCACCAGCTCGAGCGCGTCGGCCTCGTCGCGGGCGGTGATCAGCGCCAGCTCGGAATCGCCCTCCAGCGGCCGGTTGATGTCGCGCACCTCGCCGTTGACCCGAGCCGCCATCGCGGCCTTGGCCAGGCCAGGCCCGATCGCCGCCGCGATATCGGCCGGAGTGGTGCCCGGCTCGACCTCGCGAACGGAGCCGTCGGGAAGCTTGATCTTGAATTGCTCTGTCATGATCCGGTGCATGTAGCGACAGGCTCGCGGCTTCTCCACCCCCGGCGCGCTTCCTGCCGTCATCCCGGCGAAGGCCGGGATCCATGAACAGCGTCGATCGAGCTTTCCGCGGGCCGTGTTCATGGATTCCGGAATGACGGCAAGGGACGTGACAGCTTCGCCGTCCTTGCTAGAGCCGGCCGATGAGCGCCCCCGATCATCTCGACTCCGCCCCCGGCCGCAGACTCGCCTTCCGCCGCCGTCCAGGCCGCGGCCCAACCCTCGTCTTCCTGCCGGGCTACATGTCGGACATGGAGGGCGGAAAGGCGAGCGCGCTCGATTCGTGGGCCGAGGCTCAGGGCCGGGCGATGCTCCGCTTCGATTATGCCGGCTGCGGGCTGAGCGGCGGCGCGTTCGAGGCCCAGACCCTGGCCGGCTGGCGCGACGACGCACTGGCGATGATCGACTCGCTGGAGGGCCCCGTCGTCCTGGCCGGCTCCTCCATGGGCGGCTGGCTGATGCTGCTCTGCGCGCTTGCCCGGCCGGAGCGGATCCGGGGCCTGGTCGGAATCGCCGCCGCGCCGGACTTCACCGATTGGGGCTTCGACGAGGCGAAGAAGCGAATCATCCGGGAGGACGGGCGGCTCGAAGAACCCTCGCCTTACGGCGAAGCGCCCCATGTCACGACCCGGGCCTTCTGGGAGAGCGGGGAGGCGTTGAAGCTGCTTCACGACGCGATCGCCGTCCGGTGTCCGGTCCGGCTCCTCCACGGCCTCGAGGATTCAGACGTGCCCTGGCAGGTTTCGCTGCGAGTCCTCGAGCGGCTCGAGTCGGCCGATGCCCGAACCACGCTCGTCAAAGGCGGCGACCACCGCCTCTCCCGGCCGGCCGACATCGCCCTACTGACCGAAACCGTCGAGCAGCTGGCTGACAAGGAAGCTTGACAGCTGCTGGGGTCGGTTGTAAAGCTACCTTGACTGAAACTCAAGGAGCCTTGACATGACCGTGCGCAATCGGGCCCAGCGCCGCTACAATCACCGGGTTCTCGGACTCAGCCTGGCTTATGCCGGGGCGCTGATCGGGGTCAGCTTAGTGTTCCGCGACACTCCGCCCACGGGTCCCGTCGCCTGGGCGCTGGCCTTGCTGCCGGCTCTTCCGCTGGTCGGGATATTCATCGCCATGGGCCGTTATCTGGTCGAGGAAGGCGACGAATATCTTCGGGCGGTGGAAAGCCGCAAGGCGCTGATCGCCACCGGCTTCATGCTCATCGTGACCACCTGCTGGGGTTTCCTCCAGTCGTTCGACCAGGTTCCCCGGGTCGACTTCTACTGGGCGGCGATAATCTGGTTCGGCGGCCTCGGCCTCGGCGGCTGCGCCAACCGGTTCGCGAAATGAAGAACCGGCTGAAGGTGCTTCGAGCGGAGCGCGACTGGAGCCAGGGCGACCTCGCCGACCGCCTCGGGGTCTCGCGCCAGAGCGTCAACGCCATCGAGACCGGCCGCTACGACCCGAGCCTTCCACTGGCTTTCCGGATCGCCAAGTTGTTCGACCTGCCGGTCGAGGCGATCTTCGAGGGGGATTGAGCAGAGACTGGTGAGATCGTCATCCCGGCGAAAGCCGGGACCCCAGCGAGGCTCGGGCGCGGAGCTCGTCACCCGCCGAGGTCCCGGCTTTCGCCGGAATGACGGGACGTTTCGTTCACTCACCGTGCAGGCGCAAATGTGCTAAGCTCGCGCCATGATATCGCTTCTGCTCGCGGCCGCCGCCCAGGTCGCCGGACCGGTCGACACTCCGGCCAACCGCTACCGCAATTGTCTCGCACTCTCCCGCACGGCGCCGGCGCGCGCGGCGGGCCAGGCCGAGGCCTGGCTCGGCTCGGGCGGAGGCGTGATGGCGGCGCAATGCCTGGGCCTCGCTTTGTCGGCCCAGGAGAAATGGCCGGAGGCCGCCGCGGCCTTCGAGGCGGGCGCCAGGGACGCCGAGGCGAGACAGGACCGGCGCCGCGGCGACCTGTGGGTCGAAGCCGGCAATGCCCGCCTTGCCGCCGGCGACGCCGCGAGCGCACGCAAGGCGTTCGAGTCGGCGCTGGCCACCAAATCGCTCGCCCCGCAACTGGAGGGGGAGGTTCATCTCGATCTCGCCAGGGCAGCGGCCGCTCTCGGCGATCCCGCGACGGCGCGCGCCCATATCGACAAGGGCCTGGCGCTGGTGCCGAAGGACGCGTTCGGCTGGTATCTGTCCGCGGCGCTCGCCCGGAAGCAGAGCGATCTCGCGACTGCGAAGGCGCATATCGCCAAGGCGGTCGGCCTCGCGCCCGACGATCCGGCGATCCTTCTAGAGGCGGGCAACATCGCCGGCCTCTCGGGCGAAAAGGAGGCCGCGCTCGGCCTCTACGCCCGGACCGCGCGCGTTGCGCCCGGGTCCGACGCCGGTAAGGCCGCTCTGGCGGCGATCGCCGCCAACGCCGGGAAGTAGCGCTTCCTTGCCTCCCTGCCGCGAAGCGGCGGGGAGGGGGACCACCGAAGGTGGTGGAGGGGTAGAAGGCGCGGACTCCGGCGGTGGCCAGCGAGAACCTCTGATTTCCGAGCCCTTTACCCCTCCACCACCTTCGGTGGTCCCCCTCCCCATCTTACGATGGGGAGGCAGATCAGGGCGGCCATCTTTTCTCTCCCTCGCTCAATCGAGGTAGAAATCCACCGTGGTCACCACTCGGACCTTCTGGAACGGAGACTCCCCCGCGGACGAGCCGCCTTCGCCGTCGGTGGAGTCGCCGTCGCGGGCGCCGATCGAGAAATAGCCCTGGGTGGCCGAACGGATCGTGCCGACCCCGGTGCCGCTGTCGCGGGCGAACTGCTGGGCGCTGTCGCGGGCGTTGCGGGTCGCCTCCGCGATCATCTCCGGCTTGATCCTGTTCAGCCGGGTAAAGCTGTAGACCATCGAGCTTCCCTCCTCGAGCGCCACTCCGCCTCGGATCAGGTCGGCCTGCCGGGCGAAGGCGGCCCTGGCGCGAATCACGTCGCCGGTGCGAAGCTGGATCCGCTGGCGGACGGTGACGCTGTTCTGGCCCCGGTTGTTGTCGAAGAACTGGTTGACCGACGCCCCGGTGTCGCTGAGGTCCTTGTCGGCGAAGCCGTGGCGCTTGAAGAAGGCGCGAACCGCCCGGCTCTTCTCGTCCACCGCGGCCTGCACCGGCCCCAATTCCGTGCCCTGCTCCGAATAAGCGATGGTCCAGCTCGCGAGGTCGGCCGTGACGTTGCGCTCCGCGAGCCCGCGCACCGTCACCGCCCTGTCCGCCATCCGGGCCCGCCTCAGCCCGTCGCCGAGCAGATAGCCTCCAAGGACGATCGCAAGCGCCAGGAGCGCGGCGCCGAGGAGCAGGGCATTGTTGCGTTCGTCGATCCAGCGCTCGGCCAAGCGATCCTCCTGAGGGGCACACTTTGTTACGGCTTCCGATGAAGCGTGCATTTATAGAGACGAGCTGATGAAGCAATTAAATTCGGTGTCAGACACCAGTTCCAGGCCGTTGAATTCCCAGGGGCAGCCGAAGTCGAATAATCGGTGTCAGACACCAATTTCGGTGAATTCTCGAAGGAATCCAGATCGAAAAATGGTGCCTGGCACCAATTTCCGGTTCATTCCCCCTGCGCGAGCAGCGACGTGCGCTGGCGGGTGAGCCAGGCGGCGAGCGCGGCTCTCGGCACCCGCGGGAACTTGACCGCCGCGAAGGCCAGGAAGGAGTCGCGGTAGCGGATCCAGGCGCGTTCGGCGTTTCGGACTCCGTCCGCGGTCACGGCGCCGATGCCTTCGTCGGCGCCGCCCGCTTCGCCGAGCCGCTTGCGATAGGCCACGTTGAGCGCGGCGTCCGCCGCCGGAAGGCCTGCCGCCGAGGCCGGAAGGGGCCGGCCGGAGCGGAGCCGCTCGAGCACCTCGACGAGCTCGTTTCGAAGCGATTCCTGCGCAGCGATCGACATCGCCGCCCGCGCCGTGCCGCTGAGGTCGACCTCGCCCGACCCGTGGGCCTCGGCATAAGCCTCATGGGCCGAGCGCAGCCGGTCGAACGCCCCCTTCTCCGCGGCGGTCCAGCGGGCGGTCATCGCCGCCAGCGCCGCCTCGCGCCGGGCTCCTGCCAGGCCCGCCTCATGGTCTTCGCAATAGCCCATGGCGAGACCGCTGGTGATGTCGTTGCAGAAGTGGAAGTCGTCGCCCTTCCACCCCTTCGACCTGAGCTCGGCGAGATGGGTCACCCGCCCGTGCGACTCCATCGGCGCACCCTCGATCCCGCAGGCGAGATGGGTGGCGACGTCGAGGTCGCGCTTCGCCCCGCGGCCGTTGGCATAGATCGTCATCAGCATCGTCCGCCCCCAGAACACCCCGCCCTCGTCGCCGTCGGCCTCGAGGAAGGCGCATTGCCGTGCCCGGACCGGGTCCGCGGGCATTCCCATTCCGTAATAGAGCGCTTCGGAATTGCAGCCTTCGAGCGACCGGGCGGCGGCCGGGCCCGGGCGGTCCGATGCGGGCGGCTCACGGTCGCGAAGCTTGCGGCAGACCGCCTTCGAGGTCTCGAACTCGGCGGAGCTCGCCGACCGGTCCTTCGAATCGCCCCAGTCCCAGCGTGGCTCGGCCGCCGCCGCGAGCAGGAGGGCGAGTGCGACGAGAGGAAAGGGCTTCATGAGCGCGAGCCTATGGCAGCCCAGCCCCGCCGCCAAGAGCTTCACGGGCCCGGCCCGGCGCTGTAGAGGCGGGCCATGAAATATCTGCACACGATGATCCGGGTTTCCGACCCGGAAGAGACCGTCCGCTTCTTCGAGCTGCTCGGCCTCAAGGAGCTCAAGCGCTTCGACAACGAGCCCGGACGATTCACCCTCATCTTCCTCGCGGCGCCCGGCGACGAGGAGGCCCAGGTCGAGCTCACCCACAATTGGGACGAGAAAGGCTATGGCGAGGGCCGCAATTTCGGCCACCTCGCCTACCGGGTCGACAATATCTACGAGAGCTGCCGAAGGCTCATGGAGGGCGGAGTGACGATCAACCGCCCGCCGCGCGACGGCCGGATGGCCTTCGTCCGAAGCCCGGACAACATCTCGGTCGAGCTGCTCCAGGCCGGCGAGGCCCTCGCCCCGGCCGAGCCGTGGGCGTCGATGCCCAATACCGGCCATTGGTGATGCTGGAAATCGTCCGAATCCCCGTCCTCTCCGACAATTACGTCTGGCTGGTGCACGAGCCGGGCTCGGGCGAGACCGCGGTGGTCGATCCGGCGGTCGCGGAGCCGGTGCTCGCTCGGGCCGAGGCGCTCGGGTGGCGGATCACCCAGATCTGGAACACCCACTGGCATCCCGACCACACCGGCGGAAACTCGGCGATCAAGGCCGTCACCGGCGCCCTCGTCACCGGCCCGGCGGCCGAGGCCGGCCGGATCCCGACCCTCGACCGCCAGGTCAGGGAAGGCGACCGGGTGACCCTTGGTCCGCTGGAGGCGGAAGTTCTCGAAGTTCCGGCCCACACCGCCGGGCACATCGCCTACCATCTGGCTTCCGAGGAGGCCGTGTTCGTCGGCGACACCCTGTTCGCAATGGGCTGCGGCCGGCTGTTCGAAGGCACGGCCGAGCAGATGCATTCGAACCTGCGGCGCCTCGCCGCGCTTCCTCCGGCCACCCGCGCTTATTGCGCCCACGAATATACGCTCTCCAACGGCCGCTTCGCGGTCACGGTCGAGCCCGGCAACCAGGCCTTGGCGGCGCGGCTGGTCGAGGTCGAGGCGGCGCGCGCCGCGGGCGAGGCCACGGTGCCCACGACCATCGCGCTCGAGCTCGCGACCAACCCGTTCATGCGCGCTTCATCGGCGGCGGAGCTTGCTGAAAGGCGCCGGGCCAAGGATAATTTCCGGAGCTGAGCGACCGCCCGGCGCCCCGAGCGTTAATGCTCCGAGGAGTCCTGGGATGAAACATCTTCTACTAATCGCCGCGGCCTGCCTGGCGGCGGGCTGCACCACCGACGAACCCGGCGACCGGGCCGAAATGCGCGCCGACATGAGGGCCGAGGACGAAGCCTCGCTCGCCGCGCAGCTGCGCGGTTACGAACCCGCCGGACCGCCGGTCCAGTGCGTCAACTCGCGCGACCTGAACGGCAACCGCTCCGCCGGCGAGACCGCGATCGTCTTCTCCGGAGTCGGCGGCCGCAAATGGGTCAATCGCCCGGCCGCGGGCTGCCCCGACCTCGGCTTCAGCCGTGCGTTGAGGACCCGCACCACGAGCACCCGGCTGTGCCGCGGCGACATCGCCACCGTCTTCGATCCGGTCGCCCGCATCGAATATGGCGGCTGCGGCCTCGGCGACTTCGAACCGTACCGGCGGGTCCGTGGCTGATTCCCGTCACCCCGGCGAAAGCCGGGGCCTCGGGGAGACCCGCCGAGACTTCTCGACCTGAGGTCCCGGCTTTCGCCGGGATGAGGGTACGCTACTTCTTGTAAAGCCCGTCGAGCCGCTCGCCGTAGGCGGCGCGGATGACGTGGCGGCGGATCTTGATCGAGGGCGTGAGCTGCTCGTTCTCGGTCGAGAAAGGCTCGTCCGCCAGGATGAAGCGCCTTACCTTCTCGATCACCGAGAGGTCCGAGTTCACCCGGTCGACCGCGGCGCCAAGCGCCCGTTGATAGTCCGGATCGCCGCGAAGCGACTCAGGGTCGACCGGCCTGCCGTTGGCCTTCGACCATTCCCCGGTCCATTCGGGATCGGGGACGACGACTCCCACAAGATAGGGCCGCCGGTCCCCGACCACCATCGCCTGCAATATCTCCGGCTGCAGGGTCAGCATCCCCTCCACCTTCTGGGGCGAGACGTTGTCGCCCTTGTCGTTGACGATGAGGTCCTTCTTGCGGTCGGTGATCACGATCCGCCCGGCCTCGTCGATATGGCCGACGTCCCCGGTGTGGAGCCAGCCGTCCGCGATCGCCTTCGCGGTCTGCGCCGGGTTGCGCCAATAGCCCTTCATGACCAGCTCGCCGCGAACCAGGATCTCGCCGTCCTCGGCGATCCGGACCTCGGTATTCCTCAGCGGCGGCCCGACGGTGTCCATCTTCACGCCCGCCTTGGGCCGGTTGCAGCTGATCACCGGCGCCGCCTCGGTCTGGCCGTAGCCCTGCAGGACGGTGAGTCCGATCGAGTGGAAGAATATCCCGACCTCCGGATTGAGCGGCGCTCCGCCGCACACCATCGCCTTCACGCGGCCGCCGAAGCGGGCGCTGATCTTGGGCCGGAACAATCGGTCGAGCACGAGGTCCATGGGCCGGTCCCACAGGCTCTTCGTGCCCGAATAATCCCTGGCGCCGATCTCGAGCGCCCTTTTCATCAAATAGTTGGGAAGCCTGCCCTGCTTCTCGACATTCTTGAGGATTCGTTGCCTCAGGACCTCCAACAGCCTCGGCACCACGATCATCATGGTCGGCCGGACCTCCTCGATGTTCGAGGCGAGCTTCTCGAGCCCTTCGGAATAATGGATCTCGGCGCCGATCCCGATCGGGAAGAACTGGCCGCCGCTATGCTCGTAGGCGTGGCTTGGCGGGAGGAAGGAGAGGAACACTTCATCGCGCACTCCGAAATCCTCGGAGATCACCTCGATGCAGCCCTCGACATTGTGGAGGATTCCGCCGTGATGCTGCATCACCCCGCGCGGCGCCCCGCCGGTGCCCGACGTGTAGATCAGGCAGGCGAGATCGTCGCGGGTCACCAGGGCGGCGGCCTCGGTGCAGGCGGCGACGTCGGGCGCGTGAGCCGCGATCAGGGTCTTCCAGTCGTGGAAGCAGACGTTCCCGGACTGGCCTCCGGGAAGAGCCTCGATCCCGATGACGTGCTCGCAACCGTTCGAGCGGATGGCGGCGGGAAGCAGGGGCCGGGCGAGCTTCTGGGTGGAGACGATCACGGCCCGGGCGCCGCTGTCGTCGAGAATATGCTGGTGGTCGCGTTCGGTGTTGGTGGTGTAGGCGGGGACGGTGACGCAGCCCGCGGTCATGATGGCGAGATCGGCGATGCACCATTCGGGCCGGTTCTCGGAGACCAGCATCACCATCTCGCCCGGCCTCAGCCCGATCGCCTTGAGGCCGGCGGCGAGCGAGCACACCTGTTCCGCCGCCTCGCGCCAGCTGATCGAGCGCCACGCCCCCTCTCTCTTGGCCCAGAGGAAGGGCGCTTCGCCTTTCTGCGCGGCGCGAGCGAAGAACATGGCGACGAGGTTGGGGAAATGCTCGAGCAGCCCAATGGCTTCTCCCGGCCGGCGGGCCCGCCCGGCGGTCATTCGGGCGGCCGGTCGGCGGCCGACCGGACGATCGGCGCGACCTCGCCCGTCTCGCTCATTCCAACGCCTTCGCTTCGCGGGTCCGCGGCGCCGACCCAGCGGCCCTTCACCCGCTCGACCGCGTTCGCCTTGAGGCCGAGCGGGGCCACCTGGACCTTGTGGCCGAGCGCCCGAAGCGCCGGCGCCAGCGGCTCGGCCGCCGTCCCGCGCTCCAGCATCGCCGTGTCGCCGGGCGAATAGACGAGGCCGAGCGCGATCGCATCCTGGGCGGTCATCTTCCAGTCGAGCACCGCGACGAGCGCCTTCGCCACCTGGGCGATGATCGTCGATCCGCCCGCGGCTCCGATCGCGATCCTCACCTTGCCGTCGGGCCCGTAGACGATGGTCGGCGCCATCGAGCTCCTCGGCCGCTTTCCGCCCTCCACCCGATTGGCGGCGAGCCAGCCGTCTTTCTCCGGAACCGTGTCGAAATCGGTGAGCTCGTTGTTGAGCATCGTCCCGTCCACCGACAGGCCCGAGCCGAACGGGCTCTCGATGGTCGTCGTCACCTGGGCCACGTTGCCGGCGCGGTCCGCGACCGTAAGCGACGTCGTGCCCGCCTGTTCGCCCGGCGGGACCCGCAGCCGGGCCGGCGCCCCCTTCGGATTGCCGGCCGTCACCTTGGCGAGGGTGCGCTCCGGCGAGATCAGCGCCGAGCGCGAGGCCAGATAGCCGGAGTCGAGCAGGCCGGCGACCGGGACGTGCACGAAGTCGGGGTCGCCGACGTAGAGGTCGCGGTCCGCATAAGCGAGCCGCGACGATTCCGCGAACAGGTGCCAGGAGACCGGCGAGCGCGGCCCGAGAGCGGCCATGTCGAACCGCTCGAGCTGCTTCAGGATCATCAGCACCGTCAGCCCGCCCGACGAAGGCGGGCCCATGCTGCAGACCTTGTGCGCCCGGTATGTGCCGCACACCGGCGGCCGCGGCTTGGCGCGGTAGCCGGCGAGGTCCGCCGGGGTCATCTTGGACGGGTTGCGCGCTGCGCCGTTGACGGTCGCGACGAGCTTGCGGCCCTGCTCGCCGAGGTAGAAGGAGTCCGGCCCGCCGCGGGCGATCCGGTCGAGCAAGGCGGCCTGCTGCGGGTTGCGGACCCGGCTCCCCGCCGGAAGCGGCCTGCCGCCGGGGCCGAGGAAGACGCGCGCAGCGCCCGGATCGATGAACGCCGCATAATTGGGCAGCATCCGGGCGAATCGAGGGCTCAGGGTCCACCCGTCGCGGGCGAGGCGGATGGCCGGCTGGAACAGGGCGGCCCAGGGCAACCGGCCGCCGCTTCTGTGAGCCATCGCCATCGCCCGAAGGGTGCCCGGCACTCCGACGCTTCGCCCGCCCGGCACCGCCTCGCGGAGTGGGAGGGGAGTGCCGTCCGGCCGGTAGAACCAGCGCGGGTCCGCCGCCCTGGGCGCGGCCTCGCGGCCGTCGATCGTGCTCGTCGCCCCGGTGCGCGCGTCGAACCGGACGAAGAAGGCGCCGCCGCCGATCCCCGCGCTTTGCGGCTCGACGACGTTGAGCGCGAGCATCGTCGCGATCGCGGCGTCGGTCGCGCTTCCGCCTTTCCTCAGGATCTCGACTCCCGCCGCGGCGGCCCGCGGATCGGCCGCGGAGACCATTCCGGGGGCGGCGCGCGCCGCGACAGCCGGCTTGGCCTTCGGGACGGGCCGGCCCGCCGCGACGGCCGGAAGGAAGGCGAGGGCGGCGAGAAGGGGCGCGAGGCGCCAGGGCCGGATCAGCATGGGGCGGGACACTAAGCCTCTGCGCGGGCGCGGCAAGCCCCTACGGACGGCCGGTGCCGACCGCCTGCGCCAACGATTCGAACCCGTCGCGCTCCACGAGCGCCCGCAACTCCGCGCAGATCCGCCGCGCCAGGCCCGGGCCGTCGTATACCAGGGCGGAATAGATCTGGACGAGGCCGGCGCCGGCGCGGATCCGGTCGTAGGCGTCCGCTCCGCTCTCGATCCCGCCCACGGCGACCAGCGGCAGCGCGCCGCCGGTGGCGGCCCGGAAATCCTTCAGCCGCCGGAGGGCGAGAGTCTTCAGCGGAGCGCCCGAAAGCCCGCCGGCTTCGCCGCGATCCTTCGAGCGCAGCTCGGGACGGGACACGGTGGTGTTGGCGACGATCAGCGCATCCATCCCCGAGTCGATCGCGGCTCGGGCGATGCCAGCTATTTCCCCGCCCTCGAGATCCGGCGCCACCTTGAGGAACAGCGGAGTGTCGCCGCTGCGCGCCTCGCCCACCGCTTCGAGAAGCTCGGCAAGCGCGCCCTTGTCCTGCAGGGCGCGCAGCCCCGGCGTGTTGGGCGAGGAGATGTTGACGGTGAGATAGTCCGCGAACGGCGCCATCTCCCGGACTCCGGCAGCGTAGTCGGCGATCCGGTCGGCGCTGTCCTTGTTCGCCCCGACATTGACCCCGACGATTCCGCGCCGTCGCCCGGAAAGCCGGCGCTTCGCGGCTTCGAAGCCGCCGTTGTTGAAGCCCATCCGGATGATCACCGCCCGATCCTCGGCCAGCCGGAACAGCCGCGGCCGGGGGTTTCCGGCCTGCGGCTTCGGGGTGAGGGTCCCGACCTCGACGAATCCGAAGCCGAAGCCCAGCATCTGCCCATGGACCTCGGCGTCCTTGTCGAAGCCCGCGGCGAGGCCCACCGGATTGGGGAAATCGAGCCCGGCGATCCGGACGGCGAGGCGCGCGTCCTCCCTCGCTGGCTTCCCGGGCGCAAGAGTCTTCAAGGCCCGGATCGTCAACCGATGCGCGCGCTCGGCATCGAGCGCGAAGAAGATAGGGCGGACCACGGGGTAAAGTGCCATGGCGGACTCTATCGGCGGGAGTTTGGGCCGGAAACCGACCGACGCTCCAGAGTCTCGCTGGCGGTGTCGGTCTGGGTGACCCCGTCCGACAGGGTCTCGAGCTTCACGACCTTCGTTCGACGGATCGCTTTCCCCGTCCGGTCGGCGACGAACGTGACCGCGATCGTTCCAGTGATTCTTTCCTTCGCCCGAGCCGCCGCTGCCGCCTCGAGGGTCACGGGTTTGCCCATGATCTCGCCGACGACGACGTCGGACTCGGCGCGGGCGCGGCGCACCGCCTCGGGATCGATTTCCATCCGGACGGCGAATGTCGAGCCTTCCGGACCTGTCGATTGCAAGGCCAGGGCGGCCGGCGTCAGCGCCTCCTCCTCCCGGTGGAGCGCGCCCTCGCGCAGGTCGGGCGATCGCAGGTCGTAGGAGCGGATCGTCTCCACCGCCGATTGTGGGTCGCATTCGATCTTGACGGCCGTCCAGGAGAAGCCCCAGCGACCGCACGCCGCCCGGGGGATCTTGTGTTTCTTCAGCCAGCCGTCGAGCCGCGCCTCGAGCTCGGCTTGGTTGATCAATTGCGGCTTTCCGCTCGTCGGCCGGAAGACCCTTGCCGGAAACCGCCAGTCGGAAACTCCCTCCTTCTTTGAGACTGGCTCCGGTCCCCGATATTCGAGCTCCAGCCCGTCCGGGCGGACGGCGACGACTCGTTCGAGCAGAGTCTCATGGCCCTGCGAGCTTCCCGACGAGTCCTCGCCCTGCTTCATCGACGTCTCGTAGCTTTTGACCAGCTCGTAGCGGTCGCCGGCCCGTTCGTCCGGGGGCGAAGGCGATTGGGCGGATGCAAAAGCGGGCCCGGCGGCGAGCGTGGCGATGACGGCGATCGATCTCATGCCTCCGATTGCGCGCTTCGGGCCCGGCTTGCAACGCCCGCGGGAAGCGCTGGGAGCCGGTCCTGGCGCTCTCCATGAAGCTGAGCTTGCACGCTGGGGGCAACTGGACGTGGAGTGGATTCAGAGCGACGATGAGCCGCCCGCCTTACGCCTGCCTTTTCCCCCGCCTTCGCGCCGTGACCTTGAAGGTGGCGCCGGTCGCCGCGTCGGTGGTGGCGATCTCCATCCGCCGGCCGTCGCGCGCCACGGTGTAGGTGCGCAGCTGCACGTCCACGCTTCCCCGCCGGCGGGTCTCGACGACGCGGTAGGGGTCGACCTTTCGGACCGAGACCGAAAGGCCACCGTCATAGGGTCCGAGGATCGGGACGAACCCGCCCCCGTAGCGAGCGTCGTAGGAGTAGCCGGTGCCCGTCCGGTAGCCGAGTCCGTCGCCGCCATCGCTCAGGATCGTCGTTCGCAGCGCGACCGGAACCGAGGCGTAGCGCACGCCCCGCCAGGTGCCGGAAACGGCATGGGCGCCGGCCGGCCCGGAGGCGGTGCGCTGCGCGACATATTCGGTTCGGAGCGGCCCCTTGATTCCCGTCCGGCGGTCGATCGATACGTAGCGGGCCGTCCGGCCGTCGCTCGACACCCGCATCCGGGTGGTCCGGACCAGGCCGGGCTGGACGATGTGGGTCGAGATGGTCCTCGAATCGACGATCGCCACCGACTCCGAGGTCCCCGGCGCGCCCGGGACGGAGCGCAGCCGACCGTCCGCGGGATAGCGGCGGCGAGGCTGGCAGCTGTCGCAGGAATAGGTGCCGCCGCTCACCACGTAGACGTCGGTGGGGAGGCCCTGCTGTGAGCCGAGGTCGGCCACCCAGGTGCCGGTGAGCGGGCTGGCGCCCGAGTCCGGAGCCGCGGAGACCAGCGCCGCCGCCGCCGCGACAAGTGAAGCCAACTTCATCCCGGCCCGCCTTTCCAGCTCCCGACGAAACCGGGACAGTATACATTTTCGACGGGACCCGGCTAACGCTCCATGCCGCCTTTTTCGAAGGAGTGTTCGATGCTCGACAAGACCGGCCTCCGACTGGCGCTCGCCAGCCTCGCCGCCTCGGCCCTGCCGGGCATCGCTTTCGGGCCCGCTCCGGCCCAGGCGCAGGCCCCGGCCGCCGCCGCCGCGGGCTTCGAGCAGCTCGACCCCCTCTTCGAAGAGTATCGGCGCAAGAACCACATCCCCGGCCTGGTCTACGGGATCGTGGTCGGCGGTCGGCTGGTCCATGTCCGAAGCTTCGGAGTCGGGGACTTGAAGACCGGGCGGGCGGTGACTCCCGACACCCTGTTCCGGATCGCGTCAATGACCAAGGCGTTCACCGCGCTCGGAGCGCTTTCGCTTCGCGACCGGGGCCGCCTTTCGCTCGATGCCCCCGTCATATCCTACGTCCCCGAGCTGAAGGGCTGGCGCTACCCGACGGGCGACTCGCCGCCGATCCGGGTTCGCGATCTCCTCCACCACACCGCCGGCTTCGTCACCGACGATCCCTGGGGCGACCGGCAATTGCCGATGCCGGAGGCCGAATTCACCCGGATGCTTCGCTCGGGAGTGCCGTTCGCCAGGCCCCCCGGCGTGCAGATGGAATATAGCAATTTCGGCTATGCCTTGCTCGGCCGGGTCGTCGCCAACGTCTCGCGCCGGCCGTATCGCGAGTATATCGAGCGGACCTTGCTCCGGCCGCTCGGAATGCGCTCGAGCGGCTTCGAGGCCGGCGACTGGCCGAAGGCGCGGCGGGCGATCGGCTATCGCTGGGAGAACGGCCGCTGGACCGAGGAGCCGACCCTTGGCGACGGCGCGTTCGGAGCGATGGGCGGCCTCCAGACCAGCGCGAACGACTATGCGCGCTTCGTCGCCTGGCTTCTGTCCGCCTGGCCGCCGCGCGACGGAGCCGAAGCGGGCCCGCTGAAGCGCTCGACGGTGCGCGAGCTCCTGAAGGGCTCCGGCTTCGCCGAACAGCGCGAGCGCCTCCTCGACGGGCGCCCCTGCCCGCAGAGCGTGACCTACGGGATGGGGATGCGCGTCTTCGCGGATTGCGAGCTGGGAGTCGCGCTCAATCACGGCGGCGGCCTTCCGGGCTATGGCTCGGGCGTGCTGCTCCTGCCCGAGCGCGGAGTCGGCCTGTTCGTGTTCGGCAACCGGACCTATGGCGGCGGAAGCGAAGCCTTGTGGCGAGCGGCCTCGATCCTGGACAAGGCCGGGCTACTCCCCGAGGGTCCTCGGCCGGTGAGCCCGGACCTCGCCGACGCCTACGCCGCCGCCAGGCTCATGTACCGGCGGGGCGACGTGCTTGCGATCCGGCACAAGCTGGCGGGCAACTTCCTGATGGACCGCTCGGCGGAGGACTGGAATCGCGACCTCGCCGGGATCAGGAGCCGGGTCGGGGCCTGCGAGCGCGACATGCCGGTCTTTGCCCGAGGCGCCATGTCGGCCAATTTCCGCTGGCTCTGCGAGCGCGGAACGGTGGACGGCGAGATACTGCTCGCTCCGACGAGGCCGACGACGATCCAGAAGCTCCAGCTGACGGCGACTGCGCCGCCGCCCCGCTGAGCCAGCCGAACATCCCTCCGGCCGGAAAGCGGCACAGCATATATTTTACAGGCGGTTCTAAGTCGAACCGAAGCCGGCAAAGGCCTTGATTCCCCCTCCCTTCGCCGCCACATGCCAATCGGAATGAAACGGTCCGATTAGCCCATGCGCCTCACCTCCCTTGCCGATTATGCCGTCGTCGTGATGGCCGCCGCCGCCCGGCATCCCCCGGGCGCTCGCCTCTCCGCGGGCCTGCTCGCCGAGGAGACCGGAGTTCCGGTGCCGACCGCCCAGAAGGTGATGGGCCGGCTCGCGCTGGCAGGACTCCTCGAATCGGCTCGCGGCACCGGCGGCGGATTCCGCCTCGCCCGGGCGGCGGCGGGGATCAGCCTCGCCGACATCATCGAGGCGGTCGAGGGGCCGATCGCGATGACCAACTGCATCCAGGGCTCGATCCACGATTGCGCGCTCGAGGGCAGCTGCCGGGTCAAGCCGCATCTGCACATCGCCAATGACGCGGTGCGCGGCGCCCTCCAGGGCGTTTCGCTTGCAACGCTCGCCTCCGCTCCCTCCGTCCGCCCTGAGCCTGTCGAAGGGCTTTCCTTTGCAGCGGTACCGGAAAGGGAAAGGGCTTCGACGAGCTCAGCCCGAACGGATTCTGGGAACAACCTGTCATGACCGATGTCCGCAACCGCGAGGCCCAGGAGGCGGTCGACCGCGCCTCCAATTACGAATGGGGCTTCAGCTCCGACATCGAGCAGGATTTCGCGCCCAAGGGCCTGAGCGAAGACACGGTCCGATTCATCTCGGCCAAGAAGAACGAGCCCGAATGGATGCTCGAATGGCGCCTCAAGGCGTATCGCGCCTGGCTGACCATGGAGGAGGTGAGCTGGGCCAAGCTCGACATCCCGCCGATCGATTTCCAGGACGCTTATTATTACGCCGAGCCTCGGGCGAAGCCGACCATCGCGTCGCTCGACGAACTCGATCCTGAAATCCGCCGCACCTATGAAAAGCTCGGCATTCCCATCGAGGAGCAAAAGGTGCTCGCCGGAGTGGAAGGGGCCCGCAAGGTCGCCGTCGACGCCGTGTTCGATTCGGTCTCCGTCGCCACCACCTTCCGCGCCGAGCTGGAGCGCGCCGGGGTGATCTTCCGCTCGATCTCCGAGGCGGTTCGCGAATTCCCGGACCTGGTGCGCAAATATCTCGGTTCCGTGGTGCCCCAGCGCGACAATTACTTCGCCTGCCTCAATGCGGCGGTCTTCTCCGACGGCACCTTCGTCTACATCCCTGAAGGCGTGCGCTGCCCGATGGAGCTCAGCACCTATTTCCGGATCAACGCCGCCAATACCGGCCAGTTCGAGCGAACCCTGATCGTCGCCGACAAGGGGTCCTACGTCTCCTATCTCGAAGGCTGCACCGCGCCTATGCGCGACGAGAACCAGCTCCATGCCGCCGTGGTGGAGCTGGTCGCGCTCGACGACGCCGAGATCAAATATTCGACCGTCCAGAACTGGTATCCCGGCGATTCCAACGGAGTCGGCGGGATCTACAATTTCGTCACCAAGCGCGGCGCCTGCCGGGGCGCCCGCTCGAAGATCAGCTGGACCCAGGTCGAGACCGGCAGCGCGATCACCTGGAAATACCCGTCCTGCATCCTGCAGGGCGAGGAGAGCGTCGGCGAATTCTATTCCGTCGCCCTCACCAACAACCGCCAGCAGGCCGATACCGGAACCAAGATGATCCACATCGGCAAGAACAGCCGCTCGACCATCGTCTCCAAGGGGATCAGCGCCGGCCGCTCCGACAACACCTATCGCGGCCTCGTCCGGGTGCTCGCCAATGCCGACAACGTCCGCAACTTCACCCAGTGCGATTCGCTCTTGCTCGGCGACCAGTGCGGCGCCCACACGATCCCCTATATCGAGGTCCGAAACCCGACCGCGCAGATCGAGCACGAGGCGACCACCTCCAAGATCAGCGACGACCAGCTCTTCTACGCCATGCAGCGCGGCCTCTCCCAGGAAGACGCCGTCGCACTCATCGTCAACGGCTTCGCCCGCGAAGTCCTGAAGCAGCTCCCGATGGAGTTCGCGGTGGAGGCTCAGAAATTGCTCGGGATCTCATTGGAGGGGAGCGTGGGATGATCAAGCCGATCCTATCCCCCTCTCCCCAGCGGGGAGAGGGTCGGGGTGAGGGGGTCCGGAGTCCGAAGTCAACCCCAAGCGCCCGACACCCTCACCCAACCCTCTCCCTCAAGGGAGAGGGCTTAAGGGCGCAGAGGCTGCTGGCGATCAGCCTGGACGGGAGCGTGGGATGATCGGGATCGCTTCCCTCCTGCTTCTGCAGGCCGGGCCGGCCCTGTCGCACAGACTCGTGCAGGAGATATTCCAGCCCTATCGCCAATGCCTGGTCCAGCAGGGCCGGCCGCTCGCCAGCCGGGACCGGAGCGATTCGGAGATCCTCGATCACGCCGCCCAGGATTGCCTTGCCGAGAGCCGCGCTTCCGAAGCCGGCGCACTGAACGCGCTGCTGGAGAAAGGCGCGACTCGGGAAAAGGCGCTCGAGCAGAGCGCCCGTCTGCGCGAGGATGCCGAGCGGGTGGCGGTCGCCATCCTTCGCGCCTCGCCGGACGGTCTCCATGACCGGGTGGCCATTCCCCGTGTCCGGCAACAACTCGACATACCCGACGAGATCGCTTCGGCGATCTTGCCCTATTTTCTTTGCCGAAGCGCCAGCGCCGGAGTGCCGGTCTATTCCGAAGAGAAAAAGCAGCCCGTGGCGCCCCCGCCCGGCGTGGCCCAGGGGGCAAGCTGCGATCCGCAGCGCGCGAAGGCCGCCGCCGACGCGGATGGGCTCCTTCGCCGGCTGGGCCGCCGCGACGAAGCGGCCCGCCGGAGCCTGATCGAATCCACCTTGGCCGGCGTCGACGAATTCCATCGCGCATCGGCCTCCTCGGAATTGGAAGGCGAGCCCGGTGTTCGGGACTGAAGGATCTTCACCTGCGCAATCGCACCAGCCCGCCGGCCTCGCCCCGGGGGGGAGGGCGGAGTGCTGATCGCGGCGATGCTTTTCCTGTCCGCTCCGGCCGTCCAGGCCGTCCAGCCCGGTGCCGAGGCCTCAGAAGAGGATATCGTCATCATCGGCGAGCGGCTTCGGAAGGTCCGCTTCAAGTTGAAGCGGGACGGGAAGGCGAAGGTCGGCACGTGCCGGATCACGAGGGCAAGCGGAGATCCGTCGCTCGACGACATGGTGTGCAAGGCAGCCGTGGACTGCATGGGCGAGAAGAAGATCACGATGGCGGCCTGGACCGACTGCATGAACCCGCAAATGAAAACGATCGCTCAGGCGCGCAGGGACCAGCGCCGCGCGGCAAGGGACCGGAAATAGTCGATGCTCAAAATACAGAACCTCCACGCCACGATCGCCGACCAGCCGATCCTGAAGGCCCGTACCCTTGCCGTGAACGCCGGCTGACATGCTTGATCACGTAAATCTGGGCACCGGCGACCTCGAGCGCTCCATGGCCTTTTACGAGGCCGCGTTAGCGCCGCTCGGCATCAAGCGGCTGATGGAACGTCGCGACGAAGCGGGAAGCGTTCGCGCTGCCGGCTACGGCGACGATCGCTTCCCTTATTTTTGGCTGGGCCGGGATGGCCCCGTCGCCGGTCGGCTCCACATCGCCTTTCGCGCTCCAAGCCGCGAGGCTGTCGACGCCTTTCATGCCGCGGCAATGGCGAATGGCGGACGAGATAACGGCCGGCCGGGAGTCCGTCCGGAATACCACCCCGGATATTATGGAGCCTTCGCGCTGGACCCGGACGGGTGCAACGTCGAAGCGGTTCACCACAGCTTTGCGTAGGATTTGAAGTGCTTCAGATTGAAAACCTCCACGCCACGGTCGCCGACAAGCCGATCCTCAGGGGCCTCACCCTCGCGGTCAACGCCGGCGAAGTGCACGCCATCATGGGCCCCAACGGCGCCGGCAAGTCGACGCTCGCCTACACGCTCGGCGGACGGCCCGGCTATGAGGTCACCGAGGGCTCAGTCCGGCTCAGGGCCAGTCCCGTTCGGGCTGAGCCTGTCGAAGCCCCTTCCTTCTCTTCAACCGCCGGGGAAGAAGGAAGCCCTTCGACAAGCTCAGGGCGAACGGAGGGGGAGTGGCTCGACCTGCTCGACATGGCGCCCGACGAGCGCGCCGCCGCGGGGCTGTTCCTCGGCTTCCAATATCCGGTCGAGATTCCGGGCGTCTCCAACGTCCAGTTCCTCCGAACCGCGCTCAACGCACAGCGCCGGGCGCGCGGCGAGGCGGAGATCTCCGCGGGCGATTTCCTTCGCCTGACCCGGGAGCAGGGCGATGCGCTCGGAGTGTCTATGGACATGATGAAGCGCAACGTGAACGTCGGCTTCTCGGGCGGCGAGAAGAAGCGCAACGAGATGGTCCAGATGGGCATCATCGATCCGCGCCTGGCGGTTCTCGACGAGACCGATTCCGGACTCGACATCGATGCTCTCCGAGTGGTGTCGGACGGCATCAACCGGATCATGCGCAGGCCCGACAAGGCGGTGCTTCTCATCACCCATTATCAGCGCCTGCTCGACCTCGTCGTCCCGGATTTCGTCCATGTGCTCGCGGAAGGGCGGATCGTGCGTTCCGGGGGCCCGGAGCTCGCCCACCAGCTCGAGCGCGAAGGCTATTCGGAGGTGGCGGCGTGAGGAGCGAAGTCCAAGGGCTTCCCCGTCATCCCGGACTTGATCCGGGGTCCACCTTCATTTCGTGCGTTCGCGAAGCAAGGCGGAGGCCGGATCAGGTCCGGCATGGCGAAATCGTAAGCGCGCGTGCCCCTCGCTCGCTCGCTCGCGCGATACGCGGTGACCTTCCTCGCCTTCGTCCGGCTCCGGGCAGCCGCTCCGTCCACGGTAGCGCCGCCCGATGAGCCTTCTCGACCTTCCCTCCGCGAAGACCGAAGGGTGGCGCTGGAGCGACCTTTCCGCCTTGCCCGGACTGGCCGCCCGCCCGGCTTCGGGAACGGCGCCCGGCGCGCTTCCCTGGCTCGCAGGCGACGGACCGCGCCTGGTCTTCGTCGACGGCCGCCTCGATCCGGACCGGAGCGAGACCGGCCCCCTGTCGCTCGGTCCGGTCGCGGCCGACGCCCCCGATCACGGGCTGGCTCGGCTCGCCCGCGGCGACGGCTGGACTCTCCGGCTCGGCCGCGACCGGGCGTCTCCCGGCCTGGTCCAGATCGTCCATGTCTCGACCGGCGGCGCCGGCCATCTCCCCGCCCAGATCGAGCTGGATGTGGACTCCCAGGCTTCGGTGCTCGAAACCTTTATCGGCGAAGGCTGGTCCAACCGCTGGACGGCGATCAGGCTGTTCAAGGGCGCCCGGCTGATGCTGGCTCGGCGCTCGCTGGCAGGTTCCGGGTTCGCAAGCTTCACCGAACGGGCAAGCGTGGGCGAAGGCGCCAGCCTCGTCGTCACCACCCTCGCGGGCGGCGGCGCCGACACCCGGCTCGACGGCGAGATCGTCCTCGCCGGTCAAGGCGCCTATTCGGAGGCGGGCGGCGCCCTCCTGGCCCGCGGCCGGCAGCGTCACGACGTCAATCTCGTCATCCGGCACGAGCAGCCGCTGGGCACGAGCCGCCAGGTCTGGCGCTCGGTCGCCGACGATCGGGCCACCTGTTCGGTCGCCGCTCGAGTGGAAGTCGCCCGCCATGCCCAGAAGACCGACGGCGAGCAGTCGCTGAAGGGCCTGCTCCTCTCCCGCTCCGCCACGATCAACGCCAAGCCGGAGCTCGAGATCTTCGCCGACGACGTCAAATGCGCCCACGGCGCCACGGTCGGCGAGCTCGACCGCGATGCCCTCTTCTACATGGCCAGCCGGGGTGTGCCCGAAGCCGAGGCCAAGGCCCTGCTGACCCGGGCGTTCGTGGCGGACTCGCTCGACCGGGCGGGGGAAGAGGCTGTGCGCGAGGCTTTGCATGCCGACGCCGCGGAGTGGTTCGGAGGCTCGCAATGAGCGAAGCCGCCAATCTCCCTCTCCCCGGCGGGGAGACGTCCGGGGTGGGGGGGCTCG
>DASVSP010000049.1:0-17455 GCA_036388065.1 Allosphingosinicella sp.
AGGCCGAAGCCGCGCTCCAGCGGCTCGGCGACGAAGGTCGCGCGGCGGCGCGAATCGCCGCCCGTGGCGCGCTTCTCGAGCGCGTTGGGTTTCTTCATTTCCTGCCAGTGCTTAGCGTTGACGGCCATGGTATTCCTCTGGCTTGCGGGACGGCCTCAAGCGGCTGTCCCTATGTTCGGCGGGGACAGTCACTAGTGACTGTCCCAAATTCGGCGGGGGACAGTCACTAGTGACTGTCCCCGGGGTTGCATCAGACCCGGCGGCGCTTGGACGGGCGGACGCCGTTGTGCGGGATCGGGGTCACGTCGCGGATGGACGTGATCTGGAAGCCGACCGCCTGGAGGGCGCGAAGGGCGCTCTCGCGGCCCGAGCCGGGACCCTTCACTTCGACCTCGAGGGTGCGGACGCCGTGCTCGGCGGCCTTCTTGCCGGCATCCTCGGCGGCGACCTGGGCGGCATAAGGAGTCGACTTGCGCGAGCCCTTGAAGCCCATCATCCCGGCGCTCGACCAGGCGATGGCGTTGCCCTGGGCGTCGGTGATGGTGATCATGGTGTTGTTGAAGCTGGCGTTGACGTGAGCCACGCCCGCGGTGATGTTCTTGCGTTCGCGCCGTTTGATGCGCGTGGGTGCCTGTGCCATTTCGTCCGGTCCTTACTTTTTCTTGCCGGCGATCGGCTTGGCCTTGCCCTTGCGGGTGCGGGCGTTGGTGTGGGTGCGCTGGCCGCGGACGGGCAGGCCCTTCCTGTGGCGAAGGCCGCGGTAGGAGGCGAGGTCCATCAGGCGCTTGATGTTCATCGCCACTTCGCGCCTGAGATCGCCCTCGACCTGATAGTCGGCGTCGATCGTCTCGCGGATGTGGAGGACTTCCTGGTCGGTGAGGTCCTGGACCCGGCGCTCGGGGGCGATCCCGAGCTTCTCGGTGATCTGGACCGCCTTGGTCCGGCCGATTCCGTGAATGTAGGTGAGCGCGATCACGACCCGCTTGTTCGTGGGGATATTCACCCCGGCAATACGTGCCATATAATTTTATCTCCTGCTCCACGGGGCGGGATGGCTGCCGCCCCATCTCGACGCTTCGATGGGCCCTCAAACAGCGACAGCCGACGAGCGCACGAAAGCGCCGCCGGACGACCGGTTATCGGGATGAGCGCGAGATAGGGTTCGGGAGTAAGGCTGTCAACGGTAAGCGTGGGGTGGAAAGCGGAAAATCAACCCGGCGCTTATGGAGCCCACTCGGGACCGCAGTGCGAACTCATTTTGAACGCAAAGACGCAAAGACGCAACGATTCCGCGAAGCGGACAAATTCCCGATCCTCCCGATAAAGCCGCATCTCCCGCCGGCACGGGCGACCTGGAGCGCTCCGCGCTCGTTGCGTCTTTGCGTCTTTGCGTCTTTGCGTTGAAAAATCGACCGGCACAGCGGTCGCGGGCTGGCTCCGATGGCGCCGACCGTCAGCCTAAAAGCCGCTCGTGGACGACCTTCCCGCTTTGGGTCAGCCGCACCCCTTTCACGATCTCGTCGTCGTCGGGAAGGACGGGCCGGCCGGCTTCCTTGTCCCAGAAGGCGGAGAGGAAGTTGAACAGGTTGCGGGAATAGAGCGCCGAGGAATCGGCGGCGAGGCGCGACGGGACGTTGCGGTGGCCCACGATCCGGACGCCGTGGCGCTCGGCGATCTCGCCGGGGGCGGAGCCCTCGACATTGCCGCCCTGCTCGACCGCGAGATCCACGACGACGCTGCCCGGGCGCATCGAAGCGAGCTGGGAGTCGCTGATGAGCCTCGGCGCAGGCCGGCCGGGGATGAGCGCGGTGGTGATGACGATGTCCTGCTTTGCGATATGGCCTGAGACGAGCTCGGCCTGGGCCGACTTATATTCGTCGGACATCTCGGTCGCGTAGCCGCCGGCGCCCTCGCCTTCGATTCCGGCGACCTTGTCGACGAAGATGGCCTTGGCGCCGAGGCTCTCGATCTGCTCCTTCGTCGCGGCCCGGACGTCGGTGGCGGAGACGATGGCTCCGAGGCGCCGGGCGGTCGCGATCGCCTGGAGCCCGGCGACTCCGACGCCCATGACGAAGACCCGGGCCGCGGGGATCGTCCCGGCCGCGGTCATCATCATCGGGAAGGCGCGGCCATAGACCGCGGCGGCGTCGAGGACCGCCTTGTAGCCGGCGAGATTGGCCTGGCTCGAGAGGACGTCCATCGACTGGGCGCGGGTGATCCGAGGCATCAGCTCCATCGCCAGGGCGTCGAGGCCGGCCGAGGCGTAGGCATCGATCCGCTCGCGCTGACGGAACGGGTCGAGGATCGCGACCAGCCACGCGCCCGGATTCGCGCCGTGCAGCGCCGCCGGATCGGGCCCCTGGACGGCGAGGATCGCGTCGGCGCCGGCCAGGGCCGCTTGCCGCGGACCGACGGTCGCGCCCGCGGCTTCGTAGTCGGAGTCCGCGATCGAGGCGGCGAGCCCGGCCCCGGCCTCGACCGCGACCTCGGCTCCCAAAGCGATGAACTTCTTCAACGTCTCGGGAGTCGCCGCGACCCTTCGCTCGGCCTCGGCCGTCTCCTTGAGGATCGCGAGCTTCACCGCTTTTCTAATTGCGGATGAGCAGGATGACGATGAAGCCGATGACGATGGAGATGATCGCGCCCCACTTCATCAGGAACAGGAAGCCTTCATAGCCCTTCCTGTGGACCACCGCTTCCTTCTCGATCTCGCCTTCCGCCGCCATAGTGGTTCCTCGTGCCAGTTGGTGCGCGACCTCTTATCAACGCGGCGGCGGCGAGGGAAGGCGCGTTAGCGCTGTTTGCGGGCGCTCGGCGCGGTGGAGCCGGCCGGGAGCCGGCCCCGTCCCAGCTCTCCACCTCGCGGATGAAAAGGTCGAGCAGCGGCCGGGAATCGATCTCGTCATGCTCCGCACCCGGAAGCGGGAGGATCCTGTAGCCTCCGAGTACGACCCGCCCCCCTTGTCGCTGGGGCCACCCGGACCGCCATCCCGGTTTTCGCTATCGCATCCTCGAAAACGAGAGCCGCAAATTCGGAATCCATAAGCCGAATAACCGGACTTCGCCCCTGCCTCCGCCCCATCGGAGTCGCCGCCGTCCTGTCCGTCCCATTTTAAGCCGAACTTTACCCACTCGCCCTAAACCGGCCTCCACGAAGCCCGTGGGGAGTGAAGATGCGGCCGGACCCGACTCGATGCCTGCTGCTGATCGATGACGAGCCCGCTCAGCGGCGTCTCGTCACAGCCATCGGGGCCCGTGCCGGCTGGTGGGTGCGCGGCGCGCCCGACGCCGATAGCGCGGCGAAGATCCTGACCGACGTCGACGGTCCGCCGGTCGACGCAATCCTCCTCGACCATTGGCTGCCCGGGCCGGACGGCACCGGAGTGATCGAGCAGATCCGGGCGCTTCGCCCCGATCTGCCCTTGCTCGTGATGACCGCCCAGACCTCGGTCGCGGTGGCGGTCGAGGCGATGCGGGCCGGCGCCCACGATTTCCTGGTCAAGCCGATCGCTCCCGACAGCCTGCTTGCGGCGCTGAACGCCGCGACCGACCGGCGCCAGCGCGGCGGCGGCGAGCTTCGGCCGCTTTCCGAGAAGATCTCCAACCGGCCGCTGGCCTTCGAGGAGATCGTCGGCTCGGCGCCGCCCTTCCGCTCCGCCCTCGCGGTCGCCGCAAAGGCGGCCCGGGCCCGGGTCTCGGTCCTGATCGAGGGGGAAAGCGGCTCGGGCAAGGAAGTGATCGCCCAGGCCATTCACACCGCCTCCCCGCGCGGCCGGAAGCCGATGGTCACGGTCAATTGCGGGGCGATCCCCGAGAATCTCGTCGAATCCGTTCTCTTCGGCCATGAGAAGGGCGCCTTCACCGGCGCCTTCGACCGCCATGTCGGACGGTTCGAGGACGCCGACGGATCCACACTGTTCCTCGACGAGATCGGAGAGCTTCCGCTCGAGACCCAGGTCAAGCTGCTCCGGGCGCTCGAGACGGGCGAGATCCAGCGGATCGGCGGCCGGGCAATCCACATGGTCGACGTCAGGATCATCGCCGCGACCAACCGTCGCCTCGCCGAGGAAGTCGCGCGCGGCCGGTTCCGCGAAGACCTCTATTACCGGCTGAACGTCGTCCATGTGCCGATCCCGCCCCTGCGGGACCGGGCCAGCGACATCCCCCCGCTCGCGCGCCACCTCCTCGCCCGGATCGCCGAGCAGCCCGGAATGCGGCACCTTTCGATCACCGACGACGGGCTCGAAATCCTCATGCGCTACGGCTGGCCGGGCAATGTCCGCCAGCTCCAGAACGCCCTCTTCCGGGCCGCCGTGCTGTGCGACGGCAATGCTCTGACCGCCGCGGACTTCCCGCAGATCGCCCAGGAATCGACGCTCTCGCGCCGCTCCAGCGATTATCACCGCCCAGCCCTCAACGGCGCCTCGCAGCAGGCCGCCTTGTCGAACGGCCCCGGGATCACCCTCTACGACCCCGACGGCAACCTTCGCCCCCTCGACGCGATCGAGGCCGACGTCATCCGACTCGCCATCGGCCATTATCGAGGCCGGATGACCGAGGTCGCGAGGCGGCTCGGGATCGGGCGCTCGACGCTCTACCGCAAGCTGGGGGAGCTCGGGATCGGCGAAGTCGCGTGATCGGCGCCGAGCGCCCCGCCTGGGGCTGGCGCCTGCTGGCCTGGGCGACCTTCATCCTGACCGTCCTGATGCCGCTTCCGGGCCTCGTCGCCGCAGGTCCGAAAAGCTTGATGATGGCTGCGCCCAACTGGATCGCCATCGTCGGGACCTTTTCCTACGCTTACGGCCGCCAGCCACGCTTTCTCCTGTTCTGGCGAGTCTTCGCCCTTCCCTTCAGCTTCTATACGGTGGCGATGATCGGCACCGTGGCCGGCCGAGCGGCGAACTTCGCGCGCTACGATCCCAGGCCGACGCCCGCGGGGGGCTGGATCCTGGTCGCGGCGACGATCGTCATCTGCGCGTCGATCTGCATCGCGCTGCTTCGCCACGCCCGGCTCCTGCGCGGGGCGCAGCGCTCCGCGATTCGCGATCTCGAAGGCGTCTTCGCCTGAAGGTGAAGCCGTCATCCGGGCGAAAGCCGGGACCCAGGACGAGAAGTCTCGGCGGGTCTCTCCGAGGTCCCGGTTTCGGCGGGATGACGCAAGGCTCGTCGCGGCTTCCGCCGGGAGGACGGAGGGGCTAGTCTCCACTCATGCCCGACTTCACCCAAGCCATCGTGCTCATCACCGGCGCCGCCTCCGGGATCGGCGCCGCCACCGCGACCCGCCTCGCCGAGGCCGGCGCCCGCAAGCTCATCCTGATGGACCGCGACGAGGACAAGCTCCGCGACTTCGCCTTCACCTTGCCCTGCGAGCGCCAGATCCGGATCGGCGACGTCGCCGACGAGCGCCTGTGGGGACAGGAGGACCTGACCGGACTCACCCATGCCGTGGTCAATGCCGGGATCGGCGCGGGCGGGCCGATCGCGGAGACCAGCTTCGCCGACTGGCGGCAGATCCTGTCGATCAATCTCGATGGCGCCTTCCTCACCCTCCAGGCGGCGATGAAGGCGATGCGCGACACGGGCGGCTCGATCGTCCTCACCGCTTCGGTCGCGGGATTGAAGGCGGAGCCGGGGATCGCCGCCTACGGGGCGTCCAAGGCGGCGGTCATCCACCTCGCCCGGATCGCGGCCAAGGAAGGGGCTCCGCTCGGAATAAGAGTGAATTCGATCGCACCCGGCGGAGTCGAGACTCCGATCTGGGAAGGGCTTGCGGCCTTCAACGACCTGGTGGAGCGCGACGGCAAGGAGGCGGCTTTCAAGGCGATGGCGGCGGGAACGCCGCTCGCGCGCTTCGCCAGGCCCGAGGAGATCGCAGCCCAGATCGCGTTCCTGCTCTCGGACGAGGCGGCGTTCATGACCGGCGCCTGCCTGGTCAGCGACGGGGGTTATTCGCTGTAGCTCGTCATTGCGAGGAGCGAAGCGACGCGGCAACCCAGGGGGTGGACACGCGGTGCTGGATTGCTTCGCTTCGCTCGCAATGACGGGTCGGGCTCTAAGCTCGTTTTAACCCGAACCCTGTATGGCAGCAGCAATGCGAAGCGCTGTCTTCCTCCTACTGCTCGCCATGGCGGCCCCCGCCGCCGGCCAGCGGCTCGACTATCGGCCGGTTTCGGACGACGATCTCGCCGCTCCCGCCCAGCTCGCCTATCAGGCGGTCGACGTCCCGGAAGCGTCGGCCGAATCGGCGGCGCCCCGGGCCAGACGCGGGACGTGGCTTCAGTGGGGCCTGCTCGACCGCTTCGAATATGCCGCCCAGAGCGGCCGGGACGGCTATGCCTGGGATTTCTCGGCGCTGATCGGCGGCGACCGCCACCGGCTCTGGCTCGGCACGAGCGGCGACGGCCCTGCGCTTGGCGGCCCGGACTATGTCGAGCTGAACGCTTTCTATTCCTACCATGTCGGCGGCGCCTGGGACCTCAACGCGGGAGCGCGCTTCGACGTCCAGCCTCGCCCGAGGCGCGGCTATGCGGTGCTCGGCGCTCAATATGACGACGGCGAGGCGCTCTGGATCGGCGCCTTCGGCTACCTTTCCAACAAGGGCGAAACCAGCGCCCGGCTGGCCGGCTATTACAACCAGCCGCTCGCCGGATCCCTCGTCCTTCAGCCCAGCGCGGAGCTGGATTATTATGGCGAGGACGTGCCCGAGCTCGGCCTCGGGCGAGGCTTTGGCTATGCCGAGGCGGGCCTTCGGCTTCGCTACGAGATCAGGGAGGCCTTCGCGCCCTATGTCGGCCTGACCTGGTCGCGCGACCTCGGCCGGACGGCGCGCCTCACCCGCGAGGAGGGCGAGGATCCGGAGTCGAAGAGCGTCGTGATGGGGGTAAGGTCGAGTTTCTAGCCGTCATCCCGGCGAAAGCCGGGACCTCGGGGAGACCGCCGCAACTCCGTCATCCCGGCGAAAGCCGGGATCTCGTAGAGACCCGCCACGACTTCTCGTCCTGAGATCCCGGCTTTCGCCGGGATGACGGTTCAAGCCGTATGACGGACCTACGCCAGCAAATCCTGAACCTCCGGATGCTTCTCGATATAATGCTTCACGAAGGCGCAGGCCGGGACGACCTTCAGCCCCTTCGTCCGGACGTCGTCGAGCGCGGCCTCGATCAGCTTCGAGCCGATCCCGCGGCCCTCGAGCGCGTCGGGCACCTCGGTGTGGGTGAAGACGATCCGACCGTCGCTGAGCCGGTAGGCGGCGAGGGCGAGCTCGCCTTCGACCTCAAGCTCGTACTGGCTTTCAGCTTCGTTGTTCCTGACTTCGTCCGTCATCGATTTTCTCCTCCTTCTCCGTCATTGCGAGGAGCGCAGCGACGAAGCAATCCAGCTACGGCGTTTGCGTCGAACTCCGTAGCTGGGATTAATCGTCTTCCCGGCGGAGGCCGGGATCCATGAACACGGCCCGCCGAGACTAAGGCGAAGCGGTCGACGTCATTCAGCGGGATTCCCGTGTTCATGGATCCCGGCCTTCGCCGGGATGACGGTGTGCTTCATCGGCCCGATCACCTGCTCGGCGAAGCGGTCCATCTCCTCCGCCTGCGGGCTCATCTGCAGAAGCAGAAGGTCGAGCCCCGCGGCTTCATATTGCTCGATCCGGTCGCGCAGCTGCTCGGGGGTTCCGACCAAATTGGGCCGAAGGCCGCGGTTGGAGACCGAATATTCCTGGAGCTTCAATTCGCGTTCGAGCTGGGTTCCGGACAGCCACTGGTCGAAATTGTCGAAGCCCTTGGGCGGCTCGGGCGGCAAGGCGGTGATCCGCTCGAGCTCTCTCCTCGCCTCGGCCTCGCTGTCGCGGACGATGGCGTAGGCGGCCATCCCGTAACTCATCTCCGGCCGGCCCGCCTGCTCGCGCCGGTCCGCCATGTCGGCGATCTTGGGCGCCACCGACTCGACCGGGTCGCCGTGCATGACATAGGCGTCGCACTGCCCGGCGATCATGGTCTTGGCGGCTTCGCTCTCGCCTCCGGCATAGATGGTCGGCCGGGGGCGGCTCACCGGCTTGGGCTCGCAGATCGCGTCCTTCAGCCGATAGCGCTCGCCTTCGTAGGTGAAGCGCTTCTCGGTCCACAGCCCGTCGACGACGTCGAGCCATTCCGAGGTCCGGGCGTAGCGGTCGTCATGCTGGTCGAACTGGAGGCCGTATTGAGTCGCCTCGTCCGCCCACCAGGAGGAGACGACGTTGAGGGAGAGCCGGCCGCCGCTGATATTGTCGATGTTCGCCGACTGCTTGGCGAACAGGGCCGGCTGGTGGAAATTGGGGCGGACCGCGACCATCAGCTCGATCCGCTCCGTCACGGCGGCGAGCGCCGCAGCCGTCGACCAGGCGTCGAGGGCAGGCTGCTCCACGCCCTTGATGTCGTTGAGATTGAGCTCGGCAATCAGGCTGAGGTCCCAGCCCGTCTCCTCGCTCCTCAGGGTCAGCCGGCGGACATAGTCCCAGCTCGCCTCCATCCCCTCGTCCGGGACGTTTCGAAGCCAGCCGCCGAACACCGGCATCCAGTAACCGAACCGCATTCTATTTGGCCTCCCGGATCGCCGCCTCGAGATAATCGACGAGCCGCTCGTGCGGGTCCCAGCCCAGCACGTCCAGCGGCTTCGCGACGAAATTGGACAAGGCGTTGATGTCGTAGAAGCGCGCCGAGCCGTCACGGTCGTCGATCAGATATTCGACCCCGCCGACGTCGAGCCGGGCCGCCCGGGCGATCCGCTCGGCCGACTCGATGAGCTCGCCCGGCGGGGTGACGGCGGTCATCCGCACCGCCGAGCGGCCCGGCTGGGCCAGGCAGGCGTCGGCGGGGCACAGGTCGAAGCTGTCGCCGCCGCTCTCCACCTCGATCGCGTAGAGGAAACTGCCGCCCAGGGTTTCGACCCTGACGATCGAACCGCCCCGCGCCGGAGCGTAGTCCTGGACGAGAAGGACCGAATCGACGCTTTCCGGCAGCGTCCGGTCGGCGATCGAGGCCGCCAGCTCCGCTTCGCTCGAATAGCGGACGATCCCGGCGCCGGATCCGCCGATATTGGCCTTGACCAGGAGCGGCCACCGAATGGTCCGCGCCGCCGCGAGCAGATCCCGGCGGCGGTGCACGACCTGCGTATCCGGCACCCGGCAGCCCAGGCGGGAGATGAGCGAGAGCTGCCGCGCCTTCGAGCTGTCGATGGCGACGGCGTCCGCTCCGTTGAGGACCCGGGCGCCGTTGGAGGCCCAGTGGGCGAGAACGGCTTCGGCGTAGAAGATCCCGTGCTCGGCTTCGCGAAGGAAGCTCGACATTGCGACCCGGTTGAGGACGACGGGGGCCGGGACTTCGGGGGACGACGGGTCGAAGCTGTGATCGGAGAGCCGGATCGCCTCGAAGCGCACCCCGCGCCGATCCAGGGCGGCGAAGAGCGGCTCGAACCAGGACGGATGCTCGTAGAGGATTGCGAGGTCGGGTTTCATGAGGGAGGCACTTGGGGGTGGCAGGGGCGGATTGGAACCCCCCTTTGCCTCCCCATGCGGAGCATGGGGAGGGGGACCACCCGGAGGGTGGTGGAGGGGTACTTGCGCAGGCCTCGCCATTTACCCCTCCACCATGCTTCGCATGGTCCCCCTCCCCATCTTCGATGGGGAGGCAATCAAAGCCCGAACGGGTAGGTTTCGTCCTCGCCGTTCCTCGGCTCCTCGCCCAGCGGGGTCACCGCCCTCGTCTCGTCGAACCAGACCCAGGCGTCGAACTGGTTGGGGAGCACGGCCTGGGTGTAATGGCTCCAGCGCTCGGTCTCGGGCCGGTAGATGACTCCGATGAACCGCTCCAGCCGCGGCTCGAGCAAGGCCTCGACGACCGCATCGTCGACGACGCCCTCGCGAAGATCGAGCAGGAAGCGCGGGACCCCGCTTTCGTGGCACAGACGCTCGTAGCTCTCGGGCAGCGACGGCCGCACTCTCTTCACCTCCATCGGCTCGTCCCAGTCGGTCGCGGCCGCGACCGTGCCGGTGTGGGTCCCGAACCCGATCAGCCGGGCCTCGTGGCCGAACTTCTCCTTGACCAGCTGGCCGATGTTGAGCTCCTCGCAAACCTGGCCCATCTCGGTATGGGCGGCATTGCCGATATGGCTGTTATGGGCCCAGACCACCGCCTTCGAGTCCGGCCCCTTCGCCTCGAGCAGCTGGCAGAGCGTTTCGAACATGTGGGTGTCGCGCAGATTCCAGCTTTCGGCCGAGCCGTAATACATGACCCGGTAATAGGCTTCCGCGTTCTTGATCAGCCGGGCGTTGGCGGCGGCGTCCAGCCATTCGTCGCATTCGGGGCTGAGGCAGTTCATTCGCCGCTGCATCAGGTCCTTGAGCATCTCCACCGCGCCGAGCTCGCAGAAGGCGAAGCCCTGGGTGACCGCCATCCGGCCGTAGGCGGCCGGATCGTGGGCCCAGGGCCGGAGGCAGCCGTAGCGCTCTCGAGCAAGCCTTGCCGCCTCCGGATCGGCGTCTTCGAGGAAGTCGATCACCGCCCGCATCGAAGCTCCCAGATTGTAGAGGTCGAGGCCGTAGAATCCGGTCATCTCCTCGTGGGGGCGGCCGCGATTGTGGTCCCGGAGCCAGCCGACGAAGGCGTCGACGTCGGTGTTTCGCCACATCCAGGTCGGGAATCGCTCGAAGGCGTCCTCCTCCCCTTCCCGCTTCGGGCGGTGACGCACGTAGCGGTCGATGCTCGCGGCGTCGGGCCAGTCGGCCTCGACCGCGACGATGGTAAAGCCGTGCCGCTCGACCAGCCGGCGGGTGATCGCGGCCCGGGCCCGGTAGAATTCGGAAGTGCCGTGGCTCGATTCGCCAAGCAGCACGACCCGGGCCTCGCCGAACCGGTCGAAAGCCGCTCCGAAAGCCGGATCGTCCAGCTCCGGCAGGCCTTCGGCGGCGGCGGCGATCAGCTGTGGGACCGTCATCTTTTCTCTCCTTTCGAGTCGGGCCAGCCATGGGCCCCGATCAGCGGGACGAACCGGACCGGGCCGAGATCCTCCTGCTCGAAATCTTCGGCGCTCCGGCGGGTGACCTTGATCAGCCGCTGGACCGAACCGGGCTCGCCGAGCGGCATCACCAGCACTCCGCCCACCGAGAGCTGGCGGCGCAGGGTCGCGGGCACATGGCTTCCGCTGGCGGCGCACAAGATCGCCTCGAACGGCGCCTCGGCGGGAAGGCCGGCAGTCCCGTCGCCCTCGATCACCCGGACGTTGCCGAAGCCGAGGCGCTTCATCCGTTCCCGAGCCAGCCGGGCGAGCTCGAAGTGGCGCTCGACCGCGATCACCTCGGCGGCGAGCCGGCCCGCCACCGCGGCCGCGTAGCCCGAGCCGGCGCCGACCTCGAGCACCCGCTGCCCCGGGGCGATTCCGGCCGAGTGGAGCATCAGCGCGACGATATAAGGCTGGGAGATGGTCTGGCCCGCCTCGATCGGGAGCGGCCCGTCCTCATAAGCGGATTCGCGGACGGTTTCGGGCACGAAAAGCTCGCGCGGCACGGCCCGGAAGGCGTCGAGGAGCCGCGGCCCGTCGATGCCGCGGCCGGCGATCTGCTCCCGCACCATCCGCTCGCGCTGGGCGGCGAAGTCCGCCATTCGGGCCTCCTGTCGAGCCATAACCGGCGCGGCCGGGGCGCGTTCCCGGGAAGCACGAGGGAAGCCTGGGCAGCAAGGATCGCGGCGTCTTCGCCCCTCCCCGACATTCCGCGGAAGCGTAAACCTTTGCCGGATTGCCCCGCTTCGCTCGCAACGACGGGGTGGGACGAGCGACGTCACCCTGGTCCAGAGCCCCGATCCGGGTGCAGCGGACGGAGTTTATCCGCCGTCCCGCCTCTGCCTGTCCCGCTCCCGAAGCGCGCGCCGGTACCTGTACCCGGCGACCGCCACCGCAGGCAGGATCATCAGTGCGACGAGCAGGAGGGCGAAGGCGTCGCGGGCGTCCACCTACTCGCCCTTCGCAAGCCGCGCCTTGTAGGCGTCGAGGCTGAGCGGCCGGCCGAGGAAGTCGGAGACCAGGCCGGCGGCCGGCTTCGACGAGCCGGGCGCAAGCACCATCTGGCGGTAGCGGCGGGCAGTCGCCGGGTTGCGCAGCCCCTCCCGCTCGAAGCGGGTGAACAGGTCGGTCGAGATCGTCTTCGACCACATGTAGGTGTAGTAGATTGCGGAGTAGCCGGTGAGATGGCCGAACGACGCCTGCGGATGGACCCCGGCCGGAAGCGGGATCGGCGAATAGCGCTCGAAGGCGGTCCGGTAGATCCCGGTCAGGTCCGAATCTCCGGGCGGGGACTGGTGGTAGGCGAGCGAGGCTGCCGACAATCCGAGCTGGCGTGCATCGCCGAAAGCCTCGGTGAAGCCGCGCGCCTTGTTCATCTTCTCGACCAAAGCGGCCGGGATCGGCTCGCCCTTTGCGTTGACCGCGAAGCTCTTCAGGGTGTCGTAGTCCCACACCCAGTTTTCGAGCATTTGGGACGGGGCCTCGACGAAATCCCATTCCAGCCCGAACGGCCCCTGCTGCGCCCATTGCTGGCGGCCGGCGAACATCAGGTGAAGCAGATGGCCGAATTCGTGGAGGAAGGTCTCCACGTCGCGATGTTCCATCAGCCCCGTCTTGTGGTCGCCAGCCGGGAAGTTGCAGACCAGTATCCCCACCGGAATCGAGCGGCCGGTCAGGCCGGTGCGGATCGGGATGACGTTGGCGTGGCTGTATTTCCCCTCGCGCGGATAGTTGTCCATGTAGAATCGGCCGATGACCTTGCCGCCCTCGACCATCTCATAGGCCTCGACCCCGGGCGCCCAGAGCGGCGTGTCCCATTTGCGGATCTGGACCCCGAACAGGTCCTGGGTGAGGCGGAGGATGCCATCGCGGACATTGTCGTACGCGAAATATTGGCGGACCTCCTGCGGGTCGACCGAATATTGCTCCTTGCGGATCAGCTGCGAGAGATAGGCCGTGCTCCAGGCCGGCACCGCCGTCGCCTTGGGGTCGATCGCCTTCAGCCGAGCCAGCATCTTGCCGAGGTCCCGGCGCGCCGGAGTTTCCACCACGGTCGCGATGTCGTCGAGGAACTTGCCCGCATTGGCCGGCGATCCGACCATCTTGTCCTCGGTGATCAGGGTCGCGTAGTTCGGCCGCCCCAGCAGGGCCGCGAGCTCCGCCCGGTCGGCGAAGATCTTGCGCAGCAGCGCGTCGTTGGCCGGATAGGCTCGGGTGAGGTTCGCCTCGAAGAGCCTCCGCCTCAGCCCCTCGTCCGAAGCATAGGACAGCACCGGCCCGAGGTCGGGATAGTCGGTGGTGATCCGAACCCGCCCGTCGGGGCCCGGCTTGTGGGCGGCGATATAATCGGCAGGAAGGCCTGCCAGCTCGGCCGGAGTGGCGGTGACCTCCTTGCGCCCGTCGGCGATGTTGCGCTCGAAGGCGATGCTGTTCTGGCTGATCCGATCCTGGAGCGCCTTGATCCTGGCGCGCGTGGCCTCGTCCGAGCCGACCCCGGCCCGGTCGTATTGAGCGATGGCCCGCTCGATCATAAAGCGGGTCTCCGCCGGCGCGCCCTTGACATGGATCGCCTTGAGCCGGCCGTAGATCGGCCGCGACAGCGAGATTTCGGTGGCGAGCGCTTCGATCTTCTGGCTGCAGTTACGGCCGGCCTCGCGGGTGGCGGCGTCGAGGCTGGTCTGGGTGACCACGCCTGCATCGCCCGAGGCCGCGCCGATCAGGTGGTTGAGATTGTCGAACTTCCGGAAAGTGACGTCGATCCAGCCAGGACCTTTCTCGTTCTCGAGGTCGGCCCGGATCGCCTCGGCCCGGGCGAGATAGGCATCGCAGGCGGCGTCGAAGTCGGCCGGGCTTCGCGGGTTGAGGTGGGTGGTTGCGAGGAAGGCGTCGATCGAGCGGGTCGCGCGATCGGTCGCGGCAGGGGCGGAGGCTGCGAGCGTAGCGAGCGCTACGCCCGCAAGGAGTTTCAGACCGATCCGATCGCGCATGTTGCCCTCCAACAAGTTGGAGGAGAGCTAGCGGGGGCGCCCTCGTGCGGCAATAAAATCCTCCCCGGCATTTGCCGGGGAGGGGGACCAGGCGAAGCCTGGTGGAGGGGTTCTTTGGAAGCCGAAAGGCCCCTCCACCGCACTTCGCGCGGTCCCCCTCCCCGCGAAATCGCGGGGAGGATTTTTGAGCTCAGCCCTGCAGATACTCGCCGGCGTCGGCGTCGGTGCCGTGGCCGGTCGGAGCCACCGCCGCGAGCGGATCGTCGCCGATCGCCGCTTCGGGGCCCTGGGCCAGTTCCGCCGCATGCTCTTCCGCCGCCGAATTCGCCGCGATCAGCGCTTCCTGATTGGCGACCAGCGACTCCTGAAGCTTGCGGTGCTGGGCGCGAAGCGCGACGTCGCGGCTGGTGGCCGCGATCCGCATCCGGTTCATGCCCGCGCCGGTACCCGCCGGAATGAGGCGGCCGACGATGACATTCTCCTTGAGCCCGTCGAGGGTATCGATCTTGCCCTGCACCGAAGCCTCGGTGAGCACCCGGGTCGTCTCCTGGAAGGAAGCGGCCGAGATGAAGCTTCGGGTCTGGAGCGACGCCTTGGTGATGCCGAGAAGGACCGGCTTGCCTTCGGCGAGGCGCTTCTTGCCCTGCTTCAGCTTGGCGTTGATCTCGTTCATCTCCTGGAGATCGATCTGCTCGCCGGCGAGAAGGGTGGAATCCCCGCTCTCCGTGATCTCGACCTTCTGGAGCATCTGGCGGACGATCACCTCGATATGCTTGTCGTTGATCTTCACGCCCTGCAGCCGGTAGACCTCCTGGATCTCGCTGACGAGATACTCGGCGAGTGCGACCACGCCCAGCACTTCCAGGATGTCGTGCGGATCCGGCGAGCCGCCGATGAGGTTGTCGCCGCGCTTGACGAAGTCGCCTTCCTGGACGTCGATGACCTTCGACTTCGGAACCAGATACTCGACCGGCTCGCCCCCGTCCTCGGGGATGATCGCGATCTTGCGCTTGGCCTTATAGTCCTTGCCGAAGGCAACCCGGCCGGAGACCTTGGCGATGATCGCATTCTCCTTAGGCTTGCGCGCCTCGAACAGCTCCGCCACCCGCGGAAGACCGCCGGTGATGTCGCGGGTCTTGGCCGCCTCGCGGGAGACCCGGGCAAGAACCTCGCCGCCCTCGACCCGCTGGCCTTCCTCGACCGACAGCATCGCGCCCGGAGCCAGCATGTAGCGGGCCGCCTCGCCGCTCTGCTCGTCGAGGAGGGTGATGCGCGGACGCAGATCCTCCTTCGTCCGGGCCGAGCCGCGATATTCGGTGACCACGCGCTGGGCGATCCCGGTCGCTTCGTCGGTCTGCTCGGTGAGCGTCTTGCCCTCGACCAGATCCTGGAACTTCACGATTCCGCCCTTCTCGGTGATGACCGGCATCATGAACGGATCCCATTCCGCGATCCGCTCGCCCTTCGAGACGATATGGCCGTGGTCGGACATCAGGTGGGCGCCGTAGGGGATTCGGTGGGTCGCCCGCTCGCGTCCGTCCATGTCGACGATCGCGACTTCGCCCGAACGCGACATGGCGATCCGGCGTCCGCGCGGATCCATGATCGTGGGAAGGTCGCGAAGCTCGATGGTGCCGTCGCTCGAGGCTTCGAGGCTCGAAGTCTCGTTGAGCTGGGCGGCGCCGCCGATGTGGAAGGTCCGCATGGTGAGCTGGGTGCCCGGCTCGCCGATCGACTGGGCCGCGATGACCCCGACCGCCTCGCCGATGTTCACCGGAGTACCGCGGGCGAGATCGCGCCCGTAGCACTTGCCGCAAACGCCATGCTCGCTCTCGCAGACCAGAGGCGAGCGGATCCGCACCGCCTGGACTCCGATCTCGTCGATCCGGAGCGCCTGCGGCTCGTCGATCAGAAGGCCTTCCTTGGCGATCACGTCGCCGGACTTGCCGTCGACGATGTCCTCGGCAGGGGTACGGCCCAGGATCCGGTCGCCGAGCGAGGCGATGACCGCTCCGCCCTGGACGATCGCCCGCATCTCGAGCGCGTTCTCGGTCCCGCAATCCTCCTCGACGATGACGCAATCCTGCGACACGTCGACGAGCCGGCGGGTGAGATAGCCCGAGTTCGCCGTCTTGAGCGCCGTGTCCGCGAGGCCCTTGCGGGCGCCGTGGGTGGAGTTGAAGTACTCGAGGACGGTCAGGCCTTCCTTGAAGTTCGAGATGATCGGGGTCTCGATGATCTCGCCCGACGGCTTGGCCATCAGGCCGCGCATTCCGGCGAGCTGCTTCATCTGCGCCTGCGAACCGCGGGCGCCGGAGTGAGCCATCATGTAGATGGAGTTGATCGGCGCCATTCGCCCATCCTCGCCCTTCGGCTGGGCCTTGAGCTTGTCCATCATCGCGTTGGCGACCTTGTCGCCGCAGCTCGACCAGGCGTCGATCACCTTGTTGTACTTCTCCTGCTGGGTGATGAGCCCGTCCTGATACTGCTGCTCGTAATCCTTGACGGTGTTACGGGCGTCCTCGACGAGGCCGATCTTCTCCTCGGGGATGATCATGTCGTCCTTGCCGAACGAAATCCCGGCCTTGAACGCGTGGCGGAAGCCCAGCCCCATGATGGCGTCGGCGAACAGCACCGTCTCCTTCTGGCCGGTGTGGCGATAGACGACGTCGATGACGTCCCCGATCTCCTTCTTGGTCAGCAGGCGGTTGACCGTCTCGAACGGCACCTTGTGGCTCTTCGGCAGAGTCTCGCCGAGCAGCATCCGGCCCGGAGTCGTCTCGAACCGCTTCATATACTGCTTGCCCTGCTCGTCGGTCTGCGGAACCCGGCTGACGATCTTGGTGTGCAGGGTGACTGCGCCGGCGTTCAGTGCCTGATGGACCTCCGACATGTCGGAGATCATCATGTTCTCGCCCGGCTCGCCTTCGCGCTCCAGCGACAGGTAGTAGAGGCCCAGAACCATGTCCTGCGAGGGCACGATGATCGGCTTGCCGTTGGCGGGCGAGAGGATGTTGTTGGTCGACATCATCAGAACGCGCGCTTCCAGCTGCGCTTCAAGCGACAGCGGAACGTGGACGGCCATCTGGTCGCCGTCGAAGTCGGCGTTGAACGCGGCGCAGACCAGCGGGTGGAGCTGGATCGCCTTGCCCTCGATGAGGACCGGCTCGAACGCCTGGATTCCGAGGCGGTGGAGCGTCGGAGCGCGGTTGAGGAGCACGGGATGCTCGCGGATCACCTCGTCGAGGATGTCCCAGACTTCCTTGCGCTCCTTCTCGACCCACTTCTTCGCCTGCTTGAGGGTCATGGAGAGACCCTTGGCGTCGAGGCGCGAGTAGATGAACGGCTTGAACAGCTCGAGCGCCATCTTCTTCGGAAGGCCGCACTGGTGGAGCTTGAGCTCCGGACCGGTGACGATGACCGAACGGCCCGAATAGTCG
>DASVSP010000050.1:0-15993 GCA_036388065.1 Allosphingosinicella sp.
GCCTTATGCCTATTACCTGATCTCGCTGAGCTATTACGAGCAGATCACGGACGTGACCCGCGACCAGAGCACCACCAAGCAGGCCCTCGACGCGCTCGGCGAGCTCGTCCGCCGCTATCCGGACACGCGCTACGCCGCCGACGCGCGGCTGAAGATGGACCTCGTGCGGGACCATCTCGCCGGCAAGGAGATGGAGATCGGCCGGTTCTATCAGCGCCGGGCCCAATGGCTCGCCTCGGTGATGCGCTTCAGGACCGTCGTCGACCAGTATCAGACGACCAGCCACACGCCCGAAGCCCTGATGCGACTCACCGAATCCTATCTCGCGCTTGGAATCCCGGCCGAGGCGCGCCGGTCGGCCGCCGTCCTCGGGGCCAATTATCCGAACACCAAATGGTACGAGCGCGCCTATTCGCTGGTCCAGAAGCACGCGCCGGCGACGGCGGCGGCTGCTTCGCCTGCGGCGTGATGTGCCCCCGTCATCCCGGGAGGGACCCCATCGAAGTGGTACTTCGATGGGCACCCGAAAGCCGGGACCTCATGACGAAAAGTCTCTGCAGGTGAGCCGAGGCCCCGGCTTTCGCCGGGGTGACGGCCTGTGGGGGCCGTCATGCTGACCAGCCTCTCAATCCGCGACGTCGTCCTGATCGAGAGCCTCGACCTCGAATTCGGCCCGGGCCTCGGAGTCCTCACCGGAGAGACCGGCGCCGGCAAGTCGATTCTGCTCGACGCGCTCGGGCTCGCACTCGGCGCCCGAGCCGACAGCGGACTCGTCCGCCAGGGCCAGGCGCAGGCCGTGGTCACGGTCAGCTTCGACCTTCCGGCCGCCCATCCCGCCCTCGGCCTGCTTCGCGAAAACGGTTTGGAAGGCGAGGCCGGCGAATCCGTCGTCGTCCGCCGGATCGTCCGGGCGGACGGGGGCAGCCGGGCGCTCGTCAACGACCAGTCCGCCTCGGTCGCTCTGCTTCGCGAGCTCGGCGCATTGCTCGTCGAGGTGCACGGCCAGCATGACGACCGCGGTCTTCTCAATCCCCGCGGCCATCGCGCGCTGCTCGACGCGTTCGGACGGATCGACGCCTTGCCCGCCGAGCGCGCCTATCGCGCCTGGGGCGAGGCCGAGGCGGCGCTCGCCAGGGCCCGCGACGATCTCGAAACGGCCGCGCGCGACCGCGAATGGCTGGATCATTCCGTCGCCGAGCTGACCAGGCTGGCGGCGCAGCCGGGCGAGGAGGCGGAGCTCGCCGGCCTTCGCTCCGACATGCAGAAGGGCGCCCGGCTGGCCGAGGACATCGCCGCCATCGGCCAGCTTCTCGACGGCTCGGAAGGGGGCCTGTCGCTCTGCCGCCAGGCGGCGCGCCGGCTCGAGCGGATCGCCGGCGAGCACGACCGGCTCGCGGAGGCGCTCGAAGCCTTGGACCGGGCGCTGGTCGAAGCCTCCGAGGCCGAAGACCGGCTCGAAGCCGCCTCGGCTGCCCTGGCCTTCGACCCGGCCCGGCTCGACGAGGCCGAAACCCGGCTGTTCGAGATCCGGGCCGTCGCCCGCAAGCACCGGGTCGAGCCCGACGCACTTCCGGCGCTCGCCGAGGAGCTGGCCGCCAAGCTGGCCGCGCTCCAGGCCGGCGAGAAGAGCCTCGCCGCGCTCGAGGCCCGGGTCCGCGACGGCCGGGCGGCCTATTTGGCCGAGGCGGAGCGGCTGACGGAGCTTCGGACCGCCGCGGCCGCCCGACTCGACTCGGCGGTGGCGCTCGAGCTCGCCCCCCTCAAGCTCGACTCGGCGCGCTTCCGGACCCTCGTCGATCCGCTCCCCGAGCCGCAATGGGCCGCCCGCGGCCGCGACCGGATCGAGTTCGAAGTCTCGACCAACCCCGGGGCGCCCTTCGCGCCGCTGACCAAGATCGCCAGCGGCGGCGAGCTCGCCCGATTCATCCTCGCCCTCAAGGTCGCGCTTGCCGAGCGCGGCGACGCCCGGACGATGATCTTCGACGAGATCGACCGGGGAGTCGGCGGCGCCGTCGCAAGCGCCGTCGGGGAACGCCTCCACCGGCTGTCCGAGGGCGCTCAGCTCCTCGTCGTCACCCACAGCCCCCAGGTCGCCGCCCGCGGCACCCGCCACCTCCTCATCGAGAAGAGCCACGAAGGCCTGGTGACCCGAACCAGCGTCGAGATGCTCGACGAGGGGCGGAGGAGGGAAGAGATCGCCCGGATGCTGTCGGGGGCTCAGGTCACCGACGAAGCGCGGGCTCAGGCGGTGCGATTGCTGGAGGCGGCGTGAGGAAGTGCCGGGTAAATCCTCCCCGCGATTTCGCGGGGAGGGGGACCGCGCGAAGCGCGGTGGAGGGGTTCTCAGGGATTCGGAAAGGTCCCTCCACCACCCTTTGGGTGGTCCCCCTCCCCTGCAAATGCAGGGGAGGACTTAAGTGACCGAATCCGACGCCGCCGCGGAGCTGGAACGCCTCGCCGCGGAGATCGCCCGCCACAACCGCCTCTACCACAGCGAGGACGCGCCGGAGATTTCCGATGCGGACTATGACTCGCTGGTTCGCCGCAACTCGGAGCTCGAAGCACAATTCCCGCACCTGGTCCGCGAGGACAGCCCTTCGCGCCAGGTCGGGGCGGCCCCCGCCGCGCATCTTTCCAAGGTCCGCCACGCGCTTCCGATGCTCAGCCTGGAGAACGCCTTCTCCGACGATGAAGTGGCGGATTTCGCCGGCCGGGTCCGGCGCTTCCTGAGCCTGGCTGCTGACCAGGAAGTGGCGCTCACCGCAGAGCCCAAGATCGACGGGCTGTCCTGCTCGCTCCGCTACGAGAGAGGCGAGCTGGTCCTCGCCGCCACCCGCGGCGATGGGACGACCGGCGAGGTGGTGACCGAGAACGTCCGGACCATCGCCGACATCCCTCAGCGGCTCGGCTCGTCGTCCCGGCGAAAGCCGGGACCTCAGGGGGGAAAGGTGCAGATCCTCGGCGAGATCCCGGCTTCCGCCGGGATGACGGATGAAATTCCGGACATCTTCGAAATCCGCGGTGAGGTCTATATGTCGAAGGCCGACTTCGCGGCGCTCAACGACCGCCTGCTCGCGGAGGCCGAGGATCCGGCCAAGGCGCGCCAGTTCGCCAATCCGCGCAACGCCGCGGCGGGATCGCTTCGGCAGAAGGAGGCGGCGGTGACCGCGGCGCGTCCGCTTCGCTTCTACGCCCACGGGTGGGGCGAGGTGTCGGCTCTGCCGGCGGACACGCAGCTCGGCGTGATGCGGGCGATCGAGGCCTGGGGCCTTCCCATCGCCGGCCATCTCGAACGCTGCACGGACCTCGACGCCCTCCTCGCCCATTACCGGACGATCGAGGCGAAGCGCGCCGACCTCGGCTTCGACATCGACGGGGTCGTCTACAAGGTCGACCGGCTGGACTGGCAGCGCCGCCTCGGCCAGGTGGCGAGGGCGCCGCGCTGGGCGCTGGCCCACAAATTCCCCGCCCAGAAGGCCGAGACCGTGCTCGAGGCGATCGACATCCAGGTCGGCCGGACCGGCAAGCTCACGCCCGTGGCGCGCCTGAAGCCGGTCAGCGTCGGCGGAGTGACCGTCACCAACGCCACCTTGCACAACAAGGACGAGATCGAGCGGCTCGGAGTCCGGGTCGGCGACCGGGTCCGGATCCAGCGCGCCGGCGACGTCATTCCGCAGGTCCTGGAAAACCTCACGCCGGACGAGAATCGCCCGGCCTTCGTCTTCCCGACGGCCTGCCCCGAATGCGGGTCCGACGCCGTTCGCGAGGAGGGGGAGGTGGACGTCCGCTGCACCGGCGGCCTCGTCTGCCCGGTCCAGCGGGTCGAGCGGCTCCGCCACTTCGTCTCGCGCCACGCCCTCGACATCGAGGGGCTCGGGATCACCCATATCGAGAATTTCTTCCGCGACGGCCTGCTCCAGTCGCCGGCCGATATCTTCCGGCTGACCAAGGAGACATTGCTGGCCCGCGAGCGCTGGGCGGAAATCTCCGCCGCCAATCTGGTCGCGGCCATCGACTCCAAGCGGGAGCCGCCGCTCGACCGCTTTCTCTACGGTCTTGGAATACGCCATGTCGGCGAGGTGACGGCCCGCGACCTCGCCCGCCGCTACCGAAGCTGGGACGGTCTGCGGGCGATGATCGAGGCGGCGCTTCGGGTCCGACGCGAGATGGATCCGGTGGACGGGGAGGAGGAGCGCAAGTTCCTCCAGCGCCGCGACAAGGCGGTGGTCGAGGCCGTCGAGACTCCGAACATCGGGCCGGAAGTCGCCAACGCGCTTCTCGACTTCTTCGAGGAGGAGCATAATCGCGAGGTCCTTGACGACCTGCTCGCGGCCGGGGTCCGCCCGGCGGACGTGGTCTGGGAGACGAAGGCGTCGCCGGTCTCGGGCAAGACCCTGGTCTTCACCGGAAGCCTGGAGACGCTCTCGCGCGACGAGGCCAAGGCCCAGGCCGAGAAGCTGGGAGCCAAGGTGGCGGGCTCGGTGTCGGCAAAGACCGACCTCGTCGTCTACGGGCCGGGCGCCGGCTCCAAGCTCAAGAAAGCGGCGGAGCTTGGGGTGGAGACGATCGACGAGGCGGCCTGGAACGCGATCGTGAAGGAGGCGGGCTGACCCGTCGGCCGGCGAAGGCCGGGATCCATGAACACGGCCGGTGGAAGCTTCGAACATCAGTGTTCCTGGATTCCGGCCTTCGCCGGAATGACGGACTATTGTCGGATTCCGTCGCCCATGTCAGACAGCCTTCTCCACCGGAGAAGCGCCTGATGAAAAAGACTTTCTGGCTCGGCCTCGCCGCTCTGCTCGTTCCCGCGGCGGGCTTCGCGCAAGGCCTTCCCCAGCCGCCCGTCGCGGCGAAAAAGTCCCATCAGATAAAGGGCCCCGGCGGAATCGTCCGCGACGATCCCTATTACTGGCTTCGCGACGACACCCGCAAGAATCCGGAGATGCTGGCCTATCTCAACGCCGAGAACGCCTATGCCGATTCCGCCCTCGCTCCACTCAAGCCGCTTCAGGAGAAGCTCTACGCCGAGTTCGTCGGCCGGATAAAGCAGGACGATTCCACCGTCCCCTACCGCAAGGACGGCTATTATTATTACAGCCGGTTCGAGACCGGACAGGACTATCCGATCGTCGCCCGCCGCAAGGGCTCGATGACCGCGCCCGAGCAAGTGCTGCTCGATCAGCCCGCCATGGGCAAGGACAAGGGCTATTTCCAGATCGGAAGCTCGAAGGTCAGCCGCGACAACCGGCTGCTCGCTTATGCCGAGGACGTCGTCGGGCGGCGGCAATATGTGCTTCGAGTGAAGGACATCGAGTCGGGCCGGCTGCTGGCCGACGAGGTCCCGAACGTTGAGCCCGGCTTCGTCTGGGCCGACGACAACCGAACGCTCTTCTACGTCGAGAAGGACCCGGTCACCCTGCTCAGCAAGAGGGTGAAGGCCCACGTCCTGGGCACCCCCGCCTCGGCCGACCGGCTGGTCTACGAGGAGAAGGACGAAAGCTTCTACATGGGGCTGATCCCGACGACCTCGGACCAATATGTCTGCATCGTCCTTCAGAGCACGGTCAGCAACGAGCAGCGCTGCACTCCGGCGGCAAAGCCGGGCAGCTTCGCGGTTTTCGCCCCGCGCGAGCGCGAATTTCTCTACCAGGCCGACCATATCGGCGGTCGCTGGATCGTGCTGACCAACTGGAAGGCGCCGAACTACCGGCTGATGCGGGTCGCCGATTCCGCCGCGACCGGCGGCCGGGCGAAATGGGCCGACCTCGTCGCGCACGACAAGGACGTCTTCATCGACGATTTCAAGCCGATGGACGGCTATATCGCGATCGCCGAGCGCTCCCGCGGCAACAAGCGGCTTCGGCTTCTCACCGACTCGGGAAAGAGCAGCTTCGTCGCGTCGGACGAGCCGGCTTATGTGATGGGTATCGACGTCAACGCGGAGCCGGATAGCGAATGGCTTCGCTATCATTACAACTCGCTGACCACGCCCATGCGGGTTTATGAGGTCAATGCCAAGACCGGCGAGAGGCGGCTCCTCAAGCAGACGGCGGCGCCCGGCTACGACCCCTCCAATTACGTGACGGAGCGGGTCTGGGCGACCGCCCGCGACGGCGCCAGGATCCCGGTCTCGCTCGTCTATCGAAAGGGCTTCCGGAAGGACGGCAAGGCCGCGATGCTTCAATATGCCTATGGCAGCTACGGCATTTCGTCCGACCCGGCCTGGTCGCCGACCGTGGCCAGCCTTCTCGACCGCGGAATGGTCTACGCCATCGCCCATATTCGGGGCGGCCAGGAGATGGGCCGGGCCTGGTACGATGAGGGCCATCTGCTCAACAAGAAGAACAGCTTCACCGATTTCATCGACGTCACCCGCTATCTCGTCGCCCAGGGCTATGCGGCGAAGGACCGGGTGGCTGCCCAGGGCGGAAGCGCCGGCGGCCTGCTGATGGGCGGGATCGCCAACATGGCTCCGAAGGATTATTCGGTGCTCGTCGCCCAGGTGCCGTTCGTCGACGCCGTCACCACGATGCTCGACGCGACCATCCCCCTCACCACCAACGAATATGACGAATGGGGCAATCCGGCGGACCGGAAATATTACGACTATATCCTGTCCTATTCGCCCTACGACAACGTCGCGGCCAGGGCCTATCCGGCGATGTTCGTCAGCACCGGCCTGTGGGACAGCCAGGTCCAATATTACGAGCCGGCGAAATGGGTTGCGAAGCTTCGGGCGGCCAAGACCGATTCCAATCCCCTGCTCTTCCGCACCAACATGGAAGCCGGCCACGGCGGCAAGTCCGGCCGGTTTCGGCGCTATCGGGACATCGCCGAATATTACGCCTTCATGCTCGACCGGCTGGGAGTGGAGAGATAACGTCATCCCGGACTCGATCCGGATCCATGGACACCGCGGTCGGAGGCTCGAAGTGACGTGTTCATGGGTTCCGGCTTTCGCGGGACCTTTGAATATCCCTTGCGAGGCGCGCGGAGATAAAGCCCCTCCCTTCAGGGGAGGGGCCAGGCTGAATCGACATTCAGAGGGCTAGTGCGAACATTCATCCCTCTCCAAAGCGGGAGAGGGTAGGGAGAGGGGATTCGGCGCAAACGCCCGCTCTCGGCGGCCGAGCCCCCTCACCCCGGCCCTCTCCCCGCTGGGGAGAGGGGGATTGAAGCGACTCCATCGAATGTCGATTCAGCCTTACACCCAGCGGCTTATGCAAAGGTCCCGCCTTTGCCGGAATGACGGGTGGCTCAGCCGCCCCGCCTCTTACGCACCGGGACCGCCCGCCGCTTGCGCATGACGAGGGTCGGCCATTCCCCGCGCTCGACCCGCCCGCTCAGCATCATTCCCTGGCGGCGATAGGCGGCGGCCACCGCAGGCGCCTGGTGATCGAGAAGCCCCGCCAGGATCAGTCGCCCTCCGGGCGCGATCGCCCTCGCCACCGAGGGCGCGAGATCGATGAGCGGTCCGGCGAGGATGTTCGCGATGATGAGATCGAAGGGCGCCCGCGACTGAAGCCTCGGATGCTCCATCCCGTCGGCGGCGAGAAGCTCGAGCTGGCCCCGCGCGCGCCCGAGCTTAACCCGGTTGATCGCCGCATTTTCCTCGCTCACCTCTATCGCCACCGGATCGTTGTCCGACGCGGCGGCCCGGGCGGCGGGCCACAGCTTCAGGGCCGCGAAGGCGAGAAGGCCGGTGCCGGTACCGAGGTCGACGAGATCGGCGACCGCGGCGCCGCCCGCCTTCAGCCGGCTGAGCGCGGCCAGGCAGCCGGCGGTCGTCTCGTGCTGGCCGGTGCCGAAGGCCCGGCCGGCGTCGATCTCGAGCGCGATCAGGTGCGACGGAGCGGTGCCGCGATGCGCCGGCGTATGGACGAAGAACCGGCCGGCCTCGATCGGCTCGAGGCCCTGCTGGCTCAACGTCACCCAGTCGCGATCCTCGACCTTCTCCACGGCCGGCGCCGCGCCCGCGGCGCTCGGCGTCAGATCGGCCAGGAGATCGAGCATCTCCGGCGTCGGCTCGCGATCGAAATAGGCGTCGAGCCGCCATTCGTCCGGTCTCGCCGAGTCCGCCTCGCTGGTCATCAGCACCGGCGGGAAATCGAGCCAGGCGAGCGGCGATATGTCGTCCTTCAGCGCCTCCGCCTCCGCCTTGGTGCAGGGGAGCGTGACCTTCCAGCTGTCGGTCATTGAGTGGGGTACCCCGTCATTGCGAGGAGCGCAGCGACGAAGCAATCCAGCCCGGCGCCGGCGACAGGCGCGGCACTGGATTGCTTCGCTTCGCTCGCAATGACGGGGTCAACGCACATAGCTCGCCCCGTTGACGTCGATCACCGCCCCGGTCGCCGAAGCGGGCGCGTCCACGGCGAGCCATCGAACCGTCTCCGCCACTTCGTCGGCGGTTGCGACCCGGCCGAGCGGGATGTCGGCGACGATCTTCTGGCCGCCGCGGCTCGCCATATATTCCTCGACCATGTCCGAAGCGGTGAAGCCGGGGCAGACCGCGAAGGCGAGGATGTTGTCCGCCGCATAGCCGCGCGCGATCGACTTGGTCATTGCGACCATCCCGGCCTTGGAGGCTGCATAATGCCAGTGCTGCGGGCTGTCGCCGCGATAGGCGGCGCGGCTCGAGACGTTGACGATCCTGCCACCGCCGCGTTCGCGATAATGGAGCACTGCGAGCCGGCAGAGCTCGGCCGACGCGGTCAGGTTGACCCGCATCGTGCGCTCCCACCCGGTCGTCCATTCCTCGGCCGGAAGGTCGACGGGCGCCGCCTCGAAGATCCCGGCATTGTTGACGAGGGCGTCGATCCGCCCGCCGAGCCGCTCGAGCGCCTCCTCCCAAAGGCGACCGGCGGCGCCGGGCCGGTCGAGGTCGGCGGCGATCATTGCGTCGCCGCCGCGACTGGAATGGCCGACGACATTGTGGTGGGAGAGGGAGGCGGCGATCGCCTTGCCGATTCCGCGGCTGGTGCCGGTGACGAGGATGTTGGCCATAGCGGCGCGATAGGCTCGGGCGCGGCGGAGGGGAAGGCATCTTTGCCTCCCCATCGCGAAGCGATGGGGAGGGGGACCACCGAAGGTGGTGGAGGGGTAGATGGCTATCAGCTCAGAGGTTCGGACGCCTCAACCTCAGCTTCCGCGCCAATTACCCCTCCACCAGGCTTCGCCTGGTCCCCCTCCCCATGGCTTCGCCATGGGGAGGCAAATCAGTCCGAGAACGGATCCCGGACCAGGATCGTGTCCTCCCGCTCCGGGCTGGTCGACACCAGCGCGACCGAGATCCGGCACAACTCCTCGATCCGCTTGATATATTTGATCGCCTGCGCCGGAAGATCCGCCCAGCTCCGGGCGCCCGCGGTCGACTCGGCCCAGCCGGGACTCGTCTCGTAGACCGGCTCGACCGCTTCCTGGTCGGCGGCATGGGCCGGAAGGTGGTCGAGGGCGGCGCCGCGCAACCGGTAGCCGGTGCAGATCCGGAGCTCCTCGAAGCCGTCGAGCACGTCCAATTTGGTCAGAGCGACCCCCGTCACCCCCGCGACGGCGCAGGCCTGGCGCACCAGCACCGCGTCGAACCAGCCGCAGCGGCGCTTGCGGCCGGTGACGGTGCCGAACTCGCGCCCCCGCTCGCCGAGCTTCTGGCCGGTCTCGTCCTCCAGTTCCGTCGGGAACGGGCCCGCTCCGACTCGGGTGGTGTAGGCCTTGACGATTCCGAGAACGAAGCCGGCCGCGCCGGGGCCGAGGCCGCTTCCGCCCGCGGCGGTGCCCGCGACGGTGTTGGACGAGGTGACGAACGGATAGGTGCCGTGGTCGACGTCGAGGAGGACGCCTTGCGCGCCTTCGAACAGGATGCGCTTGCCGCTCGACTTGGCCTCGTTGAGCGTGATCCAGGTCGGCCGGGCGAAGCGCAGGACGAACTCGGCGATCTCGCCGAGGTCGCGCTCGAGGCGCGCCCGGTCGATCGGCGGCTCGCCAAAGCCTGCGCGAAGGGCGTCGTGATGGGCGCAGAGCCGGTCGATCTGGGGGCCGAGATGGCCGAGATGGGCGAGGTCGCAGACCCTGATCGCCCGGCGGCCGACCTTGTCTTCATAGGCCGGGCCGATACCGCGCCTCGTCGTTCCGATCTTGCCCTGGCCGGAAGCGTCCTCGCGCAAGGCGTCGAGGTCGCGGTGGAAGGGCAGGATGAGCGGGCAGGTGTCGGAAATGTGCAGGGTCTCGGGCGTCACCTGGACGCCCTGCTCCCCCAGCCGCTCGACTTCGGCCCTCAGTGCCCAGGGGTCGAGCACGACTCCGTTGCCGATGACCGAAAGCGTGCCCCGGACGATCCCGGAGGGAAGCAGCGAGAGCTTGTAGGTCTGGTCGCCGACGACCAGCGTATGGCCGGCATTGTGGCCGCCCTGGAACCGGGCGACGACGTCGGCCCGGCTGGCCAGCCAGTCCACGATCTTCCCCTTCCCCTCGTCGCCCCACTGGACTCCGATGACGGTGACGTTGGCCAAAGCCTGGTTCCTTTCGAATTGCGAAGGCGCTTTATATCAAGATCGGCTCGTGGGGAGGCGTTCCCGTTGCGGCCCCCGACGTCAAGCCGCCGCCGCGCGCAGCCGGGCGATCGCCTCGCCGCGGCCGATGAGCGGAAGCAGGGCCGCCATTTCGGGTCCGCTTTCGCGGCCCGTCAGTGCAAGCCTGAGCGGCCGGAACAGCGCTTTCCCCGCCCTACCGGTCCGCTCCTTCAGCCGTGAGACGAGCTGCGGCCAGGGCGCTTCGCTCCAGTCGATTTCGTCGAGCGCTTCGGCAGCGGCCCGGATGAGGGAGCGATCCTCTTCCGCCGCTTCGGATTCGACATGACCGTGGAGAATGGCCCACCAGTCGGAGGCCTCAGCGACCGTCTTGAGGTTGGGCCGGATCGCGGCCCAGTCGTCGGCGCCCATGCCCTCGGGCAGCCGGGCCGCCACCGCCTCGAACGGAAGGAGGTGGACAATTCGCGAATTGAGCTGGGCGAGCTCGTCGAGGTCGAACCGCGCCGGGGCCCGTCCGAAGGTGGCGAAGTCGAACGTCTCGATCAGGATCCTGGGCTCGGCCAACGGCTCGACCGGCAGGCTGGTGCCGAGCCGGGCGAGCTTGGCGACCAGGGCGATCGGCTCGATCCCCTGCTCGCGCAGGGCGTCGGCGCCGAGCGAGCCGAGGCGTTTCGAGAGCTTGCCCTCCGACCCGACCAGAAGCGCCTCGTGGGCGAAGGCGGGCGAAGCGGCTCCCAGCGCCTCGAACATCTGCAATTGGAGCGCGGTGTTGGCGACATGGTCCTCGCCGCGAAGGACGTGGGTCACCCCCATCTCGATATCGTCGACGCTGCTCGGAAGCATGTAGAGCCAGGAACCGTCCTCGCGCCGGACCACCGGGTCCGAGAGCAAGGCGGGATCGAAAATCTGGCGGCCCCGGACGAGGTCGTCCCACTCGATGGGCGAATCGTGATCGAGCCGGAAGCGCCAGTGCGGCGTCCGGGCGTCCGCCTCGAGCCTGGCGCGCTCGGAGTCGGAGAGACGAAGCGCCGCGCGGTCGTAGACCGGCGGCCTTCCCCGCGACAGCTGCACCTTGCGCTTGAGATCGAGCTCCTGCGCCGTCTCATAGGTCGGATAGACCCGGCCCGCCGCTCGAAGCCGCTCGAACGCCGCCTCGTAGCGCTCGAAGCGAAGCGACTGGCGATGCTCCTCGTCCCAGTCGAGACCGAGCCAGGCGAGGTCCTCCTTAATCCCTTCGGCGTTCGCTTCGCTCGACCGCTCCTTGTCCGTATCGTCGAGGCGCAGGATGAAGCGGCCGCCATTCTTTCTCGCCCACAGCCAGTTATGGACGGCGGTGCGAATGTTGCCGACGTGCAGGCGTCCGGTGGGGGCGGGGGCGAAGCGGGTGACGACGGACATGCCGGCCGTTTAGGCGCGGCGCCGGGTGGCGGCAATGTTTCAACCGAACAGCGCATCGCCCAGGAATCGGCCGGGCACGGCCGCCAGAAGCCCGGCCGCGACGAGGCCTGCATAGACTCCGCGCATCGCGTTCCGGTGGGCGCGGATGTTGCCACGCCGCGCATTCCAGACGGCGAGCGGGATCGAGACCAGGGTCAGGACCGAGAAGAGGTGGATGAAGCTCAATCCCCCGCTCAGCGTCTGGAGCCAGAAGCTGGACAGCGCCGTCACCATCATCAAAGTGCCCCAGATCCGGCCCATCATCCTGTGGACCGGCCCGCCCTTGGGACCCCACAGCACCAGGGCTCCGAGCGGCACCGCCGGGATCACCGTGGCGAGATGGATAAAAAGAGCGACGTCGGCACCGGCCGGCGGCCGCCACCCGACCGGGCGCTCGATGAGCAGCGACAGGCTCCACAGGAGGATCGTCACCGCGATCGAGGCCGCAACCGCCGCCGCCGTTCCCCGCCACCCGCCCGCACGAACCTGATCGAGCACCGCCATCCTTTTGTCCTCCCCGCGGCGCGATGCCGCATGCCGGGGCGAGACTGGCCGCCGCCGCTTCGCGGGCAAGCGCCAAGTCGCAGGCGGGCGCTTCTCTTTCGCGAACGACCCCTTTCGCGCTATTCGTCCCGCTGGCGAAGCGTGAACGGGGCAGGATTGGGCATGGAGCGGCTACGGCGAATCGCCATCGAGCTGTTTGTGCTGGCGGCCGTCGGGGCGCTGCTCGGCTTGCTTGCGCCGTTCGGAAGCGACGGGCTTCCAGCGCCGCAGCGCCTGTTCTTCTGGGTCGGCTTCGTCCTTGCCGGCTATCTCATCTTCCGCCCCGTCTCCGCCGTGGCGGGGTGGCTCAGCGACGAGACCCGGGTTCCGCGCTGGCTCGCCATGCTGCTGACGACGGTGGTCGCCTCGCTGCCGCTGGCGACGATCATCGCTTTCGCTCTGACCCGGCTGGCCGGCGCCGATTTCTGGTCGGGAAGCCGGTTCCTCCTGCTCTACGGCCAGGTGGCACTCGTCGGAGTCTCCATCCACCTGCTGATGCTCCTCGTCTTCGGTTCGGCGCCCCGTCCGGCCGTCCCCGTGCCGGTGCCCGTGACCGATGCGGATACGGCCCCTCACGCCGGACTCGCGGCCGAGGGCGACAATCCCTTCCTCAGGCGCCTGCCCCCCGCTCTGGGACGCGATCTCCTCTCCCTCCAGATGCAGGATCATTATGTGCAGGCTCAGACCGCGCTCGGCTCGGCGCTCATCCTGATGCGCTTCCGCGACGCGGTCCAGGAGCTCGGGGATCGGGGCGTTCAGGTCCACCGCAGCTGGTGGGCGGCCTTCGAGGCCATGGAGGGCCTCGAGCGGAACGGGCGGAGCGCCCGGCTTCGACTTCGCGGCGGCCTGACCCTCCCCGTCTCGCGGGCCTGCCTGCCGGCGGTTCGCGAGGCCCTCAGCGTCGAGGCTCGGCGCGGGTTTGACAGGGCGGCCCCGTCCTCTAAGAGCCCGGACGGGACCGGTGACTCGGCCCGGGGCGCCATTGCGGGGACGATCAGATGAAGCTCCTGGCCGGCAATTCGAACCTGCCGCTGGTGAAGAGCATCGCCGCCTATCTCGAGCTGCCCGTCACGGAGGCGAGCGTTCGCCGATTCGCGGACGAGGAGGTGTTCGTCGAGATCCACGAGAATGTCCGCGGCGAGGACGTGTTCGTCGTCCAGTCGACGTCGTTTCCGGCCAACGACAATCTCATGGAGCTTCTGATCTGCATCGACGCACTGAGGCGCGCCTCGGCGAAGCGGATCACCGCCGTGCTCCCTTATTTCGGCTACGCCCGGCAGGACCGGAAGCCAGGGCCTCGAACCCCAATCTCCGCCAAGCTGGTCGCGAACCTGATCACGGTCGCAGGGGCCAACCGGGTGCTCTCGGTCGACCTCCACGCCGGCCAGATCCAGGGCTTCTTCGATATCCCGACCGACAATCTCTACGGCGCTCCGGTCATGTCGGAAGACATCAAGGCCCGCTTCAACGGCCGCTCGATCACGGTGGTCTCCCCCGACGTCGGCGGAGTGGTGCGCGCCCGGGCGCTGGCCAAGCGACTGAACAACGCGCCGCTCGCGATCGTCGACAAGCGCCGCGAGAAGCCGGGCGAATCCGAGGTGATGAACATCATCGGCGACGTCGCGGGCCGATTCTGCATCCTCGTCGACGACATCGTCGATTCGGCCGGAACCCTGTGCAACGCCGCCGCCGCGCTCCACCAGGCCGGGGCCGAGGACGTCGTCGCTTATTGCACGCACGGAGTCCTGTCGGGCGCGGCGGTCAGCCGGGTGGAGAATAGCGAGCTTACCGAGCTGGTGATCACCGATTCGATCCAGCTCAGCCAGGAAGCGACTTCAAGCAGCCGGATACGGGCTCTCACCATCGCCCCACTGCTCGCCGAGGCGATCAAGCGGATTGCCGACGAGACCAGCGTGTCGAGCCTGTTCGACTGATGCCGAGGGTCCTCGTCACCGGCGCCGGGCGCGGCATCGGCCTCGAGCTCGCCCGCCAATATGCCGGCGAGGGCTGGGACGTGATCGCCACCGTCCGCGAACCGGCGAAGGCGCAAGAGCTCGCCGCGCTCGGGGTCAGAGTCGAAGCCCTCGACATGCGCGACCTCGCCGCCCTTGCCGCCTTTCCGGAGCGGCTCGGCAGCGAGCCGCTCGATCTGTTCGTCGCCAATGCCGGGATCTCGAAGGCGAAATGGATAAGAACCGCCGAGGACGCCGAGGCCTGGCAGGACGTGCACCTGGTCAATTCGGTCGCTCCGACCTTGCTCGCCGAGGTCCTTGTGTCACTGGTGGAAGCGGCCGGCGGGCGGATGGCGGCGATCAGCAGCCGGATGGGAAGCATCGACGACAGCTCGGGCGGCTATGTCGGCTACCGGGCCTCCAAAGCGGCCCTGAACGCCGCCTGGCGGGCGCTGGCGCTCGGATGGCGGGAGCGCCCGGTCACGCTCGTACTGCTCCACCCCGGCTGGGTGCAGACGGACATGGGCGGTCCGCAGGCGCCGCTGTCGGTGGAGGAGAGCGTGGCCGGAATGCGTGCGGTGATCGCCGGGCTTGGACGGAGCGAATCGGGCGCGTTCGTCGATTATCGCGGGGCTCCGATCCCGTGGTGAAATAACCGGCGTCGCGTCAGGCGGCGAGCGGCAGCTCCTCCTGGAAGTCGACCGGGTCTTCCTCCCGCCGGGACTCCGGCCGAGGCTCCGCAGTGCAAAGCGGGTCGGGGACCATCCACCTCGAAAGGACAACGATCGCGGTCAATGCCGCGTAGGCCGTCAAAGCTATTGCCGGGCTCGAGAGGGATCCGAAAGCGAACAGGATCCGAAGCCACAACGGATTGAACCCGAAATCCTCGCTCACGGCGTAGCAGGCGCCGAGCAGGGTATCGTCGCGCGTCATTGTGGATAGGCTGCCGGCCATGTCTGAAACTCCTCACAGGCGGCCGCCGACGTCGGCCACGAGGACCTGGATAGGGACGGTGCGTTGCAGGAGAATGCCGCGGAGGCCGGGATTTTGTGTCGATTGTGAACGTGCCGTCATCCCGGCGAAAGCCGGGACCTCCGCGAGATACGGGCGCGGCGCCCTTCACCCGCTGGGATCCCGGCCTGCGCCGGGATGACGGGGAGTTGCCAATCCACGCCTCCCCCTCTATAGGCGCGCCTTCTTTCCAGCTTTGGAAGAATGAACGGGCCGGCTGTAAGGGCTGCCGTGGCCGTTCTCAAACGTCGCGCCGCTGGGCGCACAAGGAGACGAAAATGCCCAAACTGAAGACCAAGAGCGGCGTCAAGAAGCGCTTCAAGCTCACCGCCACCGGCAAGCTGAAGCACGGAGTCGCCGGCAAGCGCCACCGCCTGATCAGCCATAACGCCAAGTACATCCGCCAGAACCGCGGCACCGAAGTTCTCGCCAAGGCCGACACGGCCCGGGTGAAGCTCTGGGCGCCCTACGGCCTGAACTAGGAGTATTTGAGACATGGCACGCGTCAAAAGGGGCGTGACGACCAA
>DASVSP010000051.1:0-5937 GCA_036388065.1 Allosphingosinicella sp.
AATGGTAGAGGAAGATCGAATGCATCGCCCGCCGGACCGGCTCGTTGCCGCGGAAGGAGAAGCTGAGGTTGGAGAGGCCGCCCGAGATATGGACGTGCGGGCAGCGCGCCTTGATCTCGCGGCAGGCCTCGATGAAGTCCAGAGCATAGGTGCGATGCTCCTCGATCCCCGTGGCGATGGCGAAGATGTTGGGATCGAAGATGATGTCTTCGGGCGGGAAGCCCTCGCCGACGAGCAATTTGTAGGCGCGCTCGCAAATCTCGACCTTGCGCTCCATCGTGTCGGCCTGGCCGACCTCGTCGAAGGCCATGACGACGACGGCGGCGCCGTAATCGCGACCCTTGCGGGCGTGGTTGAGGAACTCCTCCTCGCCTTCCTTCATGCTGATCGAATTGACGATCGGCTTGCCCGAGACGCATTTCAGGCCGGCTTCGATCACCGTCCATTTCGAGCTGTCGATCATCACCGGGACCCGGGCGATGTCGGGCTCGGCGGCGATCAGCTTGAGGAAGGTGGTCATCGCATATTCGGAGTCGAGCAGGCCCTCGTCCATGTTGACGTCGATGACCTGGGCGCCGTTGTCGACCTGCTGGCGCGCGACCTCGACCGCGGCGGCATAGTCGCCCGCCATGACCAGCTTCTTGAAGCGGGCCGAGCCGGTGACGTTGGTGCGCTCGCCGATATTGACGAAGGTGGAGGAAGCGGCGGCAACAGGTTCGGGCATTGATGCGGTGGCCATTTTTTACTCGGCTGAGAGAAATTCGGTGTCAGACACCGATTTATGAAATTCGGTGTCTGACACCGATTTATGAAATTCGGTGTCAGACACCGATTTATGATCAGGCGGCGAGGACCATCGGTTCGATTCCCGCCAGGAGCGTGCGGCGGGTCGGCTCGGCGATCTTCCTCGGAGCCAAGCCCTTCACCGCCTCCGCGATCGCCCCGATATGCGCCGGAGTCGTCCCGCAGCAGCCGCCGACGATGTTGACGATGCCCTGCTCGGCCCATTGGCGGACCTGCGCCGCGGTCTCGGCCGGGCCCTCGTCATATTCTCCGAGGTCGTTTGGAAGGCCGGCATTGGGATAGGCCATGATCAACGTGTCGGCGATCCCCGACAAGGCAGCGACATGGGCTCGAAGCTGGCTCGCCCCGAACGAGCAGTTGAGGCCGATGGAAAGCGGCCGGGCGTGGCGCACGCTCGCCCAGAAGGCCTCGATCGAATGGCCGGAGAGGTTGCGGCCGGACAAGTCGGTGATGGTCATCGAAAGCATGATGGGCAAGTCGCGGTCGACCCGCTTCGCCGCATGAACGGCGGCCTTGGCGTTCAGGGTGTCGAAGACGGTCTCGATCAGGACGATCTCCGCGCCGCCTTCGACCAGTCCGTCGATCTGCTCGACATAGACGTCGGACAATGTGTCGAAGTCGATCTCGCGATAGCCGGGATCGTTGACGTTGGGCGACAAGGACAGGGTCTTGTTGGTCGGGCCCAGGGCGCCGACGGTCCAGCGCTTGCGGCCGTCCTTCTGGGACTCGCGGTCGGCGACCTCGGCGATGATCCGGGCCGCGGCGACGTTGATCTCGTGGACCAGATTCTCCGCGCCGTAATCGGCCTGGCTGATCCGGTTGGCGTTGAAGCTGTTGGTGGCGAGCAATTCGGCGCCGGCCTCCGAGAAGTTCCGGCAGATTTCGCTCACCAGCTCGGGCTGGGTCAGATTGAGAAGGTCGTTATTGCCCTTCTGGTCCCGGGACAGGCCGAGGCTTCCGGCATAATCGGCCTCGCGAAGGCGGCGGTTCTGCACCTGAGTCCCGTAGGCGCCGTCCTTGATCAGGATGCGCTCCGCGGCGGCGGCTCTAAGCTGCTGTGCGACGTTCATTTTCATCCTTCGGGCGGAGGCCGAGCAGATGGCAGATGGCGTAAGCCAGCTCGGCGCGGTTCAAGGTGTAGAAGTGGAACTGGCGGACCCCGCCGGAATAAAGCTGGCCGCAAAGCTCGGCGGCGACGGTGGCGGCGACGAGCTGGCGGGCGGCGGGGAGATCGTCCAGGCCCTCGAAGAGCTTGTCCATCCAAGGCGGGATCGCGGCGCCGCACATCGCCGCGAACTTGCGGGTCTGGGCGACGTTGGAGACGGGCAGGATCCCGGGCACGAGCTCGGCGTCGATCCCGGCCGCGGCCGCGTCGTCGCGGAATCGGAAGAAGCTTTCGGGCGAGAAGAAGAACTGGGTGATCGCCCGGTCGGCGCCCGAGTCGATCTTGCGCTTGAGATTGTCGAGGTCGGCGGCTCGGGTCGGAGAATCGGGATGCATCTCCGGATAGGCGGCGACGGAGATCTCGAACGGCGCGACGCGCTTCAGGCCCTCGACCAGCTCGGCTGCATTGGCATAGCCGTCGGGGCGCGGGCAGAAGCCCTTGCCCGGCTCGGGGGGGTCGCCGCGAAGAGCGACGACGTGGCGGATCCCGGCCTGCCAATAGCCCAAAGCGACCTCGTCGATCTCGCTCCGGCTGGCCTCGACGCAGGTGAGATGCGCGGCGGGAGCGAGCGAGGTCTCCTGGGCGATCCGGACGACCGTGTTGTGGGTACGCTCCCGCGTCGAGCCGCCGGCGCCGTAGGTCACCGAGACGAAGCGCGGCGCGAGCGGCTCGAGGGTCTTCACCGAGTCCCAGAGGGTCTCCTCCATCCGCTCGGTCTTCGGAGGGAAGAATTCGAAGCTGACCCCGATGTCGCCCGCGACGTGGGCGAAGAGCGGCTCTCGCCACTTCGCGATGCTGGGCACGACCGGGTTCATGCGACCACCTTCAGTTTTTCCTGGGGGCGCTCGCCTTCCCAGAGGGTTACGGTCAGTTCGCCGCCTTCGAGATGCTCGACGACCCGGCCGCGGAGGCCCGCGGAGTCGAGATATTTGAGCATGACTTCGTCTGCGAAGCCCAAGCGGAGATGGGCGTCGCGGATTCGCAACTCCTCGCGCTCGTGCGGCGCGAAGTCGACGATGAGCAGCCGGCCGCCGGGCGCCAGGAGGCGGGCCGCCTCGGCGACCGCCGCGGAGGGCTGCTGGGCGTAATGGAGGACCTGGTGGAGGATCGCCGTGTCGGCCGAGCCCGCGGCGAGCGGCAAGGCGTACATGTCGCCCTGACGCAGCTCGGCCGCGGCGAGGCCGGCCTGGGCGAGCTTGACCCGGGCGAGTCGGAGCATCTCCGGCGAGCGGTCGACTCCGACCGCGCGCTCGGCGGCCGGACCGAACAGTTCGAGCATCCGGCCCGTGCCGGTTCCGATGTCGACGAGCCGGCCGACGGGGCGGTCCCCGAACGCCCGGGCGCAGGCGGCCTCGACCTCGCTCTCGGCGATGTGAAGTGAGCGGATCTCGTCCCAGTCGCCGGCACGGGCGGCGAAATAGCGTTCGGCGGCGGCGGCGCGGTCGGCCCTGACCGCGGCAAGCCGGGCGGCGTCGGCGGCGGCCCAGGGGTCCACCCCGTCGATCTGCGCCCACCGCTCGAGGGCGGCGAAGAGCGGCTCGACCCGGGCCGGCTCGGCGAGGCTGAGGAATACCCAGCTTCCCTCCTTGCGGCGCTCCGCCAAGCCCGCCTCGATCAGGATCCGGACGTGGCGCGAGACACGCGGCTGGCTCTGGCCGAGCACCTGCGCGAGCTCGCCGACCGACAGCTCCATCGCCCTCAGCAAGGCGAGAATCCGAAGCCGGGTCGGATCGCCGAGCGAACGGAAGATTTCGGCGGCTGCGGGTGCGGTCGGGAACATGGGAATAAGGATATAAAGATATCTTTATATGCGGGTCAAGGGTGGATGCCGACCAACCGTTCCATTCGCCCCCGTCATCCCGGCGAAGGCCGGGATGCTTGAACACCGCCGCGTGAGGTTCCCAGCCGGCCGTGTTCATGGATTCCGGCCTCCGCCGGAATGACGGGGAGGGCCTCGTAAAAATACGATAAGCCTTTGACTCTCCAAGGAGAAGTGAAAGGCCCCGAGCTTCGGTTCGGCGCAATTGCCAACCAAACTAGTAGACATATCAGTTCGTCTCGACTACATCGCGAATTGCCGGAAGCCGGCGCGGGCCTGCCCGCGTCCGGACCTCGCCCGGCTAAGCCCTTATTCTCCAAGGAGAGAATGCTATGAAGAAGATCGTCCTCACCGCCGCCGCCACCCTGGCGCTCGGCGTCGCCGCCTGCAGCCCGGCCGCCAACGAAGCCGGCAACAACGCGACCGACGTCAACGCGACCGAAGTCAATGCGACCGAAGACGTCAACGGCGCCGCCGTCGACGTCGACGCCAACGGCGCCGCCGCGGTGAGCAGCACCGACAACGCGCTCGACAGCATCGGCAACGCCGCTTCCAACACGGCCAGCGACGTCGGCAACGCCGCCGGCGACGCCGCCAACACCGTTTCGAACGCCGTCGACTAAGTCGATCGGCTCGAGCCGGAAAGAGAGGGTCGCGTGCCACCGGGCACGCGGCCCTTTTTATTTGCGCGCGCGTGCGGCAAGCTGGGCGCGACAGGGCCTATCGGGAGATCGATCGATGAAGAAATTCGGTGCAACGGCCGCTTTGCTCGCCTGCGCCTCGCTGGTCGCGGCGTGCGGCCGCGAGGACGACGGAAGCCCGACGGCGGCGGAGAACGAGCAGCTCAACAACATCTCCGAAGTGCTCGACACCTCCGCCGACAGCCTGGTCGCCGAGGATCCGGCGCTCGGCAACGGCGAGGCGGGCGCGGAGACGGGCGAGCTTCCGGTGGGCGGCGACGCCGCGGCGAACGACGCCGCGGCCAACGGGATGTAGAGGAATCCCTCTCCCGCTTTTCGCGGGAGAGGAGGGGCCCAAGCCGAAGGCTTGGGAGGTGAGGGTCTTGCTGACTCAGCGGAAAAGACCCTCACCTCCCACCGCTTCGCGGCGGGCCCCTCCTCTCCCATAAAAACGGGAGAGGGGGATAAGGAAAAAAGGGCCGGGGAGTCGCCTCCCCGGCCCTTTTTCTTGCGGCTGGTCGCGCGGACAAAGCCCGCGCTTGCGTCGGACGGGTTCGGCGATCTTCTGGATCGCCGCCCCGCCGGCCGTTCTTCGGCGAGTCCGCCGCCAGCTTACGGACGCGGTCGCGGCCGCGGCGCAGGCGGAGGCCGCCTTAGAAATCCATTCCGCCCATTCCGCCCATGCCGCCGCCGGGCATGCCGCCGCCGGCCGAGGCCTTGTCCTCGGGTGCCTCGCACACCGCCGCTTCGGTGGTGATGAGGAGACCGGCGACCGAAGCCGCGTCCTGAAGCGCCGTTCGGACGACCTTGGTCGGATCGATCACTCCGGCCGAGACCAGGTTCTCGTAGACCTCGGTCTGGGCGTTGAAGCCCATCGTCTGGTCTTCGCCGTCGATCAGCTTGCCGGCGACGACGGCGCCGTCATGGCCCGCATTCTCGGCGATCTGGCGGATTGGCGATTGCAGAGCGCGGCGGACGATGTCGATTCCGCGGGTCTGGTCGTCGTTGGCGCCCTTCATGTCCTGAAGCGCCTTGGTCGCGTAGAGGAGGGCGGTACCGCCGCCGGGGACGATCCCTTCCTCGACCGCCGCGCGGGTGGCGTGGAGGGCGTCGTCGACCCGGTCTTTGCGCTCCTTGACCTCGATCTCGGACGAGCCGCCGACCTTGATGACCGCAACTCCGCCGGCGAGCTTGGCGAGACGCTCCTGGAGCTTCTCCTTGTCATAGTCGCTGGTCGTGTTCTCGATCTGCGAGCGGATCGCCTCGACCCGGCCCTTGATCCGGTCGCCGTCGCCGGCACCGTCGACGATGGTCGTGTTGTCCTTGTCGATGGTGACTCGCTTGGCCTGGCCGAGCATCGCGACCGTGACGTTCTCGAGCTTGATCCCGAGATCCTCGGAGATCATCTCGCCGTTGGTCAGGATCGCGATGTCCTCGAGCATCGCCTTGCGGCGATCGCCGAAGCCCGG
>DASVSP010000052.1:0-1951 GCA_036388065.1 Allosphingosinicella sp.
CGACTACAGCATCAGGGTGCTGGATTCGGTCGTGGCCGCCGGGGTCCAGTTTGTCGTCGACGCCAACCGGCTCCGGGTGGGCGAGGACTTCACCTTGAACGGTTCTGCGGAAACCGACGGAAGCTTCTTCATCTATGGCGGCGGCGGGGTCGACCGTCTGATCGGGGGAGCGAAGAACGACGTCTTCATCTTCGGCGGCCAGGGCCAGTTCGGATCGGGCGACTTCGTCATCGGCGGCGCCGGGATCGACCAGCTGGCGCTTCGCGGAAACTATACGATCACGTTCGGAGCCGGCCAGCTGGTCGGAGTGGAGCAGATCGGAATGGTCTCGGCCCAGGACACCCGCTACGGCGCGCTCGGCTCGAGCTACAGCTACGACCTGACGATGGTCGACGGCAATGTCGACGGAATCCAGATGACGGTGGACGCTTCTCCGCTGAGGGCGGGCGAGACCCTGAAGTTCGACGGCTCCGCGGAGGACGACGGAAGCTTCCGGGTGTTCGGTGGCCGCGACAACGACACGATCGCCGGGAGCCAGAACGGCGACATCCTGGCGGGCAACGGCGGCGCCGATACGCTGACCGGCGGCGGCGGGGCGGACGTCTTCCGCTACCTCTCCGCATCGGACTCGACGTCGGGCGGGATGGACAGGATCCTCGACTTCGCTTCGGGGTCGGACAAGATCGACCTCGGCCGGATCGACGCCGACACCCTGACCGCCGGCGACCAGGCGTTCAGCTGGATCGGCTCCGACGCGTTCAGCGGATCGGCCGGGCAGCTTCGAGCCTATGAGCAGGATGGCGCCTGGTACGTCGAAGGCGATGTCGACGGGAACGGAAGCGCCGACTTCGTCGTCGCCCTGAGCCTGCAGGGCGCGGCGCCGCTGAGCTCCGGCGACTTCATACTGTAGGTCTCGACCGCGTCGGCCTTGATCCCCGAATCAATAAGGCGCTGAGGCTTTAGACCATCACCAGACGGGCTTCGCGGCGGCCGACCGAGCGGTAGATTCGCGGGCCGAGGTCGAGGCGGAACGGGCCCATCTTCTCGGTCGGGACCTCGGCCTCGCGGCCGACCAGCCAGGAGCGGGAGGTGCGGCCGGCGCCTTCTTGCGCCCAGTCGTAGGCGACGTTGATCGCCACCATCGGGACGAAGATCCTCCGGCCGCCGAGCTCGATCTCCCTCAATTCGGCATTGGCCATCGCCACCTCCCCGTTCAGCTTCAGCGAGCCGCCGGGCGGGATCACGACATGGGGCGAGCCGCTCAGGTCGTGGATCGGCCCCTGGAAGAAGGCGAGCATCTCGCCCTCGGCGCCGGCGTTGAACAGGCGCGGGTCGATCCGGATGTTGCGGGCGTCGGAATCGCCTTTGTTGGTCAGGGTCAGGGCGTAGCGGACATAGACCTCGTTCTCGGTCGCGGCGGCGCGCTCCGGAACGATGTCGAGCTCGATCCACGGGCGCGGCTCGGCCGGAGCGGCCGGAGCCATCGGGGCGGGAGCCACCGGGGCGGGAGCGGGCCGGGGCTCGGGCTCCGGCCGGGGCTGGGGTTCGGGCTCCGGCCGGACCGCCAAGGCTGCGGCGAGCTCGCCTCGGGCGGAGTCGCGCTCGCTCTCCCGCTCGCTCAGGGCGCGGCGGCGGCGAATCAGGAACAAGGCGGCGAGGACGAGGAGCAGAGCCCCGCCCGCGGCGGGCCAGATCCAGCCCGAGCCGCGGGGCTCGGCCGGGGCCGGGCCCGGAGGGGGAGAGGGGGGGGGAGCGATGGCGGGCCCGGCCGAAGACGGCGGCGGGACCGTGACGGGCGCGGCCGGCTCGGACCCGGGAGCGGGAACGGCGCCGGCGGGCCCGGGCGCCGCTTCGGCCGGTGCCGGGGCGGTCGCGGCCGGTGCCGGGGCGGCCGCGCGGGCCGGCGCTCCACGAGTCCGGGCCGGCGCGGCCGGGGAGTCGCGACTCGCCG
>DASVSP010000053.1:0-13077 GCA_036388065.1 Allosphingosinicella sp.
CAAATCGTAGGCGGTTCCGGCAAGGTCGTGGGCGATGGCGAGCGGGCGCGACACGGCATCGTAGCTGTAGAGGCTCGGCGGAGCGGTGTTGCGGACCTGGCTCTCGAGCCGGCCGTTCAGGCCCCACGTCCAGGAGCCGACGGCATTCCCGCCCGCATTGGCCACCGACTTCAGCCGGTCGAGGCCGTCGAAGCGATAGTCGAAGAAGAAGGTCAGAAGACCATATTGCGGCTGGCTCGGAAGGATCGCCGGAGGAAGGGTGATCCGGGTCCGGTTGCCGTTCCCGTCATATTGGTGAGCTACCGTCCGGCTGTTTCCGCCCATGGCGAGGGTCGACGAGCTCAGCTGCCCGAACCCGTCATAGACGTTCGTCACGCCCTCGCCCGCCAGGCTGTCGAACCTCGCCTCGGTCGGGAGGCCGCGATTGTCATAGGCGTAATGGACGTCGCGGGTCTGGGCGGCGGTCAGGCCGCTCCGCTCCGGCACGATCTTCACCGACATGCGGTTCAGCGCATCATACTGGTAGGTCAGGATCGAGCCGTCGCGCTTCCTCAGGCTCGTCCGATTGGCGTTGGGATCGTAGCCATATTCCTCATAGTCGGCCGGGTTCGAATCGCCCGGCACGGTCTTGCAGGGGAAGGTCCAGCTTTTCTGGCGGTCGAGCCCGTCCCAGGTCATCTCCGCCTTGTTGCCGTTGGCGTCGGTGACGCTCGTCGCCTTGCCGTTGGGCGAATAGGTGTAGCTGGCATAGACCTGCTGGAGGCCGGTTCCGACCGCCCGCTCGATCGTCTTGACCTCGCCGTGGACGGTGTAGCCGTTGCGAGCGATCCGGTCCGGGCCGTCGACCGCATGGACCGGCCCGGGAACGCACTTGTCGGGAAGCGGGGTCGCCCAGACGTCCGGGTTCATCCGAACCGCCGTGCATCTGAGCCGGCCGGCCTGGTCGTAGCTGAACTCGGTGACCCCGGTGGTCACTCCGCTCCCGCTCGCCGCCTCGCGCACCTTGCGGTTCATCGAGTCGTAGAGCGTGTCGACCTGGCTGACGATCGTGAAGCCGGTCCAGGCCGCCGGCGCGATCGTCTCCGGCTGCCAGGCGGACAGATGGCCGCTCTCGACCCTGGTCAGCCGCCCGGCCGGATCGTAGGTCTTGCGGGTGGCGAGAAAGGACCAGGGCGCGACTCCGTCGGCGTCGGGCGCGATCGTCCCGACTTCGCGCCGCATCAGGTCGTAACGCGCCGCCGACGTGCCGACCGACGGCGAAGCCTGGCCCAGGGCCATGGCGGGAGCCGACACCGCCAAAGCCATGGCCGCGGCGCGAAGCTTTCCAAGGCCGCTCACTGGCACAGTCCGTTCGGGCGGGTGGTGCTGATCTTGTTGCCCATCCAGTCGTAGCCGAAGCAGGTTCGTCGGCTGACCCCGCCGGCGGTCACCGTCTCGGAGCGAAGGCGCAGGTTGTTCGGGCCGCCGCCGGGACCGTAGTCGAAGGTCGTGACCACCTCGTCGCCCGCACCCAAAGCGCAGCCCGCGCCGGACGCATTGCCGGTCATGCAGAAGCGCTGCTTCACGGGCAGGTAGATCGGAACCGCTTCCTGGGCATAGCCGCCGCCGGTGCTGACCCAGGCGTGGCGCGGCTCATATTCGAAACGCACCTGCGGGCTGACTCCGTTAACCGCCGGACCGGTCTCGGTCAGGACCCCGCCATGGGTCCCATCGTAGGTATAGTCGGTCCGGTTGTCCTTGAAGTCCTTCTTCCAGATCGGCTTGTTGCAGATCTTGCGGGGAAGCGTGGGGCAGTTCGTCCCCTCCGCGAACCCCATCGAGGAGCCGATCGGCGCCAGGCCGGAGCCGGGCTTGGCCGTCCAGGTCTCGGAAACCTTTTGCCCGACCCGCCAGGTGTAGCTGACATTGTTGTTCTCGGGATGGTAGAGCCGCATCAGCTCGCTGCCGTCATATTGCAGGTAGGTCGTCCGGCCGTTCTGGCTGTAATAATCGAGCAGCCCGGCCCCGAACTGCGCTCCGGCCTCGATCCCTTCCGGACCCGAAAAGCCTCCGGTGCTGATCACCGGAGGCTGGCCCGGCAGCTGCGGAGTGTCGTGGTCCACCGGCGAATAATCATAGTCCCAGATCGCGCCGTCGGGGGTCGTCTGCCGGGTGACCGACCTGGGCTTGATCCCGATCCTCGGCTCGTAGGTGTTGGCGACCTGGCAGGCGGGGGAATTGACCTGCCTGACGCAGGTCAGCTTCATGGCGGCGTCGCCGTAATCGTAGCCCCAGCTCTGGCCCATCGAATCGACGACGTTCGCGAGGTTGGCGTTGGAGCCGTAGGTGTAGCCCGCCGCGAGCGCCGCCCCCGCACAGGTGGTGGCGGCGGTGACGGCGGTGACGGCGCGATTGTAGCCGCACGCCTTCGAGACGGAATTGGTCGAGCCCGAATAATCGAACACCAGCGAATAGCCGTAATTGCTCGCGATCTGCCTCAGCTGCTGGCCGCTGTAGGTGTAGGTCAGCCTATGCCCGTCGGCATAGTCGATCCTGGCGATTCGCTGGTTGCGCAGGCCGCTATAGGGCGGGAAGGCGTTCACCGACGCGTTGAAGGTATAGACGTTGCCCTGGGCGTCGGTGTAGACGAAGGCGCCGCCGACGAGCGCCAGGGTCGATCCCTCGCAATCGTTGTGCCAGCAGCCGTAGGTGTTGAAGCTGAAATGGACGGTCGCCCGCCCGAGCACCACGTAGACTCCGTTCGACTTCGAGAAATCCTTCTCGACCACGTAGATCGCGTAATTGTGGGTCCAGTTGGGCCCGAAATAATTGCTGCCGTCGATGGTGTGGCCGCCCAGGAAGCTGCGCTCGAGCGTGAAGGGCCCGATCGACAAATCGGCGGTCTTGTAGCTGAAGCGGCCGTCCGACAGGTCGACTCCGAGCGGGCTCAGGGTCATCTGCTTTGGAGGCTCGTATTGGGCGTTCGCGGCGAACAGCCCGAAGAACAGGAACAGCGCGCCCGCGGCGGCGGTCAGTGCCCGCTTTGCCGATAGCCAGTTCATTGCGTGCAACTCCCCCCGGAGATCGTGATGGTCAGGGTCGCGGTCGCGGTCGCCCCGCGCTGGTCGCGCACCGTGTAGACGCCGTATGCGCCGCTGCTGAGGCCTTCCGACTCGACCGAGACGGTCGTCGACGAATAGGAGAAGCCGTTGCCGACGACTCCGACCACTGTGAGCGGAAGGTCGATTGCGCCGTCCGGGTCGGAATCGTTGGCCAGGACGTTGAACGACTTGCTGGAGCAGCGCAGCATCGAGCCGCTGTCGTCGAGCGCCGCCGGCGGCGTGTTGCCGGGCGGGGGAGGCGGCGGCGGGTCGTCATTGTCGACGAACGTGCCGACTCCCAGAGAGTCCGAGATCGTTGCCCCGCCGGTCGGGCCGGACAGGTTGAGGGTGACCGTCTCGTTGGGCTCGTCGCCGCTGTCGTCTATCCCGTAGACGGTGACCGTCTTGCTCGTCTCCGAAGGGGTGAAATAGAGCGTCCCGAGCGTCTTGTAATAATCGTAGAAAGGGTCCGGGCTCCAGGTCCCGACGGCGGTTCCGTCGGCGCTCGCATAACCGACTCCGAAAACCTGGACGGCGGCTCCGGTCTTGGTCACCGTGAAGACGAGGTTGCCCCCCTCGGTCACCGAAGCGTCGCTGACGCTGAAGACCGGCGGCGGCGGAGGCGGGGGCGGCGGAGGCTCGTCATTGTCGAAGAGGGTGCCGATGCCCTGGGAATCGGCGATCGTCGCTCCGGCCGACGGGCCCGACAGGTTGAGCGAGAGGGTCTCGCTGGGCTCGTCGCCGAGATCGTCGATCGTTGCGACGGCGACCGTCTTGGCGCTCTCGCCGGCGGCGAAGCTCAAGGCTCCGCCGGCCCCGATATAGTCCGCCCCCGTTCCGGCGCTGCCGTTGGCGGTCGAATAGCCGACGCTGGCCGCGCCCGTGCCGTTCTTGACCACGGTGAAGACGAGGCCGCCGCCCTCCACCGCCGCGGCTTCGCTGACGCTGAACACGGGCGCGCCGGACACCGACGCGGCGTAGATCGAGCGATTGCCGGCCGCATCGTAGCCGATCGACGCGGTGACCCCGTTATTGACCGTCCCGCTGCTCGAGCTCGCGGTGAGGCGGCCGAGCGCGTCGTAACTGTAGGTAACCGTCTCGCTCGCCACAGCGGCGCTCGCCAGGGCGAGGACGGATCCCGCAAGCGAATAGCGACCGAGTCTGCGCATGTGCCCCCCGAAGCTCGCGACTCGGTCCCACCCGAGTCGCCGGAACATCAGAAGAACATGCAAAGTCCTACATTTCAAACCCTATCGGCTCCGAAACGGCAGCGATCCGGTCCGATCCGGATGTTGCACACCGAAAAGCCCCGCCGTTTCCGGCGGGGCCCCTGGCCGTTCGGCTCTCTCCAAGGCGATCAGTTGGCGGCGGGTCCGCCGATGGCGATCCGGGTGGCGGCGGCGGCGCGCTGCTGGACCGACTGCAGGTAGGAGGTGGACTGGAGGAAGGGGACCGGGTTGACCGCCTTGCCGTCGATCCGGACCTCGTAGTGGAGGTGGCTTCCGGTCGAGCGGCCGGTCGAGCCCATCAGTGCGATCATGTCGCCGCGCTTCACGCGCTGGCCGGCGGCGACCATCGACTTGGAAAGGTGGCCGTAGCGGGTCTGGATGCCGTGGCCGTGGTCGAGCTCGACGAGGTTGCCGTAGCCGCCGTTATTATATTCGGAGCGCTGAACGATCCCGTCGGCGGTGGCGTAGATCGGGGTCCCGATCGGGCCGGCGAGGTCGATCCCGGCGTGCATCGCTGCGCGGCCCTTGAACGGATCGGAGCGCACTCCGTAGCCCGAGGTGAAGTTGGTTCCGCGGACCGGCTCGGTGGAGGGGATCGCGACGGTGCCCTGCTCGAGCCGGTCGAGCTTGGTCCAGCTGTTGAAGAGCGCCTTGAAAGCGGGGTCGGCGGCTCGGACCGTCTCGACCGCTTCGAAAGGACCGCCGACTCCGGTCTGCATCCGGCTCGGATCGAGGCCGAGGCGGCGGACTTCGCTTGCGGTGAGCTGGAAGCGGCGCTGGGCGGCTTCCTTGATGACGGCGACGTCGGCTTCCATCGCGGCGAGCTCGCGCTCCATTCGGGCGACGTCGGCGCTGGAAGCGGTGCCGGCGGTGGCGAGCTGAGCGGCTGCGAAGACCGACCAGAGCAGAACGAGGATCGCGGCGAACGCGGCGGCGGCCTGGACCCCGGAACCGACCCGGACCCGGCGCAACGCCTTGCCGTCATGGAGGAAAATGTCGCGCGGCTTGAACATCGTGCGGAACATTCCGTTCAGTCCCGCATTGTTTGTCTTAGTCAGCACATCAATTCCTCGACTGGCCGCCCCATACTGGGCGCGGTCACGCAAGAGCGCGGCCGAAAGCATTAATTCCAAGGCGTTTCCGCCCCCTCGATACGTCAGGGAGTTGCCCCCTCCGCGACGTGTGAGCTGAGACTGTTAAACATCTCCTGCCACGGCAAGCGCCGAGTAGTAATCGCGGGACAGACCGGCTTCATCGCGCGCTGAATCGTTGAATGGAGGCTTCAGGGCGCCTTTGAAATGGGCGCCGACCAGTCGTTTCCAGGTCGCAACAGGCTCGATTCTCTGCGATTCACAGCCCGCACGGAACCATTTCGAGCCCGCCGCGACGTGACGGATCTCGTCGCGATAAATCCGCCCCAGGATCGCCGCCGAACGCAAGTCGCCGGCCGCCTCGAACCTGGCCACCGCGGCCGGAGTCACGTCCAGCCCGCGCGCTTCAAGCACCATCGGAACCACCGCCAATCGGGCCAACGGGTCGCCGGCCGTGGCCTGTGCCGCCTCCCACAAGCCGTCATGCGCGGGCAGCTCGCCGTAAGCCGAGCCGAGGGACTTGAGCCGACGGTCGAGAAGCGCGAAATGAATCGCCTCGTCGGCTCCGACCGAGAACCAGTCGTCGACGAAGTCGGACGGGAATCCGGCGCCGAACCGGCCGGCGAGGTCGAAGGCGAGGTCGATCGCTGAGAATTCGATATGGGCGAGCGCGTGAAGCATCGCGATCCGCCCCCGCTCGGACCCGCCGCGCCCTCGCTTGGGCATTTGCGACGGCGCAAGGAGCTCCGGCCGGCCGGGCCGGGCCGGAGAGTCCGGCATCGCGAGGTCGAACGCATGATCGAGCTCGCCCCGCCGCCAGGCGCGAGCGGCGGCTCGAGCGGCGCGGATCTTGGCCGGCGGGTCTGCGCAGAGGAGGACGTTGCGGGCGGCCGCGGCGACAGTGGTGGGCGGAGGAGGCACAAACATCCGTTCGGGCTGAGCTTGTCGAAGCCCTCCCTTCTACACCGCGGGCGGGAAGGGAAGCCCTTCGACAGGCTCGGGGCGAACGGATGAGACGCCGCCCGACGCACTCGGAGCCCGTCCAGGCTCTTGCATCGCGTCGAGGCTCTCCTCCAGCCGGTCGAGATCGATCCCGGTGCGGAGCATCTCTAGGCCGTCCACCACGAAGTAGCGCGGCTGGAAGACGTCCGAGCGGTAAGGCGTCCGGATCACCCGCTCGAGGTCGAAGGGCAGCCGCTCGGGCCGAACGCTGTCGAGCGCATAGGCCGCCTCGCCGAAGCTCGAGGCGAGGCCGGCGCCGTAGAGCCTGAGCGCCCCTTCCTCCCGAGCCATCCCGAACTCCACCGTGAACCAGTAGAGGCGCGAGAAGATCGCGACCCTGTCCTTGGCCACCGCCTTCAGCCCTTCCTCGCCGAGCCTCTGCATGAAGTCTGCGAACCAGCGGGTCGCGAGCATCGGAACGTGGCCGAACACGTCATGGAAGACGTCGGGCTCTTCCAGGTAATCGAGGCTCGAGGCGGGGCGGATGAAATTGCCGGCCGGGAACTGGCGGCGGGCGAGGTGGGCGAAGAAGATCTCGTCCGGAAGAAGTCCGGGGACCGCCACCACCGTCCATCCCGAGCGGTCGGACAGCCGGGCGTTCAGGTCGTCGAAGTCGGGGATTCCGGAGCGCGACAGGAGAAGCGAGTCGAGCCCGTCCTCGAACTCGGCGACGGCGCGGCCGGCGAGCTTGCGGCGCTGGCGCGCGTAGAGGACGTCCCACACCCGGTGCTCCTCGGCTCCGAAGCGCTCCCAGTTCTGCGGGATCGTCCAATCCTCGGCCGTTCCCGGCGGGCGTGCCGGCGGCGGAGGAACGGTCTGAGTGAAATCGGTGAACATCGGGTCTCTCCACATGAAAAACCCCGCCCGGAGGTCCGGACGGGGTCGGTTTGAAGCCTTGCTTGTTAAGCGCGTGCTATTCCGGTCCCGCCCGAGCGATTCCGTAATAATAATAGCTGGAAGCCGCGGCGGAGGTCGTCGCGTTCAGATCGGCGGCGGGGGCGCGCATCGGCTTCATCCTTCGAAGGCTGACTTACGCCAGCGATTTTGTCAACGTGGGGGTGAGCGGAAGCTGAACGCCAATGGGCCCGTCATTGCGAGCGCAGCGAAGCAATCCAGTGCGGGGCTCCGAGGCCCGCTGGATTGCCGCGTCGCTGCGCTCCTCGCAATGACGGGCTCGGGGCGACTGGTTACGTAAGCTCCCGAGCTGCGCTCCTCGCAATGACGGGCTCGGGGCGACTGGTTACGTAAGCTCCCGAGCCGCCTCCAGAACCTCCTCGGCATGCCCCGGCACCTTCACCTTGCGCCACACCCTTTTCACTACCCCGTCGCGGTCCACGAGGAAGGTCGCCCGCTCGATTCCCATATATTTGCGGCCGTACATCGATTTCTCGACCCAGGTCCCGAACGCCTCGCAGGCCGAACCGTCCGAATCGGTGGCGAGCGGAACCTTGAGCCCGAATTTCTCGATGAACTTCACGTGCTTCTTCGAATCGTCCTTGGAAACGCCGAGGATCCAGGTGCCGGCATTCTTGAACTCGTCGGCCAGCGCGGTGAACGCCTGCGCCTCCGCCGTGCAGCCGGAAGTGTCGTCCTTCGGGTAGAAATAGATCACCAGCTTCTGGCCGCTGAAATCGGCCGGGCTGATCGCCTTGCCCTCGATGCTCGCCAGCTTAACGTCCGGAACCTTGTCGCCTTCGCCCAGCATCACTCACCTCCGTCATCCCGGCGAAAGCCGGGACCTCGGCCCGGAAAAAGCGCCGGGCCCCTCACTCGCTGAGGTCCCGGCTTTCGCCGGGATGACGGACTAGGCGCCCGCCACCGCCTTCCACAGCTCCGAAACCCTCTGCCGCGCCGAATCGTGCGCGGCAAGCAAAGCGTTCCAGTCGGCAAGGCCGCAGGCGGCGGCGACCAGGGGCTTGGTCTCGTCGGGCGGCTCGTCCGAGGCCGGCGAGACCAGCCTGAACACGACCAGCATCCGGGTCAGAAGCCGAAGCGCCGGATCGATCCCGTCCGCCACAAGGCCGGCCGCCGCGAGCGCCTCGAGCGCGTTCTCGAGATGGGGGTGGAGCCCGATATGGTGCTTCAGCTGAAGCGTGTGGACCGCGAATTCGAGGTCGACCAGCCCGCCCGGACCGAGCTTGATGTCGAACGTCCCACGGGGAGCCTTGTGGGCGGCCATCTCGGTCCGCATCGCGACCGCGTCGGCGACCAGCCGCTCCGGATCGCGCGGCTTGCGCAGGGCGCCGTCGATCACCGCCTGAAGCTTCGAGCGCCCCTCTTCCGAGCCGAAGACCGGGCGGGCTCGGGTGAGCGCCATATGCTCCCAGGTCCAGGCCTGCTCGCTTTGGTAGCGGGCGAAGCTTTCGAGGCTTACGGCCAGCATCCCGTCGGTCCCGGAAGGGCGAAGCCTGGTGTCGACGTCGTAGAGCGGTCCCGACGCCGTCGGAACGCTCAAGGCGGCGGTGACCCGCGGCGCCAGCCGGTTGAAATAATCGGTCGCCCGGAGCGGCCGGGGCCCGTCCGATTCGGCTTCGTGAGTGCCGCTGAATAGATAGACGAGGTCGAGGTCGGAAGCGTGGGTCAAGGCCTCGCCGCCGAGCCGGCCGAGGCCCATGACCAGAAGCTCGGAGCCGGGCACCCGCCCGTGACTCGCCTCGAATTCGGCGATCGCGGCGCGCGCGAGGACATTGATCGCGGCTTCGGCGACCCGCGAATAGCCCTCCGCCGCCTCGATCGGATCGGAATGGGCGACGATGAGCTGCACTCCAAGGGCGAAGCGCCGCTCGTTGACCCGCCGCCGGACCCGGTCGAGCACGAGCTGGTAATCTTCGCCCTCGCGCTCCGAGCGGGAAAAGTCGCGGATCAGCTCCCCGACCGGCGGCGCCGGCTCGAACGCGGAGGCGTCGACCAGCCCATCGAGAAGCTCCGGCCGCCGGCCGAGCTGCTCGGCCAGGGCGGGAGCGTGGCTGAGGATGGTGCCGAGATGATCGGTCAGGCCCGGCCGGGCCTCGAGCAGCCGGTAGAAATTCACTCCGCTCGGAAGCTTGGTGACGACGTCGTCGAACCGGTTCATCGCCCGCATCGGGTCCGGCGCTCGCCCGAAGGCTTCGATCAGCACCGGAAGCATCGCCTCGAACGCCTCCCCTGCGGCCGCGGTCCGCAGCGAGCGCGCCTTTCCGCCCCGCCAGCCCTCGATCCGAAGCCGGGCCGAGACGGGATCGTCGAAGCCTGCGTGGCTCAGATGCGATTCCAGCGCTTCCGGGTTCAGCGGGACGCGGTCCTCGCCGTGGCCCGCGAGTCCGTCGTAGAGCGCGCCGCAACGCGCGACCGGCTCCTCGATCAAGGCGATGAGAGCGCCGCCCGACGCCAGGCCGTGGAGCCGGGCGACATTGTCGAGCGCCTCAGGGTCGGCCGGCAAGGCGTGGGTCTGCCGGTCGTCGACCATCTGCAGCCGGTGCTCCACCGTTCGAAGCAACCGGTAGGCGGAGGAGAGGTCGTCGGCCGCGTCGGCGGGAATACGTTCGGCCTCTTTCAGAGCCGCCAGTGCGTCGAGAGTCGCCGGCGCCCTCAGCGCGGGCTCCCGGCCGCCGTGGATGAGCTGGTGGATCTGGGCGAAGAACTCGATCTCCCGGATTCCGCCGCGGCCGCGCTTCACGTCGAAGCCCGGCGCGAGGATCTGGCCCTTCGAATAATGGTCCCTGATCCGCCGGGTGATCGCCTGGACCTCCCCGATCGCCCCGAAATCCAGCGAGCGCCGCCAGACGAAGGGATGGAGCGCTTCGAGGAAATAACGGCCCAGCGCCTCGTCCCCGGCGACCTGCCGCGCCCTGACGAACGCCGCCCGCTCCCAGGGCAGGGCCGAGGATTCGTAATAGGAGATCGCCGCGTCGACCGGAAGGACGATCGGGGTCGCTTCGGGGGAGGGCCTGAGTCGAAGGTCGACCCGGAAGACATAGCCTTCCGAGTCGCGCTTCTGGAGCAGCTCGACCAGGCGGTTGCCGATCCGAAGCGCGCCCTGCCCGGCCTCCTCCCTCGGCTTCAGCGGCAGGGTCGCCGGATCGTAGAGGAAGAGAAGGTCGACGTCGGACGAATAATTGAGCTCGCGGCTGCCGTGCTTGCCGAGCGCGATGACGGCGAATCCGAGTGGCGCATCGTCCGGGGTGCGCTCCGCGAAAGCGGCGGCCAACGCCCGGGCCAGCGCCCGGTCGGCGAGGTCCGAAAGCCCTTCCATCAGCCGCTCGAGCGGGATCGCCCCGGCGAGGTCCGCGATCGCAAGCGCGGCGGCGAGGGCGCTGCGCTCGAGCCTGAGGGCCGAGGCGAGATTCCCGGCGTCGGCCCCGGCCAGAGCCGCTCGGGCCACCGCTTCTTCGGCCCGGCCGGCCTCAAGTGATTGCGCTATATCGGGAAAGCGTTCGAGCTGAAGGCGCAGGAACGGCGAATGCATCCGCGCCCGGAGGAGCGCGTCCTTAACCGCTTCTTCACTCTGTGTTTCATTCATACAACAGCCGAAGTTAGTTACGTTGAGGGCGCGCAACGATTGAAACTACCCCGTTCCAAGTGCGTTCTTAGGCCGTGAGTACGATGAATCCGAGATTAGAAGCCATGGTCCACGCTTCCTCCAGGCGATTCGTGAAAGTCGCCCCGCCGACGGTCCATGCCGGAGTCGGCAACGCCCTTCGCGAGGCCTTCGCGATGGACGGCGAAGTCCGCTCGCTCGACATGTTCGAAGAGCTCCTGGTCCGGCTCGACCAGGCCTGATCGCTAGGGCGGGATAGCCCGTCATCCCGGCGAAAGCCGGGACCCCAGGACAAGAAGTCTCAGTGGGTCTCCCCGAGGCCCCGGCTTTCGCCGGGGTGACGGTCATCGCTGCGGGCCCCGACGAATTAAAGCCCCGGATCCCGGTCCCGGCTCAGATCGTCCACTTCGCTCATGATGCTCTGAAGGGCCGAGCGGCCACCTTCATTCTCATGCTCGCGGCGCGAGGGGAGCTTGCCGTCGGTGAGCAGGGCCTCGAGGGCCACCCGCCCGCGGGCGACCCGGCTCTTGATCGTTCCCACCGCGCAGCCGCAAATCTCGGCCGCCTCCTCGTAGGCGAAGCCTCCCGCCCCGACGAGGATCAGGGCCTCGCGCTGGGGCTGCGGCAGGTGGAGAAGGGCGCGCTGCATGTCGGTCAGCTCGACATGCCGGTCCTGGCTCGCCGGGGCTGCGAGCATCTTGGAGGCGGTGATCTCGTCCCACTCGCCCTTGAAGCGCGCCCTGCGCATCTGGCTCAGGAACAGGTTCCTGAGGATGATGAAGGTCCAGGCCCGCATGTTGGTCCCGGCCTGGAAGCGCTTGCGCGCAGCCCAGGCCTTGAGAAGGGTTTCCTGGACGAGATCGTCGGCGAGATCCCGGCTTCCGGACAGCGACCGGCCGAAGGCCCGCAGGTGCGGGATGACCTGGGCGAGCTGATCCTTGAACTCGTCGTCCGGCAGCGGCACCGGCTCGAAGCGCGGCGGCTCGATTTCGTCCTCGTCCAATTCCGGCTGCTGAACCAAGCTGCCCCCGTTATACGCCGTACTGATTTCGGTCATGCGATTCGGACGGGCCGGAGCCCCCCTCTGTGCGGTCAAGGATGTAGGCCTCTACTTCCAGAGAAACAATAAGAGCGCGAAGACGATGATCACCAGCCCCAGCGATATGGGCAGGATATAGCGAGTCATGTGCGGAGTAGCCCCCGCGCGCGCACTCGTCGTGTCGATATGTTCGCGCTCGTCCATGATCCCTCGGTTCCGCTCGTTATGTGGGCGCAACGCCCGCTTCGGGGGCCGGTTCCCCCGTCAAGTTCGTCAGCCCGGCAAAGTCGCGCTGTCGAAGAACAGGGCCTGGGCGATCGCCGCCTTCACCGTCGAGCGCTGGAACGGCTTGGTGATGAGGAAGGTCGGCTCCGGCCGCTCGCCGGTCAGCAGCCGCTCCGGGAAGGCGGTGATGAAGATGACCGGGACCTGGAATTCCGCGAGGATGTCCTTGACCGCGTCGATCCCGCTGCTGTCGTCGGCGAGCTGGATGTCGGCGAGGACCAGCCCTGGGCGCCGCGCCATCGCCTGCGACACCGCCTCGTCGCGGGTGACCGCCACTCCCGTCACCGTGTGGCCGAGATCGCGGACGATCGTCTCGATGTCCATGGCGATGATCGGCTCGTCCTCGATGATCAGCACTTCCGCCCGGGTCTGGCGCTCGATCTCCGCGAGCGCTTCGGAGACAAGCCGCTCGACGTCCTCGGGCGAAGCGCCGATCAGGTAGCCGGCGTCCTCGGGGGTGAAGCCCTCCATCGCGGTGAGGAGAAGCGCCTGGCGGGAGAGCGGAGTGATCCGAGCGAGGCGGGCCTGGGCGATCCCTTCCGGATTCTCGGAATCGATCGCGTGCGGGTCCTCCTCGATATTGGCCGAGGACCAGATCGCGTGGAAGGTTCGGTAGAGTCCGAGCCGGGGGTCGACGTCGCGCGGGAATTCGTTCGGCGCCGCGACGATCGCCTCCAGCGTGGCCTTGACGAACGCGTCGCCGTGACCCTGGGTGCCGGTGAGAGCGCGCGCATAGCGCCTCAGGAAGGGGAGGTGCGGCGCGAGATCCTGACCAAGCGACATGTTCGTTTCGACTCCTGTTCGATCCGGGTCCTATTGAGGTTGCGCCCGCGCT
>DASVSP010000054.1:0-6287 GCA_036388065.1 Allosphingosinicella sp.
GCTCTTCGGTGACGCGAGCTCAAACGTTCCCGGATGACTTCGCGCCGGCCGCCGGCTTCGGGGCAAGCCCCTAACGCCGGATTCCCCGCCTCCGCCGGTTGATCGGGCCGACTCGGGCAGGCCCCCTGTGTCGCATGGAAATTAGAACAAGTCAAGAACATTCATTGCTCGCTGGTAGCCCCCCAACCGCCTCGACGGGTAAGTCGGGTTTTCAGGCGGCGGACGGGGTCGTCTTCTTCCGCGAGGCCGCGGGCGCCGCGGCTTTCAGTTTTCAACGCGAAGACGCAAAGACGCGACGATCCTGCGTTCTTCAACGAGACTGCGCTGCTCTTCGAACCTGGGGCGAAGCCCTCGAGTCGTAGCGCCGGGTATGAGAAATCGAAGGGCCCCCCGGCGGGGCACGACCTCTTTGAGTCTTTGAGTCTTTGCGTTGAAAATCGATTGGCCTGCGGCCCGTCAGGAATTGCGCGAGAGTCGGAAGCCTGGCCGGTATCCCGCCTCTACCTTTCGGCCAGTCCTCGCCCCTGTGGATGCAGGGAGGATTTTCAGAGGCGCTTCTCCCAGCGCCAGACGAGTCCGTCTTCCGGATCGCTGACCTCGCCGGCGAAGGCGAAGCCGGTCGAGCGGAGCGCCCGGTTCGAGGCATTCTCCTCGGGGAGGGTGTGGGCGACGATCAGCGTGGCTCCGTGCTCTATCGCCGTCGCGTATAAAGTAGGCACCATCGCCCGGGCATAGCCCTTCCCCTCGAAGGCCGGGAAGGTCATGTAGGCGATCTCGACGGTGCCGGTGCCGTCCGGAGCGCTCTTGAAGGCGCCCAGGGCCACGGCCGTTTCGCCGGCATAGCCGATATAGCTTCCCCACGGGTCCGGCCGAGGCTCGCGGGTCAGGAACTCCACGGTCTGCGCCAAAACTTCGCGAGCGCCGGCAGGGTCGCCACCGAAGCCGGGCGCGAGCTCGGCGGCGAACCTGTCGGTGTCGGCGTCGGCGCCGATCGGGACGAGCCTCAGGGTCATGCCGCTTTCTTGAGGTGCTTGCGGCCGAGCAATTCGGCGATCTGAACGGCGTTGAGCGCGGCGCCCTTCCTCAGATTGTCGGAGACGCACCACAGGTTGAGGCCGTTCTCGACGGTCGAATCCTCGCGGACCCGGCTGATGTAGGTGGCATATTCGCCGACCGCTTCGACCGGGGTGACGTATCCGCCGTCCTCGCGCTTGTCGACGAGCATGACTCCGGGAGCCTCGCGAAGGATCTTCTGGGCCTCCTCGGCGGAGATCTCGCGCTCGAACTCGATGTTGATGGCTTCCGAATGGCCGACGAAGACCGGGACGCGGACGCAGGTCGCGGTCACCTTGATCTTCGGGTCGAGGATCTTCTTGGTCTCGACCACCATCTTCCATTCCTCCTTGGTGGAGCCGTCGTCGAGGAACTCGTCGATATGGGGGATGACGTTGAAGGCGATCTGCTTGGTGAAGACGGTCGCCTCGTTGGAATCGCCGACGAAGATGTTGCGGCTCTGCTCGAACAGCTCGTCCATGCCCTTCTTGCCCGCGCCGGAGACCGACTGGTAGGTCGAGACGACGACCCGGCGGATCCCGGCCGCGTCGTGGAGCGGCTTCAGGGCCACGACCATCTGGGCGGTCGAGCAATTGGGGTTGGCGATGATGTTCTTTCGGCGATAGCCGTCGATCGCCTGGGGATTCACCTCCGGCACGATCAGCGGAACGTCGGGGTCCATCCGGTAGAGGGAGCTGTTGTCGATCACCGTGCAGCCCACGGCCGCGGCGCGCGGCGCATATTCCCTGGATACCGCCGACCCGGCCGCGAACAAGGCCATGTCCCAGCCGGCGAAATCGAAATGCTCGATGTTGCGGACTTTCAGCTCCGTGCCGCTGTCGCCGAAGTCGATGAGGTCGCCGGTCGATCGCGGCGAGGCGACGGCCGCGATCTCGTCGAGGGGAAATTCGCGCTCGGCGAGGATGTTCAGCATCTCGCGCCCGACATTGCCGGTCGCTCCGACGACGACCACCCGATAACCCATTTTCGCTGCTCCTGAAGGCAAGGACCTCAGTTAGGCATCCCGCCGAGCTTTACAACGTAGATGTCGGCCATGCCTTCCGCCTGGCCGGGACGCGGGCGAGTGCTTGCGAAGCGCAGGCTCCTTCCATCGCGGGCGAAAGACGGGGTGAAGTTGAACGGCCCGATATTGACGCTGCCGGGCAGCGGCGCCGGATCGGACCAGCCGGAGCGGGTCCGCTCGGCGATGTGGAGGACTCCCCTGTCGCCGACCATTCGCCAGAAGACCGCCCGGCGCCCGTCGGCGGAGAGGGTGAAGTCGCTCTCGCTGGTCGCGCTGTTGAAGGGCGCTCCGAGCGGCGCCGTTCCTTCGAAACCGTCCAGGGTTCGGCGCGCCGTGTAGATATCGAGGCCCCCCTTTCCCCCCTTTCGAGCGGAGCTGAAATAGAGGGTGTCGCCGTGAAGCTCGGGCCCGAGCTCCGGGCCCGGCCCGTTCACCGCCGGGCCGAGAGGCTCGGGCGCCGACCAGACGCCGGCGCGGTCGCGGCGGGCGCGCCAGAGGTCGAGGTCCTTCCTGGCCGGACCGCCGTCGGTCGCCCGGTCGGAGGCGAAGTAGAGAGTCCTGCCGTCCGGGGTCAGCCAGGGATCGGAGTCGCTGTAGCGGGCATCGGAAAATCGGATCGGCTTGGGCTCGGACCAGCGGCCGCGGTGCTTCTCGGAGACGTAGATCTTGGCATTGGCGAAATCGGCGTCGGAGCGGGCGAAGACCAGGATTCGCTCCGCCCGGTCGTAGCTGAGGTTGTAGTCGTTCCGCGGCGACGAGAACGGGGCCAGCATCTGTGCCGCCCCTGCCCCGCCGAGCGCCGCCAAAGCCGCGAACCACTGCCACATGGCGACTTCCCTCCGCCCGTTGCCACCCTGCCGCCGTCTGTTATCAGGAGCGGCGTGCGCGTGCCAAGGGAGAGCGATGAAACGGACCGGCCTGATCGTCGCACTGCTTCTCGGGCTGCTCGCGGTGATGGGCGCCAAGGGCGCTCTGGTGCCAGTCCCGCCGGTACAGGCCATTGCGGGCGGGGGCTTCGATTCGGCCCGGGCCATGGCGCGGCTGAAACGGATCCTGGGCGATGAGCAGCCGCATCCCGTCGACAGCGCCGCCAATGACGCAGTGCGCGGCCGCCTCGTCGGGGAATTGCGCGCCCTCGGGCTGAAGCCGCGGATCGCCGACTCCTTCACGTGCAACGGCGCCGCGGATGCCCGGACCGTCTCCTGCGCGAGGGTCCGAAACGTCGTCGCGACGATCGGGCCGGCGCAGGGGCGGCACGTGCTTCTCGTCTCGCATTACGATTCGACTCCCGCGGGCCCCGGCGCCGCGGACGACGGAATCGGAGTCGCCTCGATGCTGGAGGTCGCCGCTCTTCTGAAAGACCGGCGGTTGGAGCGGCCGGTGAGCCTCTTGTTCAACGAGGGCGAGGAGACCGGCCTGATCGGCGCCCGCGCCTTCCTCGACAAGGACCCGCTCGCAGCGCGCGTCGACTCCCTCATCAACCTCGAATCGCGCGGCACGACCGGTCCCGCGATCATGTTCGAGACGAGCCGCCCCAACGGACGCGCGATCCGCCACTATCAGCGCTCGGTCGCCCGGCCGGCCGCCAATTCGCTGACCACGGACTTTTCCCGGCTGATCCCGAACCAGACCGACGTTGCGGTGCTGAAGGAGCGGTCCTGGACGACGCTCAACTTCGCGATCATCGGCAACGAAACGCGCTACCACAGCCCCGACGACACGATCGCCAATCTCGACCCGCGAAGCCTTCGCCACATGGGCGAGCAGGCGCTCCAGGCGACGGCCGACCTGGCGGGGGGCCGCTCCGCTCCGGCGGGCGGAGAGCTGCTCTATGGCGACGTTCTGGGATTCGGCCTGGTCACCCTCCCCGTCGGGCTGGGGCTGGCCTTGCTCGGGATGCTCCTGATCGGTTTCGCCTGGCTGGCGGGGCGGCGGCGGGGCGGTGTCGGACGAGGATCGGCCGCCCTCGCCCTCGCGATGGCCGACGCGGCCTTGACCGCCTTCCTTCTCCATTGGCTGATCGGCTGGCTTCGGCCGGGCGAATATTGGCGCGCTCATCCGGAATGGATCTCGCTGGCGATCGACGCCACCGCCATGGCGTCGGCCGCGGTGACTCTGCTCTGGATCGCCCGGCCGGTGGCTCGCGACCGGCTCCGGCTGGCCTTCTGGCTGGTCTTCCTGATCCTCGGGGCGGCCGTCTGCCTGGTCGCTCCGGGCGCGGCGATCTACTTCCTGCTGCCGCCCCTCCTCGCCGGAGTGGGGCTGCTTTGGCCCCGAGTGGAGAGGATCGCCACCGGCCTCGCCCTCTTCGCCCTCGCCGTCCACTGGCTGCCGCTTCTCCATCTGAGCCAGGTTCTGCTCGATTTCGATGCCGGCTGGGTGTTCGCGCCGGTGTCGGTCCTGATCCTTTTCCCTTTCCTGATCGAATTGAAATGCGCGCTGGCGAGTCTCGGCAGGGAGCGGGTCACGGCCGCGATTGCGGGGCTGGCGATACTCGCCTGGCTTCCGGCCGCCTTCGCTCCGGCTTATTCGATCGATCGCAAGCAGCGGATCAGCCTCGAATATGTCTGGGACGAGGCGAAGGGCAAGGCGCGGTGGATGGCCTATCACGACCGCGGGCCCTTGCCCGCGGCGATGGGCAAGCCGGAACGCGGAGTCGAAGTGCCGTGGTCGAGCTACAAGCGTTGGGCCGTGGACGCCCGCGGTCCGGCGGTCGCTCCGCCCTTGCTGGAAGGGATATCCGGGCGGGCGGAGGGGGGCAGCCGCCTGGTTTCCTTCCGGCTGCGGATGCGCGGCTCGGACGTGGTGAGGCTGGCCGGGCCCAAGGGGGCGCGATTCCTGGCGGTGAGAGCCGGGGGATCGTTCCGACGCTTCGGGGAGGGAGGCGCGGGGCAAGCCCCCGTCTTCCGCTGCCACGGGCGAAGCTGCGACGGGCTGGAGGTGGCCCTTCTGGTCGCCGGGACGGCGCCGCTCGAGGCCACGGTGGTGGGCACCCGCAGCGGTCTTCCGGCCGAAGGGGCGCTCCTGGCGCAGGGCCGGCCGGTCACCGCGCAGCCGCAATATGTGCCGGATACGACGGTGGCGATGGCGAAGGTGCGGCTCTAAGGCGCCGCCACCGGACCGTCGCGCCGTTTGCGTCATCCCGGACTTGATCCGGGATCGATGAAGACCGCAGTGTGGAGTTTCACGCGCCCGGGTTCATGGATTCCGGCCTTCGCCGGAATGACGGGTGGCGAAATGAAAAGGGCGGAGAGAGCGCCCGCCTCTCCGCCCTTTTTCAAGGCGATATACGAAGAGCCTCAGCCCTCGGCGGTCTCCGTCTCTGGAGTGGCCGTCTTGGCCGCGGCGGCCGCGGCGGCGGCCTTGTCGGGACGGGTGTCCCGGCGCTCGGCGATCCGGGCGGCCTTTCCGGTGCGGCCGCGCAGGTAATAGAGCTTGGCGCGGCGGACGGCGCCGCGGCGGACGACCTCGATCGACTCGATGTTCGGCGAATAGAGCGGGAAGACCCGCTCGACGCCCTCGCCGAAGCTGATCTTGCGCACCGTGAAGGAGGAGCCGAGGCCGCGGTTGGCGCGGGCGATGCAGACGCCTTCGAAATTCTGGACCCGGGTACGCTCGCCTTCGACGACCCGGACTCCGATGCGGACCGTGTCGCCGGGGCGGAATTCGGGGATGGGACGGCCCTGGACGGCCTGCTCGATGGCCTCGGCCTCGAGCTGCTGGATGAGGTTCATGTCTTAATCGCTCTCTTCTTCGCGCTGCGCGCCAGAGGGCGGTGGCCTTCGAGAGTCCCTGTGACTCCCGACCAGGTCCGGCCGCCTTGACCGTGTGTCGGACATCGCTTTGGCTTGGCGCCAAGCGGCTATCCTCGCATGATCCCCCGATCGCAGCACTTCAGGGATCGTGCGCCCTTCCCATATGACAGGTCGGGTATAATGCGGATATTCGAGAAGCCCGCTCTCGAAGCTCTCTTCCTCTCCGCTGGAGGCCGCGCCCATTACCCCGGGGAGCAGCCGAACGCAAGCGTCGAGGAGGACGAGCGCTCCGATCTCGCCGCCGGAGAGGACATAGTCACCGACCGAGACGGGGACGATGGGCCGGGCCTCGAACAGGCGCTCGTCGATCCCTTCGAAGCGGCCGCAGAGGATCGACACTCCGGGGCCGGCCGCGAGCTCGCGGACGAAGGCCTGGGTGAGCGGGCGGCCGCGGG
>DASVSP010000055.1:0-9756 GCA_036388065.1 Allosphingosinicella sp.
GCCTTTGCGACCTGAGGTCCCGGCTTTCGCCGGGATGACGTCAGTGGGTTTATGGCGCCTTGCCCTAACCCAGGACCATCTCATGCCCGAAGTTCAACCCGATCCGCCCGCCGCGGGCCCAGCGGACGAAGGCGTGGATCCGGCTGCATTCCGGGAACTCGACCAGGATCGTCTCCCCGAGCCGCGGCTCGAGGGCGCTTTCGATCATGGTGCCGCGCGTCGAGAGATTCAGAACCGGGACGGAATGGCACTCGCCCCGGAAATGGATGATCGCGCTGTCGACGAGGTCTTCGTGGCGGGGTTCGCAGCGGCGGTCTTCGAAGCTCAGCTCCCGGTGCTGGACGCGCATCGCACTCTCCCACGGATTCAGAGCAGGATGGCGCAAAAGCGTTACCGATTTCCTAAGCCGCCGCGCGCTTCCGGGCGAGCTTCTGTTCAACAGGGAGCAAGAGCCGAAGTCCGTCAAAAAGAGGTACTGTCGACCCTTGCGGGGAGACGGGGGCTGAATCTCGCTAACCTGCTTTAGATGCGGGCTCTTCCGGCGGAACCGTAGTCTTGCGGGGAGGGTTCGTTACTCACCCGCCACAATCGGAACGCCCAAGGAATGACGTCAGACCCTCGAAGGATGCCGACGCCCGAATTATGGGGCGGCGCCGAAGCCACTATCGTGCGGCTCCACGACTCGTACCGGGATCAGGCAGCGGAAACGGGACACAGGGACCGCCGGACCGACATCGACCTGATGGCCGATCTCGGGCTGACCACGGTTCGCTTCCCGATCCTGTGGGAATCGGTCGCTCCGGACAGTCCGGACAAGCTCGACTTCTCCTGGACCGACGACCGGCTCGAAATGCTTCGCGAGCGCGGGATCAAGGTCATCGGCGGACTCCTGCACCACGGCTCGGGCCCGAAATATACCGAGCTTCTCGACCCCGATTTCCCGAAGAAGCTCGCCGATTATGCCGCCCGGGTGGCAGATCGCTATCCGTGGATCGAGATGTGGACCCCGGTCAACGAGCCGCTGACGACGGCGCGTTTCTCGGCGCTCTACGGTCACTGGTATCCCCACGGCCGCAATTACGGAGCGTTCCTTCGGGCGCTGGTCAACGAGTGCAAGGGCACGTTCGAGGCGATTCGGGCGATCCGGGAGCGAATCCCGGGCGCGAAGCTCGTCCAGACCGAGGATCTCGGCAAGACCTTCTCGACGGCTCCGCTTCGCTACCAGGCGATCCACGAGAATGAGCGGCGCTGGCTCAGCCTCGATCTGCTGTGCGGCCGGGTCGACGAGCGGCACTCCTTCTTCGGCTACCTCCGAGGCGCCGGAGTCGGCTACAGCGCCCTCGACCGGCTCGCGACGGGGGAAGGCACGCCCGACATCCTCGGGATCAACCATTATCTCACCAGCGAGCGCTTCCTGGACCACCGGATGCACCTCTATCCGGGGCATTTCCACGGTGGCAACGGCCGCGACCGCTATGCCGATGCCGAGGCGGTCCGGGTGAAGCGGCTGGAGGACGACACCGGTTTCGCCCCCCGGCTGCGCGAGGCCTGGGACCGCTACAAGATCCCAATCGCGATCACCGAGGTTCATCACGGCTGCCACCGGGACGAGCAGCTGCGCTGGTTCGCCGAGGTCTGGGAGACCGCGACCCAGCTTCGCTCGGAGGGAATCGACCTTCGCGCAGTGACCATCTGGTCGATGTTCGGAAACGTCGACTGGAGGTTCCTTCTGACCCAGCGCAACGGCTTCTACGACACCGGCGCCTTCGATGCGCGAAGCGGCACCCCGCGCCCGACCGTGATCGCCAAGGCGGCCAAGGCTTATGCCAAAGGCGAGGCGTTCGACCATCCGGCGCTCGATTCTCCCGGCTGGTGGCGCCGGCCGCCGCGCCTCTATCCGTGGAGCGGGAGCTGCAGGAAGCCCGCCTGCGACGGCGGCCGCAAGCTTCTGATCACCGGCGCCACCGGGACTCTGGGCAACGCCTTCGCCCGGATCTGCGAGGAACGGGCCCTGCCCTTCGCTCTGACCCGCCGGGACGAGATGGACCTGGGCGATCCGGGTTCGATTGCCGGGGCGCTGGATCGCTTCGAGCCCTGGGCGGTGATCAACACCGCCGGCTTCGTCCGGGTGGCCGACGCCGAGCAGGAGACCCAGGCCTGCATGGCGGCCAATGCCGAAGGCGCGGCTTCGCTTGCCCGGGCCTGCGCCGCGGCCGGGGTTCCGCTCGTCACCTTCTCGTCGGACCTCGTCTTCGACGGGCGCCTCGGGCGCCGCTATCATGAGGAGGACGAGACCTGCCCGACCAATGTCTACGGCCGCAGCAAGGCGGAGGCCGAAAGGCTCGTCCTGGCGGCCGGAGGCAAGCCGCTCGTGATTCGAACCAGCGCCTTCTTCGGGCCGTGGGACCGCTACAATTTCGCCTGGCACGCGCTTTCCAACCTCGCCCGAGGCCAGACGGTTCGAGCCTCCTCGAGCAGCCGGGTCTCGCCGACCTACGTCCCGGATCTGTGCCATGCGACGCTCGACCTCCTGGTCGACGGGGAGACCGGGCTCTGGCACCTCGCCAACGACGGCGAGCTCAGCTGGTACGAGTTCGCGGTACGGGTTGCCGAAGGCGCGGGCTACGATCCGGCTCTGCTGGTCGCCGAGGAGGGGCCGGAGCGGCTGAGCACTGCGCTGACCAGCAAGCGCGGGATGATGCTGAGGAGCTTCGATTCCGCGCTCGAAGAGTTTCTCCGGTCGGTGACGATCGAGGAAGAGACCGCCGTCGCCGCAGAGTAAATCCTCCCCATGCGGAGCATGGGGAGGGTGACCAGGCGAAGCCTGGTGGAGGGGCGTTGCTGAGCCGGAAGAGCTGAACTGGAAGAACCCCTCCACCGTGCTCCGCACGGTCCCCCTCCCCGAGAAATCTCGGGGAGGAATTTAAAGGGTTATTCCGCGGCTTCGGTCCACATCGAGCCGCGGCTTCCGCCGGATTCGACCTGGCGGGCGGCGTCGAGGCGGCGGAAGGCGGTGAGCGCCTGGCCGACGACCTGGTCCATATTGTAGTAGCGGTAGGTGGCAAGCCGGCCGACGAAGGTGACTCCCGGGGTCGAGTCCGCCAGCGCCTCGTATTTCTTGAACAGCGCCTGGTTCTCCGCGCGCGGGATCGGGTAATAGGGATCGCCCTCCGCCGACGGATATTCGTAGGTGATGCTGGTCTTGGCGTGGGTCTGGCCGGTCAGGTGCTTGTACTCGGTGATCCGGGTATAGGGCACCTGCGGATCCGGGTAGTTCACCACCGCCACCGGCTGATACTCGCCCTGGTCGACGATCTTGTGCTCGAAGCGAAGGCTCCGATAGGGCAGCTTGCCGAAGCGGAAGCCGAAATATTCGTCGATCGGCCCAGTGAAGACCAGGTGGCCGGCGTCGATCTCGTCGACGATGTCCTTATAGTCGGTCGACAAAAGCACATCGATGTTCGGATGATCGAGCATTCGGTTGAACATCGCGGTGTAGCCGTTCTTCGGCATGATCTGGTGCTTGTCGCCGAAATAGCGGTCGTCGGTGTTGGTCCGGGTCGGGATCCGGGCGGTCACCGCCTTGTCGAGGCCCGACGGGTCGATCCCCCACTGCTTGCGGGTATAGCCCTGGAAGAAGAGCTCGTAGAGCTCGCGCCCGACGGCGGAGATGACGACGTCCTCGGAGGTCTTGATCTCGGCCACCGGCTCGGCCCGAGAGGCGAGATAGGCGGCGGCGTCCTCGTCGGTCTCGAGGTCGAGCCCGAAGAGCAGGTTCAAGGTCGTCCGGTTGATCGGAATCGGAACCAGCTGGCCCCGGACCTCGGCGAGCACCTTGTGCTCGTAGGGCCTCCAATCGGTGAACTGCGACAGATAGTCGACGATCTCGTCCGAATTGGTGTGGAAGATGTGCGGCCCATATTGGTGGATGAGGACTCCCGCCTCGTCGAGATGGTCGTAGGCATTGCCACCCACGTGCGGACGCCGGTCGACGACGAGCACCCGCGCGTCGTGCTGGCTGGCGAGCCGCTCGGCGATCACCGAGCCGGCGAAGCCCGCTCCGACGACGAGATAGTCGTAGGCCTTCTTGGCGGCCGAACTGACGATGTTCGGACCGGCGGCGGGCAGCGAGACCGCCTCGTGGACCAGCCCGGCCATCCGGGCATAGGTGATGTCCCAGCTGAGGTTGGCGAGCTTGAGGTCGACTTCGTTCAGCCATTCGTCGCCGCCGCGGACCAGCGCCAGAGCCTGCTCGCAGCCTTTGATGAAGGCCTCGGCGCCGTCGGCGATGAAGACCGACTCGAGGTCGCCGTAATGGCGGATGACGTCGGTGATCGGGGTCGACACGACCGGCCGGCCGCCGGCGAGATATTCCGGAGTCTTGGTCGGCGAGATGAACCTGGTCGAATCGTTGATCGCGAACGGCATCAGAGCGACGTCCCAGCCGCCGAGATAGACGGGCAGCTCCTCATATTGCTTGTTGCCGAGATAGTGGATGTTGGCCCGGTGCGGCAGGTCGGCGGGATCGATCTTCACCACCGGGCCGACCATGACGATCGACCATTCCGGATGGGCGTCGGCGAGGGCCGCGATCATCTCGAGGTCCATCCGCTCGTCGATGACTCCGTAGAAGCCGAAGCGGGGCCGCGGCAGCGAGCCCTGGTCGTCGGGCACCGCGTCGATCGCTCGGGCCTGGCCGAAATGGGCGCGGTCGACGCTCGACGGGAAGGGGTGGATGTTGGGATGAAGGCCCTTCTTGGCCTCGTACAGGCTGTAGCCGCCGGTGAAGACCACGTCGGCCGACGCGAAGAGCTCGCGCTCGAGGCCGAGCAGCTCGGGCGGAGCGAATCGGAAGTTGGCGAGCTCGTCCATGCAGTCGTAGACCGTGCAGGCGGAGTCGAGGTGCCTCGAGAAGGGCAGCATCATCGGGGTGTAGTACCAGCGCACCAGCGGCCCCTGCTCGCCGGCGAGATAGGAATCGAGAAGGCTCTTCAGGGTCGACTCACGCTCGTCGCCCGACAGGGTCTCGGGCAGCGACGGAGTCACCACGATCACTCCGGTCTCGGCGCAGGTCCTCACGCCCAGAGCGGGCTCCATTTCCGGAAGGGCCGCTTCGGGCTCCTCCCAGAAGATCACCCGACCCGCCTCGGCGAAACGGCTCATCAGATGCTGCGGCCGCTGGAAGACGAAGTTCCAGCGAAGATGCGAGAAGCAGATGAGCGTGTGGCCCGTGGCCGGCTGGGGCGCGAAATGGCTCTGCCCCAGCGTCGAGGCGGTCGATAACGTGATCAACGCAGGTATACCTTATGGTTTTGAAGGACTTCCGGGAAACGCCCAATGCTTGTGCGAAGTTCCCGCACTGCAGCACGATTCTACCTAATCCAGGTCAGGATTAAGCTGGGTTGTTTCGGCGCCGGGACGTTCCGTTCGCGATTCGAATTGTATGATTATTTAAATTACCCGCCGTCATTGCGAAGGGCGAAGCGACGAAGCAATCCAGCGGTCGGCCTCGTCTCTGGATTGCTTCGCTTCGCTCGCAATGACGGCGGTGCTCTGCTCCGCCCCCGACCTGTCATCCCGGCGAAAGCCGGGACCTCAGGCCGGAAAAGTCACGGTGGGTCTCCCAGGTCCCGGCTTTCGCCGGGATGACGATCAATCCCCGAGCGCCGCCTTCAACTCTTCCAGCCACGGCTTCGCATTCCCGTCGCTCGGCGCCCGCCAGTCACCGCGCGGGCTCAACGCCCCTCCGGCCGAAACCTTGGGCGAGTTGGGGATCGCGGTCCGCTTGAACTGGCTGATCTGGAAGAAGCGGTAGAGGAAGACCTCGAGCCATTTGCGGATCGTCGGCAGGTCGTAGGAGCGCTTGAGGGCGTCGGGAAAGCCCAGCGGCCACTGCCCCTCCTCCGAATCCCGCCACGCCTGCCAGGCGAGGAACGCGACCTTGGACGGCGGCTGGCCGGAGCGCAGGATGTGGAACAGGAAGAAATCGTGGAGCTCGTAGGGGCCGATCGTCCCCTCGGTCGACTGCATCTCGCCCTTGTCGTCGGCCGGGATGAGCTCGGGCGAGATCTTGGTGGCGAGGATCGCCTCGAGGATCCGGTTGGTCTCCGGATCGAACTGCCCCGTCTTGACCGCCCAGCGGATGAGGTACTGGATCAGGGTCTTGGGAACCCCGGCGTTGACCCCGTAATGGCTCATCTGGTCGCCGACCCCGTAGGTCGACCAGCCCAGCGCCACTTCCGACAGGTTGCCGGTGCCGATGACGAAGCCCTTGCGCTGGTTGGCGAGGCGGAAGAGGTAGTCGGTCCTCAGCCCCGCCTGGACGTTCTCGAACGCGATGTCGTAGACCGGTTCCCCCGAAGCGAAGGGGTGCTTCATGTCCTTGAGCATCTGCATCGCGGCTGGGCGGATGTCGATCTCCTCGCCGACGATCCCGAGCGCCTTCATCAGCGCCCAGGCATTGCCCTTGGTGGTGTCGCCGGTGGCGAAGCCGGGCATGGTGAAGCCGAGGATTGTCGAGCGTGGAAGCTTGAGGAAATCGCACATCTTGGCCGCGACGACGAGCGCGTGGGTCGAATCGAGACCGCCCGAGACTCCGATGACGAGATGGCTCCCGCTCGTCGCCTGAAATCGGCGGGCGAGGCCCTGGACCTGGATGTTGAAGGCCTCGTAGCAGTCGGAATCGAGCTGCTCCGCGCGGTTGGGCACGTACGGGAAGCGGCGGAAGCGGCGCTTGAAGCCGATGTCGGCGAGGGTCGGGCCGTGCTCGAAATGGATGCGCCGGGCGCTTTTCTCCGGATGGCCGGCGGCGACGGCGTTGTCGTTGAACGTCGGCATCCGCATCCGCTCGAGGCGGAGGCGCTGGGCGTCGACGTCGGCGATGCACAGCTCCGGCTCCGAATCGAAGCGGCTCGAATCGCAGAGCAGCTCGCCCAGCTCGTAGATCGAGCCCTGCCCGTCCCAGGCGAGGTCGGTGGTGCTCTCCCCCGGCCCGGAGGCCGCGTAGATGTAGGCGGCGCAGCAGCGGCTCGACTGCGAGGCGCAGAGCAGCTTGCGCTCGTCCGCCTTGCCGATGGTGATGTTGGACGCGCTGAGGTTGCACAGGATCAGTGCCCCGGCCAGCGCCCCTACCGTCGAGGGCGGCTGCGGCGCCCAATAATCCTCGCATATCTCGACGTGGAAGATGAAGTCGGCGAGGTCCTCGGCGGCGAAGATCAGGTCGGTTCCGAACGGCACGGTCTCGCCGGCGACGGCGATGTCGATCCCGTTCAGGCCGATCCCGGAGACGAACCAGCGTTTCTCGTAATATTCGCGGTAATTGGGAAGGAAGCTCTTCGGGACGACGCCCAGGATCCGTCCCTTCGAGACGACCAGCCCGCAATTGTAGAGACGGCCGTTGCGCCGAAGCGGAGCGCCGATGGCGAAGACCGGAGAGAGCTTCGCCGTGGACTCCCGGAATCGCGCGATCCCCGCCTCGACCGCGTCGAGGAAGGCTTCCTGGAGAAAGAGGTCGTCCACCGCATAGGAGGAGATGTTGAGCTCGGGAAAGACGACGAGGTCGCAGCCCTTTTCGTGCGCCTCCCCGGCGAGCGCGACGGCCTGGTCGACGTTGAAGCCGACGTCGCCCGACGATCCGGTCGGGCTCGCGGCCGAGACCCGGATGAAGCCGTGGCGGTGGATCGCCTCGAACGGCGCTCGCGCAGGCTTTCTTTGGGCCATCACAGCATCTCCGTCATCATCTCGACGGCGACCTTCATGCATTTGACCCGGGTTGCGCCCCTTCCGCCCGGACCGAAATGCTCCTCGCGATGGGCGGTCGCCCGGCCGGCGCGGGCGCAGCCGAAATGGACGAGGCCGGGCTCGTCCCCGGCGTCCGCGAAGCCCGTCACGGACAAGGCGATATGGGCGCGCGACCGCTCCAGAGCGCCCTCCGCCATGGCGATCGCGACCTCCTTCGAGACCGCGTCCTTCTCCTCGATCAGGTCCATCGGAACTCCCAGCATCTCGTTCTTGGCCTCGTTGGTGTAGGTGACGAAGCCGCGCTCGAAGGCGTGGGCGACGCCCTGGACGTCGGTCAGGAGCGAGGCGAGCATCCCGCCGGTGCAGCTCTCCGCGGTGGCGAGGCGGAGGTTCCGCTCGGAGGCCTTCTGGAGAAGGCGGCGAGTCGCCTCCTGGGTCTCGTCGGGCAATACGGGCGACAGGGTCTCGGTGTCGTTCAAGGCTGTGTCCTCAGGGGTCTTCGAGCCAAGGAACCGGTCCCTAGCGCCAGTTGTTCCAGAGGCCAAACGAGGAGAGCGACAGATGGTTACCGAGCGCAGCATGGACGCGACCCACCTCCTGACCGAGGACCACCGAAAGGTCGAGGACCTGTTCGAGCAATTCGAGAAGGCAAGCGGGGACGGCCGCAAGGAGAAGATCGCCCGCCAGATATGCCTCGAGCTCAAGGTGCACACCCTGATCGAGGAGGAGATTTTCTACCCGGCGCTCCGAGGCAAGATCGAGGAGGACGATCTCGACGAAGCCTATGTCGAGCATGACGGGGCCAAGATGCTGATCAACGAGATCGAGGCCGGAGGGCCGGACGACGATTTCTACGAGGCCAAGGTCAAGGTCCTGATGGAGCAGGTCGAGCACCATGTCGAAGAGGAGGAGAAGAGCCGCGGCAACCTCTTCCAGCAGGCCCGCGCCACCGACGTCGACCTGGTCGCGCTCGGCCGCCAGATGGCCGCGCGCAAGGAGGAGCTGATGAAGTTCGCCGACGCCGAGGGCCTTCCCCCGGCTCAGCCCGCGACGATGGGCTCGGAGGCCTAGATGGCGCGCAAGGGGGCGATCCTCACCGGAATCGCCGCGGCCTGCGTTGCCGGTCTCGGCTATGCGGCCTCATCGCTGTTGCGGCGCCGCTCGGCGCGCGGCGCCGGAACGGGCACCCGGCCCGCGATCAGCGGCTCGGGCGGCTACGGCGCGGTCGGCGAATCGGGCGCCGCCCGGTCGGCGGGTCCGGACTCTATGCGCGACCCGCCGAAGGAATGGGAGGCCGCCGACCAGGCCTCCGACGAGAGCTTCCCGGCCAGCGACCCGCCCGGAGTGCCGCATATCGATTGAGGTCGTGGAGTAAGCGACCGTCATCCCGGCGAAAGCCGGGACCTCGGGGAGACCCGCCGAGACTTTACGGCCCGAGGTCCCGGCTTTCGCCGGGATGACGTCGCCCCTCGCGCGGCGAATCCCGGTCCGGCCCGTCCCGGAATATCGTCTCCCTCGCCGCCCTCAGCTCGCGAATCGCCGCTGCCGTCGCGGAGCCCCAGACGAGGTGCACGCCGATCATGAGCAGGTTGCGCCGCGCGGGATGCTCCGTCGCCGGCTCGAGAGTGCGGACGGCCGGTATCCAGCCCATGTAGCTCGCAAGCCAGACGGCGACTCCGGCCGCGGCCCCGGTCCGCTTCTTCGGATCGGGGTTCATCGCCGCGATCATGGCGCCCATCGCCGCGCCATAGGCGAAGTGGGCGAGGGTGGTGACGTCCTTCGCGGTTTCGCCGGCGAGCGGAAGACCGAGCTGCTTCGATCCGGAATCGACGATCTCGCGCGGGGTGAGCGGGTAGCGCTCCTCTTCCGGCAGGCGCCGGTGGAGCCGCCGCATGGCCGCGGTCATCGCCATCGTGCCGACGAAGCCGGCAATCCCGCCGATCAGCAGCCGGCTGGCCAGCTTGAGCCTGTCGTCCTTCAAAAGCGGATCTCCGGTCGAGCGATCATCAGCCAGAA
>DASVSP010000056.1:0-42588 GCA_036388065.1 Allosphingosinicella sp.
GGGCCTGATCCTCGAAGGCAAGGACTTCGCGGTGATCAGCGACATCCTCGGCGACGAGGACCATCTCGGCGACATGGACTTCAAGGTCGCCGGAACGGAGAAGGGCATCACCTCGCTCCAGATGGACATCAAGATCGCCGGAATCACCGAGGAGATCATGCGGATCGCCCTCGACCAGGCGAACGAGGGCCGCGCCCACATCCTTCGCGAGATGGCGAAGGCGATGGGCGAAGTGCGAGGCGAGCTCAGCGCCCACGCGCCGAGGATCGAGACCATGCAGGTCGACAAGACCAAGATCCGCGACATCATCGGAACCGGCGGCAAGATCATCCGCGAGATCGTCGCAACCACCGGCGCCAAGGTCGACATCGACGACGAGGGGATCGTCAAGATCTCGTCCTCCGACGTCAGCCAGATCGAGGCGGCCCGCCGCTGGATCCAGGGCATCGTCGAGGAGGCCGAGGTCGGCAAGGTCTATACCGGCAAGGTCGTCAACCTCGTCGATTTCGGAGCCTTCGTGAACTTCATGGGCGGCAAGGACGGCCTCGTCCACGTCTCCGAGATCAGGAACGAGCGAGTCGAGAAGGTCTCGGATGCGCTCAGCGAAGGCCAGGAAGTCAAGGTCAAGGTCCTCGAGATCGACCAGCGCGGCAAGGTCCGACTGTCGATGCGGGTCGTCGACCAGGAGACCGGAGCCGAGCTGGAGGACACCCGTCCTCCGCGCGAAGGCGGCGACCGTGACCGCGGCCCCCGCAGCGGCGGCGGCGACCGAGGCCCCAGGCGCGACGGCGAAGGCCGCGGCGACCGGGGCGGCGGCGGCCGTGACCGTGGGCCGAGGCGTGACGGCGGCGGAGGCGGCGGCCGTGACCGCGGCCCCCGCGGCGAAGGCGGCGGCGACCGCGGCCCCCGAAGCGAGGGCGGCGACCGCGGCCCGAGGCGCGAGCGCGAGGATCGTCCCGAGCGCAACGACGGCCCCGAGCCCGAATTCGCTCCCGCGTTCCTGACCCGCGACGACGATTAAACTGCTCTGGCGAAAGCCGGGGCCCAGAGACAGAAGGCCCCGCAGTGCTGCGGGGCCTTTTTTGGTTTCACGCGAAGCCGCAAAGGCGCAAAGGGTTCGGGCGACCTTTGGCGGTGGGCTCGAATTGGGCGGCGTCTCTGCGCTGTGATCTCAGGACGTGCTTGAGCGTCGCCACGAGCGCAGCCATAAGGACATCGCCTGCGCCCGCAGGGCGGTGGGAGTACCGGAAGTTTATGCCTTGGTGGGATGCACTGTTTAACGGCGAGCAACGCGCGAAGGTCCCCGTCGCGCGGCTGACGTTTGACGCGACTAATCCACGCTACACGCCGGATAAGAGTCCGGCAAATTCCAGCGAGACCGCTATCATCGAGTATCTCGACCGGACAGCTGATTTGGGAGAACTGATACAGTCAATCAGTGCCAGCGGATACATCGACATCGAGCCACTGATCGTAATCGGACGCGACGACAATTTGGTCGTACTAGAGGGAAACCGGCGGCTAGCCGCCTTGAAGGTTCTCAACTCGCCGGGGCTCGCCGCAGAAGCGAATGTGAGTGTGCCCGAAATCTCCGACGCGGAGCGATCCAAGCTTCAGCATGTCACTGTTTTTAAGGTCAACAGCGAAGATGACGCTCGCGACCTCATCGGGTTTAAGCATATAAATGGCCCACAGGCGTGGGACGCTTATGCGAAGGCCCTATACGCTGCTAGATGGCTAGATGAGCAACAGGGGCGTGGCAACGGGGCTCTTACGCTGACCGATATTGCCGCACGTATGGGCGATAAGCACGACACATTGTACCGGATTGTCAGTGCCGTTTACGTCCTGCAGCAAGCTGAAGCTTCAGACCTGTTTCGGATTGAAGATCGGGTAAAGCGGAACTTCAGCTTTTCGCACTTGTACACAGCACTCACATACAACGAGTATCGTGAGTTTATCGGCCTTCCACGAGCAGATAGAAGCGCTAACCCGCCCCGCGATCCGGTGTCGCCCGAGTATCTCGGTAACCTGAAAACGCTTCTGCGCTGGATCTATGGCTCAAAATCCGAAGGTGTGCAGCCAGCGATTAAAACACAAGCTCCTGACCTGTCCTTGCTGAAGCGAGTTTTGGGTCATCCCTTGGCCCGGAGGGTCATGTTGGAGCGTAATGATCTCTCCGATGCACTTGAGCTAACGGTCGAAGCTTCCGACCGTTTTGAGAAGGCGTTAATCGACGCGCATGCTGCGCTGCGGATCGCCACTGGTGAGCTCGCGAATGTGCGGGCCGATAAGGAACTCCGAGCCATTGCTGCCGACATTCTGCGCCGAGCGGAGTTTATCGTGCAGAATTTTGTGACCGCAGCGGGCCAGGGCTCTTCTGGTCCGAGTCCTCCTGCTCGGGATGGACCTCCGGGGCGCGACTGAGATGTCCAAAGCCGCCGTGGGATCTCCGCCTCTCGATGCGGACGTAGCCATACTCGTAGACTGGCTCGAGCTCGTCGCTTTCTTTAGCAGGCGCAGTGTCGCCCGTTTAGACGAGATCGACAACGCTCTCACAATTCAGGAGGAGGAAGACTCCTTCGATGACGCATCAGCGGATGCAGAGCGTGATGAGCGACGCGAGCGCATAGAGGGTGAAATTTCCGAAAGAGCTGAAAGCCTCCAGGAGGCCTACCCTTTTTCGCTGAGCGATGACGGGGAGGAGCTTCGGCTAAGGCCGCGTGGACAGCGCATGGGTGCGTGCTTCTATCTGATATGCTTGATCCTTTCTCACGTGACGCGGTCTCCAATACTTGAGGTGACGCCTGCAGCGGGAGCTATCGCGCTGCTGCGCCGACGTCATTTTCAAGCGCTTTCAACGATGGCCGTCGCGGGCCATGTGGCAGGCCCAGCGATCTCATTTGGCTGGCCGCGGCCTGGCGGGGTTTCGATTGCAGACGCAATTGCGCGCGCGTGCGCTCTCTCAGGAACGGGGTTGGTTCGAAACCCCCCAGGCCCGGTCGCTTCTCGCTACGTGAAGGACGGGGGAATGGATGTAATCGCGTGGAGGCCCGCCGTCGGGGGTAACCCGCCACCGGCTGAAATGTGCTTTGGCCAAGCCGCGAGCGGACATGGATGGCGCGATAAGAACGCTCCGGATGAAGTAGAAGATTTCTACGAGAGCTTCTATTTGGACCGACCCGCATGTGCGACTGTTGGGGTCACGATAGTTCCCTTTCGGCTTGGCCCCGACGATTACGCGATGCATGGCCGTCGCCATGGGTCTATTTTGGACCGCCTCAGGACGCCTAAAGCGGCCTTGGATGGGCTGCGATCAGCTTGCGACAATGGGGTTGTTGTAGATGAGGTTGAACGGGTTCCGGCTATGAATCTATGGCTGGTTCGATACAGGGAGCTAGTTCGTCAGGCAGCGTGAGGACGCGAAACGCAAACTTCGTGTTCCGTTCGCTTCCTATGTAGAGAATATCGCACTGGCATTTGCTCAATAGTAGCCGTACTGTATGCCTCATTAATAAGTTGGCAATCGTCGTATGTTACGAGCCAATGAGGAAGAATATCTTCTTCCGTTAGAAAGGTAGCCAAATCTCTATGTTTCTGATCGCTCATTGCGTTCATGTACAATTTCGCGCCTGCCTGAACATAGGGCGGGTCGATAAAAAAGAAAGTCTCTTTAGCTCTTTCAGGTGAGAAGCTTCGTAGAAACTCTAAGCCATCTCGGTTCGATAGCTCGATCTTACTCCTTCGCTCTCCAAGCCAATTGACTCTCTTGACCATTGTTTCGCGGTAGAAGCGCGCATCAATTAGCCACTTTCCTGTCTGATTATAGCCTCCGATAGGGCCGGCCCCTAAGATGACCCCGGAGCGGTTTGTTCGGTTCAGGAAGAACACGGCGAAGCCCAGATCAAACATATCGCTGGTGCCCGAGGCATTCTCAACCACCGTCCGGCAGGCGTACCATGTGTCCATGTCCACGGGCGTCGATAAAATACGCTGAACGAAATCCGTCGTGCGATGCAGGATTGCCCACCATGCCGCGTACACGCGCCTATCAAAGTCGTTCAGGATTATTCGATCGACGGCGCCGCGCGCCAAAAGTTCGACAGCTGCTCCTGCGCCACCGGCATAGGCTTCTGCAAACGCCGTGATGGGAGTTGGCGTCGCACGGATGCGCTCTTCCAGTGCATCCGCAATGAACGCCTTCCCGCCAGGATAGCGGAATGGTGAGCGCCCAGCGCCGTGACGGTCTTTCGACTTCGAGCCAAAGTCGGGGAGCGTTGCCATGCCCGTTGGTAAGCTGCTCGGCCGAAGATTGCCACAGGCGATGAGGCTTACGCGTGGCTTCTCGATCATGGCCGCGGCGCCTCAGCTCGCAACGCCGAAACATCCTCCTCCAGCAGGTCAATCAAGTAGCACTCCATACTGCCTTCCCGGTGAAGCTGGTGCGCGCGAATAGCAGCAAGCTTTTGGCGCAGCGCGCATAGATCCGGTGTCGTGGTGAAAACCAGGAGTACCGCAGCCTCCTGCATTGGGGCGGTGCAGCGGTGCCAGAAGAGGTTTTCGGCTCGGGTCATGCGGGCGAAGGCGGCTTTGCGGTTGGTGCCGGGATCGCCGCACTCGCGGTACCAGCGCTCGTTGGCGGCTCGGAACCAGCCGGTTTCCTCGGCCCCCTTCGCTCGGGTGGAGAGGCGGTGATAGCGGGCCAGGTTGCGGTCCCACAGGTCGCGGTCGGGAAGGGAGGCAGGGGCCTCGACAGGCTCGGCCCGAACGGACGAAAGGGGTAAGAGCGGGATTGCAGCCGCGGCGCCTAGGACGCGCCGTCGGCTGATGCTAGGCTCATGGCCAGCCATCATCACCTCCACAATAGGTGGTCGTTGGTCAGAGCCAGGGGGAAGTTGCCGCTTCCTCCTGGTTCGTCCGGAAACATAGCGGGTATCGATGGCGGGATCAACTTCTGAATTCAAAAGCGCGAAGAATCGTCGCCCGGGTCAGAACGGCGAGATGGTGTCGACTCGCATCCAGCCCGATCTCCTCAAGCAGATAGACGCATGGCGGCGTGAGCAGTCGGACCTGCCTTCGCGGCCGGAAGCGCTTCGACGGTTGGCGGCGAAGGGATTGGGGGGCGAATAGGATGGACGGATTCCGGCCGCTGGACTCCGGGGCCCGAGCCGCGCTGGGAGTGGTCGGGTTGCTGCTGATCCTCGCGGGGGTGGCTTGCGGCCTGCTGTGGTTCGTCACGTACGCACCCGGGTTCGTGGAGCCCGGGCGCCTGACCGGTCTTCGATCCATCCTTGTCACCTGTCAGGCGCTGTTCGGGGCCCTCCTGCTGCTGACTGGGATCGTCAGCGTGCGATGCGACAGTTGGGGGCGGCTGTGGCTCGTCGGCGGGCTGGCCGCCGTGGCTGCTGCCACTCTGGCTTTGTGCCTCATCCTCCAAGTGTCCGCCGCCTAGGTGGAGAAGTCGCCATCCCTCGGCTGGCAGGTCATCGCCGCCCTGTGGGTGCTCGGCATGGGGCTGATCACGGCGGCGCTCTATTTTGGCTTCATGTTCTTTATCAACATCGTCGTCGGCTTGTCGGAGCCGGTACATGTGACCGGGCCTCAGTGGGCGCTGATCTGGTCCTATGTGCTGGCCGGAGCGCTCCTCTTCGGGACGGGCATCTACTGCCTGATGTGCCTGACGCGGCGCCAGCTTCGAGTGCTCGGCGGCCTCATCGCCGCGACCGCCGCCGCAGTCGCCTTGTCCTTCTACCTTTTCCCTAAGGCAGTGTGACGGTCACTCGCCATCCTGATCGAGGCGCCTGAGGATCTCCATCGGCTCTACCCCCATTGCCCGGCACACCAGGATGAGGTCCGGCAGGTCCAGTCGCCGCTGCGCCCGTTCGTAGTTGGACACGAAGCTCTGCGAGCGGCCGACGGCCTTGCCGAGCTGGGTCTGGTTGAGGTCGGCGGCGAGTCGGGCTTCGATGAGGAGTTGGCAGAGCTTGCGCTCCAGACGGTCGCGTTCGTCGTTGTAGCCCGCCATGGGCGACGACGTAGGGAGCGGGAAATTCTATTCAAACTTGGCATAGTTTCGGAGCGATCTTGACCTCAAGTCCTCCCCTGCATTTGCAGGGGAGGGGGACCAGCGCAGCTGGTGGAGGGGCCTTGCTGTCCGAAGAACCCCTCCACCGCGCTTCGCGCGGTCCCCCTCCCCGAGAAATCTCGGGGAGGATTTTAGAGGGGGGCTCAGACGATCGGCGAGCCGATCTCCAGGGCGGCGGTGAGGTAGGCTCGGATTCGTTCGGCGGCGGGGGCGGTCAGGGCGACGAGGAGCTTTCGGCCGTCGCGGGGGTCGGGCTTGGTGGCGAAGAGGCCGGCTTCGACCAGGCGGCGGGTCGCTTGGAGGGCGGTGCTCTGGGGGACTCCCGCGGCGACGGAGAGGCCGGTCTGATGGACCTGGCGGCCTTCGAGGCGGGCGGCATAGAGCTCCAGCATCAGGCTCCATTCGGGGTCGCCGGCGTCGAAGCCGAGGAAATCGCGGCGGAGCCAGCGGGCTGCGATGATGGTTCGGACGGTGCTTGCCGTGACCGGCATCGGGGCGTCGGTCGGCCGCCTGAGCGGTGGATCCTCGGCCAGGGCCCAGTCGTGGAGCATCCGCGCCGTCTCCTCGAGCACTCGGCTGATCGCCAGCAGGCTGGACTGCTGGGGCACAAAGGCTTCCCGGTCTTCGGTCACTTCTGATCCATGCCCCACATGGTTGAAGTCATCGGTTAGTGCATTATGCCAATCTCGAATAGACGCTTTTCGATGATCGCGGACTTGGTCCCCAAGTCCTCCCCTGCATTTGCAGGGGAGGGGGACCAGGCGAAGCCTGGTGGAGAGGCCCTTCTGACTCCGAAGAACCCCTCCACCGCGCTTCGCGCGGTCATGAGCAGGTGGGCCTTGCCCCGCAAGGCCCAGCCCTGCCGGGGCATGGCGCGCCTGCTCATTCCCCCGGAAATCCGGGGGAGGAATTTCAATACCGCTCGGGTTTTAGATTGAAGGATACGTCCCTTCCGCTCCCCTGCTATCCTCTTTTGTTCTCATCGGTGGAGGGCGACGATGACGGCCAGAATGTCCGACAAGCGGCGGGGCGCTTTCCTGAAGGCGCTGGAGGTTTGCGGGAACCAGACGCTGGCGGCGGAGCGGGTGTGCGTTTCGCGGTCGTGGGTTTGCCAGGAGCGGATGCGCAATCCGGAGTTCGACTCGGAGTGCAGGCGGGTGATCGAGGCGGCCAGAGAGCGGCTTCGCGCCGCCGAGGGGAACCGGCCGCCGGAGGGGTGGGGGCATCTCGACGGGGTGGAGCTGGTGGTCAGGGGGACGAAGGGGCGGCGCGTGCAGATCGCCCGGGCCCGGGCGGGGCAGTGGACCGCGGCGAGCGAGGACCGGTTCCTCGAGGTGTTCGCGGCGACCTGCAACGCAAGGGCGGCCTATGAGGCGGCGGGGAAGAGCAAGGGATCGGCCTATACGCACCGCAAAAGGTGGCCGGGTTTCGCCCGGCGGTGGGAGGAGGCGGAAGAGATGGCCTCGGTCCGGCTCGAATGGGCGCTGGTCGAGCGCGCGGCCAATCCCTTTTCGTCGATCGAACTTCCGCCGCTGATCCCGGTGCCGGCGATGCGGGCGGACGACATCATGCACAACCTCTACATGCACCAGCACCGGACCCACGGCCTCGGCAAGGCGCCGGGGCGGGCGCCGCGCGACCCGAGCCGGGACGAGGCGTTGGGCGCGCTCGACCGGGCGATCGGAGCGGTCGAGCGGGCGAGGCGGCTGAGCGAGGCCGACAAGGCGCTCGACCGGCGGGCGTGGGCGAGCCGGCGCCGACCCCGAGGAGTCGCGACTCACGGCCGTAACGGCCGCGATATTTCCGGCGAGGCGGTTGCCTTGGGATCGTCGGGCGGCGACACTGGCGGATGCGGCCGAGGGGAGCCCGGGGGCACGAAACGATGCGTGCCCCGGGCATCCGTGGACCATCTCGGCCCGCCGGAGAACGGGAATGGGCGTCTATCTGGTTACCTGGAAGCTGAACCCGGAAAAGCCGGACCATGACTCGGCCCTGGCCGCGTTCATCGAGCGGCTCGAGGCCTATCAGTACATCCACGACGAGGATTTCGAATCGGTCTACTTCATCTCGACTCCGCTATCCGCGGGGCAGATCAACGTCGATCTCCACCAGGGCCTCGAGCCCGACGACAAGATCGTCGTCGCCCAGGTGCTGGACGGCACTTATTGCGGCTGGCTCGCGCAGGTCATGTGGGACTGGATCGAGGAACGGCTCTGACGGCGGGCGGGCCGCTCGGCTCGGGCCCCCGGCAACTGCGCCGGCTCCGCCGCGGGGAGGGGGCGCCCGGCGCCGCAGCCTAATCCTTCCTGAGAGCCCCGGCCTTGTGGGCGGCGCGCTTGCCTTCCTCGGTCTCGACGATGAATTGCGGGTTTTCGGGGCTCGCCGCGACCTTGTGGCCCTTGATGGAGGTGGGCTCGGTCTGCTTCGCGACGACCTTGCCGTGGGCCTCGCCGCCGTGGCTCTTCCAGCTGACCTTGTCGCCCTTCGAGAAATCCTTGGTCATTCGCGCTCTCCTCCCAGGCTAAGCGCTCCGCGAGCGGGACGGTTTCCGATCTGAATCGGGGGGTGGGGGGAACATAAGAACTTATCGCAGGTTAAGAACTTGTCGCATCACGCAGCGGCTTTGGCAGGCTCACTCCCTTCTGCCGACGGGCGCCTCGGCTTCGCCGGGGCGTCTTGCCATGGGGAGGGCAAAGGAAGCATCATGAAGAAGTTCATCCTCGTTCTCGCGGCTGCGGGCGGCCTCGCGGCATGCGACGTCGACCAGACCAAGAACGGCCAGCTGCCCGATGTCGACGTCAACGCGAGCGGCGGCCAGCTTCCCGAATTCAACGTCACGGCTCCCGACGTGAATGTCGGGACCGAGAACAAGACCGTCCAGGTCCCGACCGTCGACGTGAACGTCCCGGCGGAAAACGCCCAGTAAGAGCGACCGGCAACGGCAATGTCGAAAGGGCCTCGCGGTGACGCGGGGCCCTTTTTGCGAAGGCGAGCCCGGCGCCGGCCGGAATGCCGAATGCGGCCCGCCGTCTAGAAAATGCGGGCCGCCCGGGCGTCCGCCGCGGGATCGCGGTCCTTGCCCTCGGTCGAATAATAGAGCGCCCGAAGGTCCGGCATCGGGTCGGTGATCCTGTTCGGGGGAATGCCCTGGCCGCTCGACCGGTGGGCGGCGATGAGCCAGCGGCCGTCCTTCTCGCTTCGCTCCAGGACGAAGGTGGTCGCGGCGGCAAGTTCGTAGGTCTTCCGGGCGGCGGCGGCGTAGAAATAGCCGCGTTCCCAGACCTGGACCTTGGCGAAGCTCGAATCGCGGCGGAGGGAAGTTACCTCCCAGCGGAATTTGAGGGCCCGAGCGGTCAGCGAATCGTAGACTCTCGGCCCGAGCGCCCTCGAGCCGTCGCCGGCATGGTAATAAGCCGGCGAGGCGTCGATGAAACCCGGAGTGACAAGTGCCTGCGGACGGCCTTCGTCGCGCCTGGCGAGCTCTTCGTACCAGCGCGAGAGGGTCTGCCGGATGGAGTCATCGGCGGAAGGGGCCCGAGCGACCGCCGGGGCGGCGAGCAGGATGGAGAGGAAAGCGAAGCCGAAAGCGCGGAAGGCCGGGATTCTCATTCTTCACTCCAGGGTCGCGGGAGGGTGCCTTGCGGTTGGTCCCGAGTTTCGCGGGGTGTCGTTACGGGCCCGTAGCTGAATGCCCGATTATCCGACGGCCGGCCGGCCCGCGCGGTTTCGGAGACGGGCGCTCGGGTTCCGCGTTGATGCCCCATGAGCTTCACGTCCTTCCTACTGCTCGTCGCCCTTGCCGGGCTGGTCGCCGCGCTATGGGCGCAGGTGCGGGGCTTCGGCCTCGACCAGGCGGCGTACCGGCGGCGGCAGCTCAAGCTTGGGCTCTCGCTTCTTGGACTGCTGATCGGCCTCGGCCTGCTTCTGGCCGCCCACGAAGCCAGAATCGTCTACCGGCTGACCGCGCCCGAGGTGGACGGCGCCTGGGCGGCTCTGTCGATCGACGGCCGGCCGGTGCACTGGCGCGAGTGGAGGATCAGCGTCGCCCGTGGGAAGGTGGCGGGCGGGCGCGACGGCTGCAACGACTGGGGCTTCGACGAACCGGAGGTGGAGGGCGGTGAGCGAATGATCGTCACCACCCTGGTCGGCTGCCCCGAGGACGATCCGGTACGCAAGGCCTATTGGGCGCTCGCGCTTGCGGATCCGGTTGCGCTGGATCTTGGAAAGGACGGGACGTTGCGGCTCAGTGGGCGCGGGCACGAGGCGGTGCTCCGGCGCTGCCGCTGGGTGAACGAGCCGCTTCCGCCCGGCGCGTCCGGCACCGGATCGCGAGCCTGCGCCGTGGAGTAATCCGGGGGAGCCCGCGAGGGGCGGGCCGCGTTTTCGAGGCTCCTATTGAGAGTTGGCCGATTCGAGCGACTCGTTGCCGGCGGCGTTGCCGGCGATCTGGTTGAGGAGGGCGTCGGCCTCGTTCTCGAGCGGAGCGGCCTGCGCCTCGACTCCGTTCTCGGCTTCCGCCCTGATCTGGTTGGCGCGCTCTTCTAGCTGGCGCGACATCGAGTCGGCCTTGGCCTGGATGTTCTCGGGCTCGGGCTCGCAGGCGGCGAGGATCAGGAGGGGGGCGAGGAGCAGGAAGTGGCGCATGTGCGACCCATAGGGCGTGAAAGGGTGATCGTCATCCCGGCGAAAGCCGGGACCTCCGGCCGCAAAGCGTCGGCGGGTCTCCCCGAGGTCCCGGCTTTCGCCGGGATGACGGGGGGAGTGGATGACCGGGAAGAAAGTGGGGAGCTTCTGTTGCTCGGTGCTCCCCTTACCGCCGGTGTCCGCTTCTGTTGCCCGGTGCGGCCCGAACCGCGCTTTTGGCCTACTTAATCTTACCCGTGAGGGTTGGGATTAAGCAGCAATCGCGAGCGCCTCGTTATCGTTGGCACTTGTGGTTATGAACGGTTTTACGGCGCATTCAGGCCGGACAGCAGCCAAGTCTTTACTACACACGTCGATCCTATTTCGCCCCCATCAGGAATTGTGACGATGTCACCCCTCCTGGTGGAGGCGCCGGGTACCGCCCCCGGGTCCGCAATGCCTATTTCACTCAACCTTCTACTGTCATAGCCACCGAGGCGGCCCAGCCGACATAAGGTGCCGAACCGGCGGCGGCAAGTGCGGGCGGGGATTGGGGAAGGCGATGACGATGCTCGTGGCTTGGTCGACCAGTCTCAAGGCGCGACCCAACTCGGCTTATCTGGCGAGCGACAGCCGCATCACCTGGGGCTCGGACCGGCTCCGCTGGGATGCGGGCCGGAAGCTGTTCGCCTGCCGGACCTCGCCCGACATCTTCGGATTCTCCGGTGACATGCTTTTCGGCACTCAAGTGCTTGGGCAAATCGTCGACCTCGTCGAAGCCGGCCTGCTCTTCAATCCTCAGGCGCGAGTCGACCGGCGCCACTCGGCGGCGCTTGCCGCCATCCAAGCTTCGCACGGTCGACGGCACAATGCACCAGAGCAAGATTTCGAAATCGTCCACATCGGCCGCCAGGGAAGCCGTTCGGCCACGGAATTCCACGGCTGGACGACCCGTTACCATGCCGCCACCGGCCAGTGGCACGATGAAGTCATAACGATCGAGGTCGGCAGACCCCTGGCGTTCGGGAGCGGAGCAAAGCGATTTCATGAACGGTTGGCTATGCGTTCGAGCGCGAACGAGGAGGAGGTGGCCAGCACGGTGTTCTCAGTATTTTCCGACTGCTTGGCCCGCGGCGCCGATCCCCTCAGCGGCGGATCTCCTCAGCTCGCCAGCCTCCATCGAATCGGCGGGGCACGGCATATCGGCGTGGTGCGGCAAGGACGGAAGTTTCTGCACGGGCTTCCGGTCGATGCCATCCATTCCGGCTCGCTGGACTGGCGAGACGAAAGCTTTGAAGCGATCAACGGCAGTAGCTTGAAGGAGAAAAAACTGGTGCAGCGGCTGCAACGGGCGCGCACCAAGCGAACGCTTCGGGAGTAGCGGGGGACGATCCGGCGCCGTTGCGTAACCGAAGCGAAGTCCCTACTTCCATCCCCGACTGACGAACGAGGGGCCCCAAAATGAAGCGCACTTCCCTGATGACCGCCTTCCTGGTGCCGGTGGCGGCGGTTTCGCTTTCCGGTTGCGGCGTGAACTCGATCCCGACCGCCGAGGAGGCGGCCAAGGCCAAATGGGCCGACGTCCAAGCCGCCTATCAGCGCCGCGCCAGCCTCGTCCCGAACCTCGTCTCGACGGTGCGCGGGGCCGCGGCTTCGGAGGAGAGGATCCTGACCCGGGTCACCCAGGCGCGGGCAGCCGCAACCAGCGTGACGCTCAGCGGCGACCAGCTCACCGATCCGGCGGCAATGCAGCGTTACGCCGATGCCCAGAACCGGCTGAGCGCGTCGATCATCCCGCTTCAGCGGCTTCAGGAGGCCTATCCCAACCTCCAGAGCCAGGCCAATTTCGGCACCCTGATGAGCCAGCTGGAGAGCACCGAGAACCGGATCAACATCACCATCCGCGACTACAACACGGCCGTCCAGTCCTACAACACGACGATCCGGACCTTCCCGGCGGTGATCGGAGCCAAGGTCATCTACGGCGCCAAGCCGATGGCCACCTTCCAGGCGACGACCCCGAACGCGGACCAGGCTCCGGAAGTCAATTTCGACACGAACACCGGCGCCTGACCCGGCCGGTGATCCGGAGCCTCCTCTTCCTGCCACTGCTCGTCCTGGGCGGCGCGGCGTGCGACGCGCAGGCGCCGGCCGGCAATGCCCGCGTCCAGGCGGCGCCGCCGATCGTGCAGGTTTCGTCGCCCACCCCGTTGCCGTCTCTGACGGGACGGGTCGTGGACCAGGCGGGCGTCCTTGGTGCGAAAGCCGAAGCCGGCCTCACCGCGCGCCTCGCGGCTTTGGAAAGGGAAACGACCGATCAGCTCGTCGTAGTGACGGTGAACAGCCTCGAAGGCGAGCCGATCGACGATCTCGCCCGCCGCCTGGGCAATGGCTGGGGGGTCGGACAAAAGGGCATCGACAACGGCGTTCTTCTGATCGTCGCACCCACCGACCGGCAGGCCAGGATCCAGGTCGGATATGGCCTCGAAGGCCTGCTCACGGACGAGCGGGCGCAAAGGATCATGGACGAAAAAATCGTTCCGGCGTGCCGCCGGGGGCATTGCGACCGAGCCATCGCGGACGGTGTCGCCGCGATTGCCGAGCTGCTGCGGAGCGACGGAAAGCGGCCGAAGCGCAAGCCGGGAGCGGCCTGATGCGAGCATTGCTCCTGTTGCTCCTGTTGCTTCCGTTGCTCCCTGCGGCCCCCGCGGCCGCTCAGGACTTTCCCAAGCTGACCGGCCGGGTCGTCGATTCGGCCAACATCATCCCGGATTCCGATGAGTCCGCGCTGACCCAGAAGCTGGCGGCGCTCGAGGCGGCGAGCAGCCGGCAGCTGGTCGTGGCCACAATTCCCAGCCTGCAGGGCAACGACATCGCCGATTACGGCTACCAGCTCGGCCGGCACTGGGGGATCGGCCAGAAGGGGGCGAATAACGGGATCATCCTCCTCGTCGCGCCCAACGAGCGCAAGGTGAGGATCGACGTCGGCTACGGCCTGGAGCCGATCATGACCGACGCTTTGTCGCACCAGATCATCACCCGGCAGATCCTCCCCGCCTTCAAGGCCAACGACTATCCGCGCGGGATCAACGCCGGCGCCGACGCGATCATCGAGCAGCTCCAGGCGCCTCCCGAGCAGGCGGAGCAGAAGGCGCTCGCCGCGCAGCAGGCCCAGCGCGAGCGCGGCAGCGGCGAGGGCGGGGGCGGCTCGATCTTTCCGCTGATCTTCTGGGGAATCGTGTTCTTCTTCTTCATCCTGCCGATGCTTCGCGGCGGCCGGCGCGGGCGGCGCCATCGCCGCCGCTCCGGCGTCTGGGTCTGGGGACCGGGGCTCGGCGGCGGAGGCGGTTGGGGCGGAGGCTCGAGCGGCGGCGGCTTCGGAGGATTCGGGGGCGGAGGCGGCGGCTTCGGCGGCGGCGGAGGCTCGTTCGGCGGCGGAGGCGCGTCGGGAGGATGGTGACCCCAAGGTTCAGCGAAGCGGACCACGCCCTCGTCACCGAAGCGGTGGCCCGGGCGGAGCGTTCGAGCGACGGCGAGATCGTCACCATCGTCGCTCCGAGGTCGGACTCCTATCACGACGTCGGGCTCCATTATGCGGTGCTGGCGATGCTTCTGGTGCCGACGATCGGGGCGCTGGTCCCGCAATCCTGGATCGACTGGGGCCTGGCTCTGGTCTTCGGATGGAATGCGTCGCTGAGCTTCCGGCTGCTGATGCTCCTTCTCGTCGTCAAGATGGCGGTAATCTTCCTGATCGTCCGATTCGCCTTCGCCTGGATGCCGCTTCGAATGGCGCTGACCCCGGCGACGACCAAGACGCGCCGGGTGCGGCGCCGCGCCGTCGAGCTGTTCCGGGCGGGAACCGAGAAGCGGACCAAGGGCAGAACCGGGATCCTGCTTTATCTGTCGCTGCTCGAGCACAGGGCCGAGATCGTCGCGGACGAGGCGATCCACGGCCGGGTCGAGCCGGACGAGTGGGGCGAGGCGATGGCGGCACTGGTCGACGGAGTGAAGGCCGGACGGCCCGGCGAGGGCATGGGCCAAGCGGTCGAAAAGATCGGCGAGGTACTGGCCATTTGCCTGCCCCCGACCCTCGACAACCCCAACGAGCTGCCCGATCGGCTGATCGAGCTTTGACCTCCTTCGACCCTGCTCAGGACAGGCTTCGACAAGCCCAGGGCGATCGGGAGGAGCCCGAAATCGTCTGGAGCGGCCGGTTCATCGAGGCGAAGAGGCTCGGCAAGTGGGAGTTTGTCTCCCGGACCCGGGGCGTGAGCGCGGCGGTGATCCTCGCCATCGACGACGGGCACGTGCTCCTGGTCGAGCAATATCGGGTTCCGCTCGGCGCGCGCTGCCTGGAGCTTCCCGCCGGCCTGGTCGGCGACGAGGCGGAAGGCGAGGAGGCCGGAGCGGCGGCGATCCGCGAGCTCGAGGAGGAGACGGGCTACCGTGCCGGGCGGGCGGTCGATCTCGGGCGCTATTACGCGTCTCCCGGGATGTCGTCGGAAGGCTTCGCCCTGCTTCGAGCCGAGGAGCTGACCAAGGTCGGCCAAGGCGGCGGAGTCGCCGGGGAGGATATCGAGGTCCACCGGGTGAAGCTTGAAGAGGTGGCGGCCTTCGCCGCCCGGCGGCGCGAGGCGGGGGTGGCGATCGACGCCAAGCTGCTGCTTTTGCTGGGGGCGGGGATGCTGATCCCCTGACCGTCATCCCGGCGAAAGCCGGGATCTCGGGGAGACCCGCCGAGACTTCTTGACCCGGGGTCCCGGCTTTCGCCGGGATGACGGTTTAGCCGCCGGCAGCCTCGAACTCCACGCGGTGCTCGAGCGTGCTTCCGCGGCAGGTGAATTGCTCGGTCTGGCTGTTCGGCATGTCGGCTTCGGGCGCAGCGCCGCCGAGGTCGACCTTTTCGACGAAAGAGAGGTGCTCGCCGCCCTCGCGCTTGAGCCGGCTCACTTCGTTGCCGGCCTTCCGGCCGAGCGCGGCCAGGCGCGACAGCGCCGCCGAGTGGCGCTGCTCGAGAACCTGCTCGCAGGCGGCGCGGGTCGCGAACGCTTCGGTCCTCGGATCGATCTCGATCGTCGGTCCGGCTCGCGCGATCCCGCCCGCGCCGAGCAGCAGAAGGATCGTCGCCGCCCTCACGGCCGGCCGGTCATTTGAAATTGTCGGCATAGGCCTGCAGCTTGAGCTTGCGCTCCGCGGGCGGGACGAGGTGGGCGGCGATCGCGTTTTTGTCCGCATAGGCCTGTGCCGCCTCGAGCGTTGGAAAGGCGATCGTCACCTGGGCCTGGGTATCGCCGCCGCCCGACCAGCCGGTGAGGGGATCGGGGACGTGCGGGCGGTGGGATTCGAACTGGAGCACCCACTCGCCGGTGCGCGCATTGCCCGATTGCATCGCGTTTTTCGATCGCTGGAAAATCCGCGCCGCGGTCATGGTTCGAAGCTCCTTCTGCCAGCCTGTGGTGCCCGGCTTTCCCAGTTTAATCAACCGGGTGGTTCGTCATCCCGGCGAAAGCCGGGACCTCAGGTCGGGAAGGCGCGGTGGGTCTCCCCGAGGTCCCGGCTTTCGCCGGGATGACGGTCAGGGCCGACGAGCCGTCGCCTTCTTCGTCCTCAGCGTGGGATCGGCGGCGGCCGGATCGTCCGGCCAGGGGTGCTTCGGGTAGCGGCCGCGCATCTCCTTCGCGACGGCCGACCAGCTTCCGCTCCAGAAGCCCGGCAGGTCGCGGGTGGTCTGGATCGGGCGGCCGGCCGGCGAGGTCAGGCTGAGCACCAGGGGCACCCGGCCGCCGGCGATCGCGGGGTGATTGGACAGGCCGTAGAGCGCCTGTACCCGGACCGTGACGGTGGGGCCGGCTTCCGCCTCATAGTCGATCGGATGGCTGCTTGCCGCGGGCGTTTCGAAGGCGTGCGGGGCCAGTCGGTCGACCGACTTGCGGCCCTCCCAGCCGAGCCGCGAATCGAGGATTCCGGCGAGCGATTGGGGATCGACGTCGCGAAGGCTGCGTCGGCCGGCGAGGAGCAGCGGCAGCCATTCGTCGAGCGAGCCGAGCAGGGCTTCGTCGGAAAGGTCGGCGAGGCCGGGGTCGAAGGCTCGGGCGAAGTCGGCGCGGCGGCGAATCGAGCGAGCGCCCTCGGTCCACGGCAGGAGCTCGAGGCCGTGGACTCGGACTCCGTCGAGAAGGGCCTGCGCGATCTCCTCCGCCGAAGCCTGGCCGTCCTGGCCTTCGGACAGGGTGATCGAGCCCAGCCGGCGCCCGCGTCGGGCGTGAACGCTCCCCGTGGCGGGGTCGAAGCCGATCCGGGTGCCGCTCTCGATCCGGTCGCCGAACAAGGCCTCGACCTCGGCCTCGCCGATCGCCGCAGCGGAGAGTATCCGGGCGCCCACCGCGGTTCCGCTCACTTCGCCGACCGCAAGCCAGGTCTCGCGGGCGAGCGGCGAGTGGGGATCGAGCCTGAAGCCGCGGCCGCCGGCGCTGATCCAATTCTCCCCCGAGGGATCGCGGCGCTTCGAGAGACGGTCCGGGAAGGCGAGTGCGAGGCAGGGGCCCAGCCCTGCGTCATCCCGGCGGAGGCCGGGACCTCCGGCCGAGAAGTCTCGGCGGGTCTCCCCGAGGTCCCGGCTTTCGCCGGGATGACGGGTGAGTTGCGCCCATTTCCTGGCCAGCCCTCTCGCCGCCTCCGCCCGTTGCCCGCGCTCGCTTCGCCAGCGCCTCAGCCTGGTCTCGAGATCGACGTCGTTGCCGCCCAGCCCTCGTTCGGACAGGAGCACCGCCACCTCTCCGGCCGTCCGCCCCCAGCCGCGGGCCTCAGCCTCGATCAGCATGTGGGCGAGCCGGGGCGGCAGCGGCAAAGCGGCGATCGCCTGGCCGTGGGCGGTGGGGCGGCCGTCGGGGCCGAGAGCGCCCAGGGAGAGCAGGCGCCGGCGCGCCTCGTCGACCGCCGCGGCCGGAGGCGGGTCGAGCCAGCGCAGCTCGCGCGGGTCGGAGACTCCCCAGAGCGCGCAGTCGAGGAGCAGGGCGCTGAGGTCGGCTTCCAGTATTTCCGGCGGGTCGAAGCGGGGCAGGCTCGCCGTCGCCGCTTCCTCCCACAATCGGTAGACGACGCCCGGGCCCTGCCGCCCCGAGCGCCCCGCCCGCTGAGTGACCGCGGCGCGGCTTGCCCGCTCGGTGACCAGGCGGGTGATCCCGGCGGAACGGTCGTAGCGGGGGCGGCGGGCGAGGCCGGAATCGACGACGATCCGCACTCCGTCGAGGGTCAGGCTGGTCTCGGCGATCGAGGTCGCGAGCACGATCTTGCGCCGGCCCGGCGGAGGCGCGGCGATCGCCGAGCGCTGGTCGCCCGGCTCGAGGCTTCCGTGGAGACGGTGGAGGTCGGTTCCCGCCGACAGGCCCTCGAGCCGCTCGGCGGTGCGCTCGATCTCGCCGACGCCTGGAAGGAAGGCGAGCAGGCTGCCTTCGGCCTCGGCCAGGGCGCGGCGGATGGCCGCTGCCATTTCGTCCTCGATCCGCTTCTCCGCGGAGCGGCCGAGGTGGCGAAGCTCGACCGGGAAGCTTCGGCCTTCGCTCTCGATCGCCGGTGCGGGCTTTTCCACTTCGCCCATCAGCTCGGCGAAGCGCTCCCCGTCCAGGGTCGCCGACATCGCCACCAGCCGAAGGTCGGGCCGGAGCGCGCTTTGCGAGTCGAGCGCGAGGGCGAGTCCGAAATCGCTGTCGAGGCTTCGCTCGTGGACCTCGTCGAACAGCACCGCCGAGACTCCGGCAAGCTCTGGATCGGCCTGGATCCGGTTCCTGAAGATCCCCTCGGTGAGGACCAGGATCCGGGTCCGGGCCGAGCGCTTCGAGTCGAGCCGGGTGGCATAGCCGATCGACTCCCCGATCCGCTCCCCCGCCATCTCCGCCATCCGCTCGGCGGCGGCTCGGGCGGCGAGGCGTCGGGGGGAGAGGAGCAGGATTTCCCCCGAGCACCAGGGCTCGGCGAGGAGCGCGGGCGCGACGGCGGTGGTCTTTCCTGCGCCCGGTGGGGCGACGAGCACGGCGTTGGAGGAGCGGCGGAGGGCCTCGAGGAGATCGGGAAGGACTGCGTGGATCGGAAGGTTCATGCCACCCGTTCCGTCATTGCGAGCGAAGCGAAGCAATCCAGTGCGGCTTCAGAGCGCGGTGCGGCCGGATTGCTTCGTCGCTGCGCTCCTCGCAATGACGGATCAATACGCCCGGGCGATCGCGAACTCGACGGCTTCCACCAAAGCCGCCTTCGCCTTGCCCGCCGGGAAGGGCCCCAGCGCGTCGATGGCGCGCTGGCCGTAGGTCCGGGCCCGGTCGATCGTGTCGGCGAGCGCTCCGCTCCGCTCGAGCAGGCGGGTGGCGTGGGCGAGGTCCTCGTCCGAGGCGCGGGTGCCTTCCATCGCTTCCTGCCAGAAGCGGCGCTCGTCGGCGGAGCCGCGGGCGTGAGCGAGGATGACGGGAAGGGTGACCTTGCCGTCGCGGAAATCGTCGCCGACGCCCTTGCCCATGGTTCCCGGATCCGAGGAATAGTCGATCGCGTCGTCGACCAGCTGGAAAGCGATTCCCAGGTTGCGGCCGTAGCGGTCGAGCGCGGTCTCGGCCTCCTCGCCGCGCTCGGCGACCACCGCGGCGATCCGGCAGGCGGCGGCGAACAGGGCCGCGGTCTTGGCCTGGATGATCTCGAGATAATGGTCCTCGCCGGTGTCGACCCGGCGCTGCGCTGTGAGCTGGTCGACCTCGCCCTCGGCGATGATCGCCGAGGCCCGGGAGAGGATCTTGAGGACTCGCAAGGACCCGTCCTCGACCATCAGCTCGAAGCTTCGCGAGAACAGGAAATCGCCGACCAGGACGCTGGCCGGATTGCCCCAGATGATGTTGGCGGTGCGCTTGCCGCGCCTCAGGCCCGAGCCGTCGACGACGTCGTCGTGGAGAAGGGTGGCGGTGTGGATGAACTCGACCGCGGCGGCGAGCTTGTGGTGGCGCGCGCCCTGATAGTCGAGCAGCCGGGCGCAGGCCAGGGTCAGCATCGGCCGCATCCGCTTGCCGCCGCCGGCGATGAGGTGGCCGGCAAGCTCCGGGATCAGCGCGACCGGGCTCTGCATCCGGTCGAGGATGACCGCGTTGACGTGGTTGAGGTCGGCCGAGACCAGCTGGATCATCGGATCGAGCGAAGGCGCGCGGGCGGGGCGAATGGGATGGACGGAAGCGCTCATCGCGGCGGGATTTGCGCTGGGTTAAGCCGAAAGGCAAGCCTCCCCGCCCGGAAAGGGAGGGGAGGCGTCATCCCGGCGAAAGCCGGGACCTCAGGTCGGAAAAGGCTCGGTGGGTCTCCCCGAGGTCCCGGCTTTCGCCGGGATGACGATCTTGCCAGGTCCTCCCCATCAGCTGCACAAAGGCAGTTTCAGCCTTGCCAGCAACCCCCCGAGATCCTCGCTCTCCTCGAGGCTGATCGAACCGCCGTAGATCTGGGCGACGTCGCGGACGATGGCGAGGCCGAGGCCTGTGCCCGGCTTTCCGGTGTCGAGGCGGGCGCCGCGGTCGAAGATGCTCTGGCGCTCTTCCTCCGGGATCCCGCGGCCGTCGTCCTCGACCTCGAGCTCGACGCATTCGGGGGTGGCCTTGACCGTGACGAAGACCCGCCCGCCGCCATATTTGGCCGCGTTCTCGATGAGATTGCCGAGCATCTCGTCGAGGTCCTGCCGCTCGACCCGGACCGAGGCGGACCTGTCGCCGGCGAGGTCGACGGTGACGTTGTCGTGAAGCCGGCTGACCGCTCGCTCGACCGCTTCCAGCGAAGGCCAGACCTGCGAGCGCGCCTGGGCGGAAGAGCGCCGGCCGATGGCCCGGGCCCGGGCGAGGTGGTGGTCGATCTGGCGGCGCATCGTCGTCGCCTCCCGACAGACGGTGTCGGCGAGATCGGGCGCGCGCGCGGTTGCGGCGTTCGTGATCACGGTGAGCGGGGTCTTCAGGGCATGGGCGAGGTTGCCGGCGTGGCGGCGCGCCTCCTCGGCCTGCTTCTCATTATGCTCGAGCAGGGCGTTCAATTCCTCGGTGAGGGGCTCGATCTCGGTCGGGAAGCGCTCCGCGATCCGCGATTTCTCGCCCGAGCGGATCGCCGCGATGGCCCGGCGTACGCGGCGAAGCGGCCACAGGCCGTAAAGGGCCTGAAGCGCGGCGAGGACGAGCAGGCCGAGGCCGAGGATGCCGAACGAGCGAAGCAGCGTCTTCCTGAGCACGCTGATCTGGTCGTCGAGGTCCTCTCGGCTCTGTGCGACCTGGAAGCGCCACCGGGTCGGCGAGCCGGGAAGCTGGATGTCGCGCTCGACCACCCGAAGCGTCTCGCCCTCGAGCTCGCGGCTGTCATAGGTGTGGAGGCCGACGTCGTTATGGGCCCTGGTGACCTTGAGCTTTCGGTCCCAAAGCGAGCGCGAGGGCAGATCGACGTCCGCGGGAGCGTCGGCGGGCTTGTTGGCGACGGCGCTGATCTGGAAATAGAGGCCCGAATAGGGCTCGAGGAAGCGCTGGTCGGCGGGCGGCCGGTTGAGGAATGCGCCGCCCTCCGCGTCGACCTCGGCCGAGGCTACCAGGGCGGTCAGGACATATTCGAGCTGGGCGTCGAACGAGTTGGAGATGGCCGAGCTCAGCACCCGGTCGAGCGCGTAGCCGCCGGCGCCGAGCAGGACGACGATCCAAAGGGCCGAGACCCCGATCATCCTCCGGGTCAGCGAGCCGGTGCGGGCGGCGCGAGGCACCCGGCGAAAGAGGCGAGGGAGGCTGAGGCGTTTCATGACGGAGTGATCCCGGACTTGATCCGAGAGCCATGAACGCAAGGTGTAGCGGGTGTTCGCCCTATCCAATCGTCATCCCGGCGGAAGCCGGGACCTCGGGTCGGTAAGGCGCCTTTCCTCCACGAGGTCCCGGCTTTCGCCGGGATGACGGCCCGGGGCACGCTACCCGCCCTCAATCTTCCAGCGAATAGCCGAGGCCGCGGATCGTGGTGATGACGTCGGGGCCGAGCTTCTTTCGGATCCGGGTGACGAAGACCTCGATCGTGTTCGAATCGCGGTCGAAATCCTGGTCGTAGATATGCTCGATCAGCTCGGTGCGGCTCACCACCTTGCCCTTGTGGTGCATCAGGTAGGAGAGCAATTTATACTCCTGCGCGGTGAGCTTCACCGGCTCGCCGTCGAGGGTGACCTTGCCCGAACGGGTGTCGAGGCGGACGTCGCCGGCGGTGAGCTCGGACGAGCTGTTGCCGGACGCCCGGCGGATCAGGGCCCTCAGCCGGGCGATCAGCTCCTCGGTCTGGAAGGGCTTGGCGAGATAGTCGTCGGCGCCCGCGTCGAGGCCTGCAACCTTGTCCGACCAGCTGTCGCGGGCGGTGAGGACCAGGACCGGGACCGCGATCCCTTCCTTGCGCCAGCGGTCGAGCACGGTGAGGCCGTCCACCTCGGGAAGGCCGAGATCGAGGATGATCGCGTCGTAGCTTTCGGTGGAGCCGAGATAATGGCCGTCCTCGCCGTCGGTGGCGAGATCGATCGCATAGCCGGCGCCCTCCAGCGTCGCTCTCAGCTGCCGCCCCAGATTGGGCTCGTCTTCGACGATCAGGACCCGCATCGCACTCCCCTGTCTCTATGTGCGCGTGACATTAACCGCCCAACCAGCGCCATGGCCAATTGTTTCGTTCCCGTCGTCGCGGCGCTGTCTCGTCATCCCGGCGAAAAGCCGGGACCTCAGGACGATAGTCTCGGCGGGCCTCCCCGAGATCCCGGCGTTCGCCGGGATGACGGGGCGCGCAGCGCCCCGTCAAAACCCCGATTTTCCGATCACCTCGCCGGTGCGGGCGTCGACGTCTATCCAGACGACCCGCTGGCCGCGGAGGAACTTGAGGCGGTAGCGGCCGACGTCGACGTCGAATTCCGGGCCGAGATAGTCGAAGCCGCGCATCTGCGGGACGATCCGGGCCTCGATCGCGCGCAAAGGAATGATCCGCCCGGTCAGGGTTCCCTGGAACGCGCCGGACTGGTCGCGCGAGCGCGGGCCTGCCGCGGCCGGGACGGCAACGCTCAGAGCCGTCAGGGCAAGGAAAAAGGCGGAAAGGATACGCATTGGGGTTACTGCTTTTGCTGTTCGGGGGTTGGCATAGAGCCGGACCATTGAATAGCCCATGAATGCTCCATCGCCGATCCTTCCACCCTGGCCCGAGCGGTCGGGAGGACAGGCGGCCGCCGCGGCCGAGCTCAATCGGCGCCCGCGATCGCCCGGAGCCGGTCGACCAGGGCGAGGCTCGTCGTCCGGCCGAGCAGGCTGGTGCCTTGGGCCATGCCGCCGCAGAACCCCCCGATCTTCTGCTGCTGCTCGACCTCGATGAGGAGTGGCTCGGTCCGAGGCGGCGAACCGGGCTTCTCGACCGTCGCCGATCCCGCCAGCGAGGCGCGAAGCAGGCAGCGGGTCTTCAGCTCCTTCACCTGGACGCAGCGCATGTTCGACGAAGCGGATTCGAGACGCACGGTGATCACCGGCCGAGGCTGCGCGGGGGCCGTCAGCGCCCCGTCGCGGTCCAACGCTCCCAGCATTCGCTTGACCATCTGCGAGACCGGATTGTCGACGTTCCAGGCGGTGCAGGTGATTCCGAGAACCCGGATTCGGTGGTCGACCGCCTCCGGCGCCTCGACCACCACGTCGAAATCGCCCTTCGCCGGGGCGGGCCGAAAGCCGTCCACTCCGAGCTTTTCGGCCAAGGCTTCGAACTGCGCCTCGGTGAGCGCGTAATCGGCGACTCGCGCCGCCGCGGCGGGAGCCGCCACGGCCAGGGCGGCCGCGGCGGCGGCGAGGGCCGAGCGCCTCATCCCGCTACTTCTTCTTCGAGGCGAGCTGGCGGGCGATGTGGCCGGCAAACTCGTTTGCCAGCTTCTCGCGCACTCCGCCGCCTCGCATCGCGAGGCCCAGGAGGCCGCTATGGCTGTTGATCACGTCGATATAATATTCGCCGAGCTTTTCGCCGGAGACCGAGTCGAGGACCTGCACCGTGCCGGCAAGCTGGTCGCTGCTTCCCGCAAGCATGACCATGCCCGCATTGGCCGTCTTCAAGGTGTCGATCTCGACCGCGACCCGGAGCGGCCGGCCGGACGTCAGCCCGCGGTCGCGGGTGACGTCCTTCACCATCAGCTCCATCATCTGGGCGAAGGGCAGGGTCGACCACTCGTCCCGCGAAGTCCCGTCGGCCGGCTCCGCCGCCGGATCGACCGGAGCGAGGCCGGCGGCGGTGCGCTTCTCAGCCGCATTCTGCTCGAATTTCGCCATCCGGTCGGCCGCCAGTGGGCTAAGCCGAACGTCGACCTCGTCGACCATGCTGGCATTGCGGATCGAAGCCGAGACCGGCTGGATGACGTCGACGGGCTTGGGCCCGCAGGCGCTGAGCGCAAGGGCCGCGGCCAGCGCGGCGACTCTAAGTCTGTTCATATCTGCCCCCTTCTTCCGAGGGCTCGCTTGGAACCCGTCGCACGCCCGTCAAGGAGCGCAAAGGCTTGATAACAGCTAAGTTTCGATGGCGAAAGGCCTGTCGCCGGCGGCTCGCAGAGATCGCGCGGAGGGCAAAAGACTAATCGTGAAAAACATCAAAACAAGTCTTGCGCGGCGATTCGCGATGATTCATCCTCGCCAGGCCACAACAACGCGAAAGGAGGTGATCCGATGTCTCATGGTTCAGCTAAGAGGTCGGGTTTGCTCGTTCGGGAGATGAAGGCCTAGCCTTCCAGGTCTCCCGGGCTGGAGCCATCCGGCCGCTGACCATGTTCGGAGGGTCGTCGCGCCGGGGCGCGGCGGCCCTTCAACTTGTCCGGGCGCTCAGGAACGGCGGGCCCGATCCGAGCGTTGACGCGCGATGACCGAAAAACCGATCTCCGACCTGCGTCCCGGGCACCAGGGCCGCGCTTCGTCGCTCTACGACGAACAGCTTCAGCGCCAGCAACAAGAGAAGATGCTTCTCAACCGGGTCGAGCAGCGCCTCGACCTCCTCGCTCCGGTCAAGGACGAGCATTCCTAATCCTCCCCCGGAATTTCCGGGGGAGGGGGACCGCGCCCTTCGACGCCGCCTGCGGCGCCGCTCAGGATAAACTGGGCCTTCGGCGCAGCGCGGTGGAGGGGTTCTACGAAACCAGAACGCCCCTCCACCAGGCTTCGACTGATCCCCCTCCCCGGCAAATGCCGGGGAGGAATTTTCGGATGACGCCTCAGCTCGCGCTCAGCGCCTTGTTCATCTGCTCCCACTGGTCGTGGCCCGAGCGGACCGACTGGTAGCATTGGCGGAGCAGCTGCTGGGTCTCGGCCGAGACCTCCGTATCGGCCAGAGCGGTTTCCCACTTGCCGTTGAGGAAGCTCTCGCCGCGGTCGACCTCGGCCACCACCGACTTGTCGTCGCTTCCGGTGACGGAATCGCGAAGCGACAGGAACTGGCGGTGCGCCTTGGCGAGCAGGCTGCCGTCGTCCTCCGAAGTGCCGCCCAGCTCGGTGACTCGACGGCGAAGCAGCCCGACGACCTCCTCGCGCTCCTGGGCGCGCTTGCGGAAGATCTCGGCGAACTGCTCGTTGGTCGCCTCGCCGGCCGAATGGCGGTAGCCGTCGACGCTGTCGATGGTGGTCTCGATGAGGCTGTTGAGGACGGTTACGTCATGTTCGTTGAACATGGTCTTCTCCTGTCTTGGGGTTCGGGCATTCAACCCGCGGCGGGTCGTTAAGGGTCCGTGCCGGAACGCGAATATGCGCCAGGACGTTCAACCCGCGAAAAGGAGCCCCGACATGGCCGAAGAGGAAACCGAACGGGGAAAGCCCGCCACCTTCGATCCGAAGACCGGCGAGGTCCACGGCTCGGGCTCGGGGGCCGGCGGCGGCGGCAGCCGCGAAGAGGATTACGACCAGGATCCGATGGCCGGCTCCGGCTCCGAGCCGCCGCACGGGCCGCGCTCGGCGGACGATTCGGCCGAGCGTCCGATCGACCCGGACGAGGGCGTTTGAGATGACCGGCAAAGGCCATCCGCTGCCCGGAAGCGACGAAGCCCGGCACAACGAGATCCCCGAGGACCTGGCCGAGGACAAGGGCCGGGGCGACGACAGCAAGCCGGTGGTCCAACCCGGCCGCGACGCGGTCAACCCCGACGGCGAGCGCTACCGCTACGACGACAACGGCCGGGCGGAGGAGGTCTGAATTCCTAAAATCCTCCCCGCGATTTCGCGTGGAGGGGGACCGCCCGAAGCGTGGGGGAGGGGTTCTTCTGAGTCAGCAAGGCCCCTCCACCATGCTCCGCATGGTCCCCCTCCCCGGCAAATGCCGGGGAGGATCGGGTTGGGCGCACCCCCGCACCATTCCGGCGCTCGCCCCGGACCCACGCCGCCCGCCTCACGTTGATCAAGCTTCCAAACTATCAGCCGGGAGCATGATCATGGCCAATCAGAACAACCAGGACGGCGGCTTGTCGGGCAGCGAGCTTCAGCAGTCGCAGTCCGGCGGCGGAAGCGGCGAGTTCGGCGGCAATCGCGATCAGCAGCGGAGCAGCGGCCAGCAGGGCGGCGGTGCATCGAGCTCCGACATGGACCAGTCCGGCGGAAGCAGCGGCGGCGGCGGCTATGGCAGCGGCCAGAACCAGCAGAACCACCAGGGCCAGCAGGACCAGGGCGGTCAGGGCGGCCTGGGCGGCGGCGGCGACCTGCGCCAGGGCGGCGGAAGCTCCGACGGCCAGTCGCGGGGCGAGGCGTTCGACGAGGCCCAGGGCGGCGGCCGGGGCGGCTCCGACCGGCAGCAGGAGCAACAGGGCGGCCAGGGCCAGTTCCAGCAGGACCAGCAGGACCAGCAGGACCAGCAGAGCGGCCAGTCCGATCAGGGCGGCTTCCAGCAGCAGCAGCAGCAGCAGCAGGGCGGCCAGTCGAAGCCCGAAGGCGGCTCCGAGATCGAGTTCCAGCAGGACCAGCAGGCGCACCAGGACCGGGGCCAGGGCCAGAGCGGGATCGAGTTCGAAGGCGACCGGCGCTGAGGCCTCCTTTTCACTGACGAACGTCGGAAGGGCCGTCCCGCCGGGGGCGGCCCTTCTCGCAGGGCCCCTCAAAGGGAACCACTGGCCGCGCCGCGAGTCTTGTTACGCACCAGTTACAAAATCAGGAGACGGACATGGCGGATAAGAATTCGGACCAGGACGGCTCGGGCGAATCGGGCGGATCGAAGGGGAAAGCCACGGGCGGGTCGGCCTATGTCCTTCCCGACGCTCTCAAGGAGGCCGGCGCGCGCGCCGCCGAACTGGCTCAGAATCCGGTCGCACGGTCGATGCTGGCCGCCGGCCTGGTCACCGCCGCCGCCGCGCTCACCGCCAATGCGCGGGTGAGGAAGACCGTCCGCAACGCCGGCCGCGACGCCCTCGACACGGCCGAGGCCGCCGCCGACGGTGCAAGCAAGATCGGAGCGGCGATCGTCACCGCAGCGACTGACGCCGTCCGCCGCTTGCTGGCCGGAAGCGACGAGGGCGGGGACGAATCCGGCTCCGCCTCGGGCCGCAAGAGCGGCGCCGCGTCGGGACGCAAGGCTTCGACCAAGCCGTCGCGAGCGAAGGCCGGGAGCTCGGGCGGAGCCGCCAGGACCGGCGCGAGCCGGGCGAAAAGCGAGTCTTCGGGCAAGAGCGGCCGCGGGTCCAAGTCGGCCGGCGGTTCTACGGGCGGATCGCGCGCTAAGGCCGCGTCGGCCTCGGGCGGTTCGGCGGGCGGATCGCGCTCCAAGGCGGCACCGGCCTCGGGCGGTTCCGCGGGCGGATCGCGCGCCAAGGCCGCGTCGGCCTCGGGCGGGAGCGGCAAGTCGGCCGCCGCCTCGGGCGGCAAGGCCGCTTCGGGCGGGCGAGGCAAGGCTTCGGGCGCCGCTTCGAGCGGGAAGGGCGGCTCCGGCGCGAGCAGCTCGACGGGAAGCTCGGGCAAGAGCGCCGGCAGTGGCGGCGGACGCGGCGGCGGCCGGAAGAGCGGCGGCGCGGGCGCATCGGCTTCCGATGGAAGCAGCGGCTCGGGCGGCTCGGGCGGCTCGGAGGGTTCCGGAGCCTAGCCTGTATCCACATGCCGCAAGATCACCTCTCCCGCTTTTCGCGGGAGAATGGGGCGCCTGGCTGCGTCCCCGGACGCAGCCTTGGCGGCGCCCCATGGCCCCAAGCGAAGCTGCTCCGGGCTCCCCCGGATCCCGGCCTTCGCCGGCATGAGGAAGGTCAGAAGCTCATCCGTCCGCCCAGGGCGAAGACGAGGACGCGCTGGCCGTTGGCCCGGCCGTCGGTCAGGATGTCGGTCTGCGCCGGAGTTCCGGCGTAGAAACGTTCGTCCCGGCTGATCGGGCTGTCCTCGAGATCCGTCAGCCCGGCGGCCGCGTCGAGCGAGATACGGCCGCTCATCTTGAAGGTCGCTCCGACGTTGTAATCGACCCGGTCGCCGTCCGGAACGCGCGGGTCGCGTCCGGAATCGCGGGTGGGAGTCGGATCGATCTGGACCCCGGCCCGGACCGTGAGCCGCTCACCGATCGCCTGGTCGACGCCGACGGCGACGCTCCACGTATCCTTGTAATTCTGAACGATGGCGTTGTTGATCGGAGCGGCGATCTCGATCCGGTCGAACTTGCTCCAGCCGAAATGGACGGCCTGGACGTTGAGGGTGAGCCCCTTGGTCACTCCAATCCGGGCGCCCGCGGTAAGCTGCCAGGGCGTGGTGAATCGCGCCACCGTCTGCGCCCGCAGGTTGCGCGTCGCCAGCGGTCCTTCGAGGCCTGCGATCTCGACCGGGCCCTTCAGCTTGTGCTCGACCGCCGACTTGTAGGCGAGCCCGATCGTCAGCCGCTCGGCGGGGCGTAGCTGGACCCCGGCGGTCCAGCCCCAATCCCAGCCGTCGCCGGTAAGCCGGAGGCGGGCGTCGGGGGAGCCCGGGGCGAGATTGGGAAGCGCGTTGGACAGCCAGGCGTCGCTATATTGGATGTTGAGAGCGGCCCCGACGCTCAGCCACTCGGTCGCCTTGACCGCGACCGACGGCTGGAGATCGACGGTCAGCAACCGGCTTCGAATCGCCGAATAACGCTGCCAGCCGGATGGGTCATAGTCGCTCGTGAAGCTGAACGGGGAGGTGACTGCGAGGCCGACCGCGATCCGCTCGCCGAGCGGAAGGGCGAACGCATTGTGGGGAGCAACGCCTCGAACGATCGGATCCCGCATGCTCGATTGCCCGCCCACCGGCAGGGGCGGCGCCCCCGGACGGTCGATCAGGGTGCCGGCATCGTCGACCCTGCCGCTGGGCAGGATCCCGGTCGCGCCGAACACCGCTTCGCTTTTCGTGGAGCCTGCGATCGAGGCGGGGTTCCACCACAGCGACGCCGCGCCCTGATCGGCGACTTCTCCCGAATTCGCCCGGCCCCAGCCCCTAACCGATTGCTCCTGAAGATAGAATCCCGCGGCCTGAGCGGTTCCGGCGGCGGTCATGATCAGGCCGGCGGTCGTCCCGAAAAGCAACAAGCGGCCCTCGGCGCTTCGACGCCAGCCCGGTTTCCCAATCATCTTTTCCCCCAACCTTGAACCCGTGCAGCCCCTCGCACCACTAAGGGTTAGAAACGAAAGCTTTGTTTCTCAACCTTTTTAATTTGTATCCGAATCGGATATTTGACGCTCCTTATCCGGATCAATACGAGCCCCCCGCGCAACACCTAATCGGTTAACGCTCGAAACGTGCGCACGGCCAATTGTTCCCAATCCGCTTATATGCTTACCTCTGCGTACACCAAATGCTTGGGGCAAATGATGAATCACCATTTCGGTCTTCCGACCTCCGACGAGGCGATCCCAATGGCCGTCGCCGTGGAGGGCCGCGCGGGGGCGCTGCCCCTCCAGCATCGCGAACGGCCGGCAGGCACCCGCCTGTTCGACCTCGGCCAACTCGAAGTCCGCTGGGAGGCCGATCTCGGCACCTTGTGGACTCACATGACTCCGGTCGACCGGCCCAATTTCAATCGCGCCATGCTTCGCGATTTCCAGCGCTGGCAGGCCGAGATAGGCCGCGAGTTCGGGGATCCTCGGGAAGGTCTCAAATATCTGGTTCTCGGATCTCGCTTCCCCGGGATCTTTAACCTCGGTGGTGATCTCGAGCTGTTCGCCCGCTTCATCGACGCCGGCGACCGCGAGGGCCTCGTCCGCTACGGCCGCGACTGCGTCTCGATCCTCCACAACAACATGCGGCGGCTCGAGCTTCCGATCGTCACCGTCGCCCTCATCCAGGGCGACGCGCTCGGCGGCGGTTTCGAGGCGGTTCTGAGCTTCAACGTCATCGTCGCCGAGAAGGGCTCCCGCTTCGGCCTTCCCGAGATCGCCTTCGGCCTGTTCCCCGGAATGGGCGCGCACAGCCTGCTCTCGCGCAAGATCGGCCTCGCGCGGGCCGAGGAGATGATGCTCTCCAACCGGCTCTACACGGCGGAAGAGATGTACGAGATGGGCATCGTCCACATTCTCGCCGAGCCGGGCTGCGGCGAGGCGGCGGTTCGGGCCTATATCGAGAAGAACGGGCGCCGGCATGCCGGTCATCGCGGAATCTACCACGCTTCGAGCCTCGCCGATCCCGTCACGCTCGAAGAGCTGAACTCGATCGTCGAGGTCTGGGCCGACAGCGCGCTCTGCCTGACCAACGCCGACCTGAAGCTCATGCGCCGGCTCGGGAGCGCCCAAACTAGGCTTGCAGCCGCCTGAGGCTTCCGGGCGCCGGATCCTCTTCGTTCCATGCCTCGCCGCGTCCCTGCATCTCGAGACGGCGGTTGATCACCGATTCGGGGACCGGCCGCCCGAGGAAGAACCCTTGGGCCGCGGTGCAGCCCGCACCGGTGACGTAGCCGAGCTGGGTCTCGGTCTCGATCCCCTCGGCGACGATCTCCATGTCGAGCTCGGCGGCGAGGCTGACCAAAGCGTGGATGATCGCCCGGGCCTCTCGGCTCTTGGTGACGTCCGCGATGAAGGTGGTGTCGATCTTGATCTTGTCGAAGCGATATTTCTTCAAATAGGTGAGCGACGAATAGCCGGTCCCGAAATCGTCGATCGACAGCTTGAGGCCGATCCGCTGGAACTCGCGGATGAGGGAGTTGGACTGCGGATTTTCCTCGAGCAGGACGCTCTCGGTAATTTCCAGCTCGAGCCTCCGGGCGGCCAGGCCCGAACGGTAGAGGGCCGACAGGATCATGTGGCTCAGGTGGAGGTCCTTCAGAAGCGCCGGCGACATGTTGACGGCGATGCTGACGTCTTCCGGCCATTTCGCCGCGGCCGCGCAGGCCTGGTAGAGCACCCAGTGGCTGATCGGCGAGATGAGGCCGGTGCTCTCGGCAATCGGAATGAACTCGCCGGGGCTGACCATTCCGAGCTCGGGATGATGCCAGCGCAGAAGCGCTTCGCAGCAGGTGACCTTCTTGGTCTTGAGGTCGACGATCGGCTGGTAATAGACCTCCAGCTCGCCCTTATCGATCGCCTCCTTGAGCGCGCCCTCGAGCCGGCGCTTCTGCTGGAACTCGTCCTGCATCTTCGCTTCGAACAGGCAGAAGTCGTTCCGGCCGTTCGCCTTGGCGTGGTAGAGCGCCATGTCGGCATGCTGGAGGAGGGTGTCGGGATCGCTGCCGTGGCCCGGAGCGACCGCGGCTCCGATCGATCCGGTGACCTGCAGCGAAGCGCCTTCGACCATCATCGGGACGGCAAGGCCGCGCATCACTTCACGGGCCAGCTCCTCTGCGAAATAGGGTTTGGTGCCGCGCGCGAGCAGGACGAACTCGTCGCCCCCGAAGCGGGCGACGCTTCCGCGGCCCTCGACGATCGAGGAGAGCTGGCGTGCGACGGTGCAGAGCACCCCGTCGCCGGTCGGGTGGCCGAGCGAGTCGTTGATCTCCTTGAACCGATCGAGATCGACCCAGAGCACGGCCAGCTCGCCCCCGGCTCCGGACTCGAGGGCGGCAAGCTCGGACTCGAGGCGCTCCTGGAAAGATCCTCGGTTTTCGAGGCCGGTCATCGCGTCGAAGCGCGCCAGCCGTTCGAAACGGTCGGTCAAGGTCCTCTGCTCGCGGGTCGCCGACATCGCCTTGAGGATCGCCGAATAGGTCTGCAGCGTGATGTCGACCATTCCGATGATGAAGGCGCAATTGACTCCGCCGAGGACCCAGCGGAGCGGATCGGTGCTGAGGAAGAGCCCGATCGACATGGGGGCCGAGGCGAGCGCGAGCTGTCCGATCGCGATCACCGGCCGGCCGGCGTTGCGTCCGCAGATTCCGGCCGCGTAGCCGGTGGTCAGGACCGCCGCGAGCAGATGGTAGAGCGCGTTGTCGGAACGGGTCAGAGTGAGCAGGGCCATCGCGCCGAGCAAGGCGGCATAGGTCCAGGCCCCGAGCTCGTAGATCGTCTCCGAGCGCGCGCTTCCCGACGGGTCGTCCGCCCGGACCCGGTGGAAGAAGACGGCGTGGCCGAGCCTCAGCGCTCCGGTCAGGGCGATCGCGACCGCCATTGCGGCGAGCCAGGGATCCCGGCTCGACAAGGCGATGGCGGTGCTGCAGGCGGCGCCCGCGACCGCGCCGGCGCCGAGCGAGGTCGCGGAGGCGAACAAAGTCTCGACCAGCGAACGGCGCACCTCGTCGGCGACCGAGCGGTCGATCTTCGCGATATCACGCAGCTTGGCAACGATGCTGGCCACAAGCCTCCCCCACGCACCGGGCCTTGTCGCCTAAACTTCTTTATCTTGGATTAAGGGCGTTCGATTCCGCGGCCTGGACTGGGAACTTGCCAGCGAGCGCAGGGGTTTAGCCGGGATGCTGTACCCTATGCGCGTCCAAAGCCCGCTGCCCTTTCGGCGGCGCCCGAAAATCCAGCTGAGACTCACGACGGCCGAGGGCCAAGCCTGGGATCTCACCGTCTCGGCCGGAATCGAGCGTTTCATCGGCCATTATTCGCGGGTTCCGGGCCTCGCCTCGGACAGCCCGCTGCTGGAATATCAGACGGTCGGCTGAGCGCGCAGCGGCTGGGCGTCCACCGCGCCGGCGCCATAGCCTCGAGCGCTTTCGAACTGCGGCTGAAGTCGGTCGTTGAGCGGCCGGTAATTGTAGAAGGGCACGGACGGCCACAAATGGTGGCCGAGGTGAAGGTTCTGCCCGAGCAGGATCCGGTGGGCGACCGGCAGATAGACCCGCGCCTTTCCATACCGGTCGCTGCGGTCGAACGGCACGTGGGGCAGCCACTGGAAGAAGATGTTGAGAAGCACGAGCCCGAGCATCATCGGCACCCAGTAGAGCAGGATCGCGATCTTCGCATAGCCAAGCGCGACCGCCACCCAGAAGGCCAGCTGCAGGGCGGTGACGGTGATGGCGTGGATCTTCATCTCGTCCCGGGTCAGGCGCGCCTGCTTGATCGTGTAGCTCGCCGCCGGAACCAGCCGGACGATCGGGAGCGGCAACAGCAGCAAGGTGCGAAGGAAGACCACCCGCCCGACGCTCTTCCACAGCGGGCCGTGGCACAGATTGTAGTCGGGATCGCCGTCGGTGTTGGTGTGCTGGTGATGGAGGAGGTGGATCCGGCGAAGCGCCGGGTAGCTGGTCATCATGTTGAGCGCGCCCCACCAGCCGAGCAGCTGGTGGACCCAGGCGCGGCGGGTGCTTCGAACCACGTTGCCGTGGATGCTCTCGTGGACCAGCGTATAATAAGCGAAGTGGATGTAGGCGAGCGGCAGGATGACCAGCCAATAGGGCAGGATCCCGGTCACGGCGCAGGCGATCAGGCCGCCCTGGGCGACGGGAAGCAGCACCGCCAGGCGAAGGGTCGGCCAGGCGACCGGCGGCGAAAGCGACTCAGCCACCCGCCTTTCCTCGTTGATCGACATTGCCAGCATTGCCCTGCTCCCCACCGCGCCCCGCGGTTCCGAAATTGGTTTCCATCGCTTTTACCACAGTCTCGCGGATAAGGAACCACCCCGCCCGCCCGATCCGATCTTCGCTTCGGGCCGTCGCAGGATGAAACAGCATCGGCCCGCAGGGTTACGGGCGCTTCAACCAATTATGAAGGTGTCGCTGCCAAGGTGCCGGAATGCGCAAACCAGATACCCGATTTCGTCCCGCGCCGCAGTCGTCCGCGCTCGAGCTGCTTCTTCGGCTCGAGGACGGCACCGACTGGCGGCTGAGATTCTCGGCCGGAATGCAGCGCTTCGTCGGCCATTATCCCCTCGTGGAAGGCCTGGGCTGCGACGGGCCGCTGCTCAGCTTCCGGTCCGCCTCCGCCGACTGACGGAAACCGCCGCGCATCCCTGCGTTGGGGCGGGATGACCGGTACCAACCAGATACTCGAATGCCCCGGCCCGGCGCCGAGCGCCGTGCTTTTCGACGTCGACGGGACTCTCGTCGACACCAACGATCTCCATGCCGCCGCCTGGCGCGAGGCGTTCCTGAACTTCGGCCTCGACCGGCCGATCGACGAGATACACTGGCAGATAGGGAAGGGGGGCGACAACCTCATCCCGTCGCTCTTCCCCGACCTGGGCGATGCCCGGCACGAAGAGATCGAGGCGTTTCGAAGCGAGCTGTTCAAGCGCGACTACCTGCCCCGCGCGACTCCCTTTCCCGGGGTGCGCGACCTGTTCGAGCGGCTGGCGGAGAAGGGGATCAAGATCGTCCTCGCCTCGTCGTCGCATTTCGAGGAGGTGGACTATCACCTCAGCCTCATCGCCTGCGCCGACCTGGTGAGCTCGACGACTTCGAAGGACGATGTCGAGAACAGCAAGCCGTGCCCGGACATCTTCGCGGCCGCGCTTGCCAAGGTGGCGCCGCTCGGGGCGGACCAGGCGGCGGTCGTTGGGGATACGCCCTGGGACGCCAAGGCGGCGGTGAAGCTCGGCCTCAGGATCGTCGGCTTCCGCTCCGGGGGCTTTCCGGACCAAGCGCTGGCGGAGGCGGGCGCCTGCGAGCTTTACGACGGTCCGGCCGACCTTCTCGCCCGCTTCGGCGGCTCGGTCTTCGGCCGTGGGTAAGGGCAAGACGAGCAAGGCCCTGCTTGCGGCAGACGAGGCCGCGGCGGAAGCGGCACTGCCTTATCAGGGCTCGCGCGCGATGGAGGGGCTCGGCCGCTTCGCCTCGCTCGGCGACCAGCCGCCGCTTCGAACCCTGTGCGCGGCCGTGATCGCTGCAGGCGTCGCCGGCGGCGACCGGCGTCTCGCCCGGGCCGGAGTCCGCATGCTGGTCGCACACACCCTCGCGACGCTCGCCAAAAACTTCGTCAAGGAGCGCGTGGATCGCACTCGTCCGCGCTCCAAGGGCAAGAAGGGCAAGAATCACGTCCCCAAGCCCGGCCGCGACGGCTCGAAGGAGGAGACCAGCTTCCCCTCCGGCCACAGCGCGGGCGCGGCGGCGGTGGCCTGGGCCTTCGCCCGGGATTATCCGGAATATGCCGGCCCGGCTTATGCCGCCGGAAGCGCCCTGGCCATGGCCCAGATCCCGCGCTGCGCCCATTATCCGACCGACGTGGGCGCCGGGCTTGCCATCGGAATCGCGGCCGAGGCTGTAGTGGACATCGGCATCGGGCTGGTGAAGGAACCGAACGGCCCCGCCTGAACATAGGAGTTGCGCCTTGCGCCTGTTGCCCCTCGCTTGTCTCGTCATCCTCGCCGCCTGCTCCCCTGCGGCCGACAAGGGGGCACAGAACGGGGAGGGGAGCGCGACGGGCGAGCGGCAGGTCGCTTCGATCCTCGATTCGCCCGATGCGAAGGACCCGCAAAGCTACGCCCGGCCGCTCGAAGCCCGGGTGACCCACGTCGCACTCGACCTCAAGGCCGATTTCGCCGCCAAAAGGATCGCAGGCACCGCGACCCTCGACGTTCAGTCGAAGCCCGACGCGAAGGCGATCGTGCTCGACAGCAAGGGCTTGGAGATCAAGTCCGTCGCCGACGGGGAGGGCAAGCCCCTTCGCTTCACCCTGGGCAAGGCGGACCCGAATCTCGGAGCGCCGCTGACTGTCGAGCACGGCGGAGCAAAGCGGATCCGGATCGCCTATGCGAGTGCGCCCGAGGCCGAGGCGCTGCAATGGCTGACGCCCGAGCAGACCGCCGGCAAGAAGCATCCCTTCCTGTTCAGCCAGGGCCAGGCGATCCTCAACCGAAGCTGGATCCCGACCCAGGACAGCCCCGGGATCCGCCAGACCTGGGAGGCCCGGATCGTCGTCCCCGAACCCTTGAGGGCGGTGATGAGCGGCGAGCGGCTGACTCCCGAGGGCGAGCCGGCCGAAGGCGGCGGGAGAGCCTATCGATTCCGGATGGACAAGCCGGTGGCGCCCTATCTCATCGCCATCGCGGCCGGCGACATCGCCTTCCAGGGCCTGGGGCCGCGCACCGGAGTCTATGCCGAGCCGGCCACGATCAAGGCGGCCGCCGCCGAGCTCGTCGACACAGAGAAGATGGTCGCCGCCGCCGAGAAGCTCTACGGCCCCTATCGCTGGGGCCGCTACGACATGATCGTCCTTCCGCCCGCCTTCCCCTATGGCGGGATGGAGAACCCGACCCTGACCTTCCTCACGCCCACCTTCCTCGCCGGCGACCGAAGCCTCGTCGGGCTCGTCGCTCACGAGCTCGCCCACAGCTGGTCGGGCAATCTCGTCACCAACGCCGTCTGGCCGGACAGCTGGCTCAACGAGGGCTTCACTTCCTATTTCGAGAACAGGATCATGGAGGCGCTCTACGGCCCGGGCCGCGCCGGCCAGGAGGCGGCCTTGTCGTTCGCCGACATGGAGAGCGCCCTGACCGAGCTCGGCGCCACCGCTCCGGGCACACGCCTCCACAATCCCGACGAGACCACCGAAGGGGGCGCGAGCGGAATCGTCTACGACAAGGGCGCCTTGTTCCTGAGGACGATGGAGCGGATCGCCGGGCGGGAACGGTTCGACGCCTGGCTCCGCTCCTATTTCGACCGCCATGCCTTCCAGCCGATGACCTCCGCGCTGTTTCTCGCCGACCTTCGGGCGAACCTGGTCAAGGGCGACAAGGCGCTCGAGCAGAAGCTCATGCTCGACGACTGGGTCTACAAGCCCGGCCTTCCAGCCAACGCCGTAAGGCCCGATCCCAAGGCCTTTGCCGCGGTCGACGCCGTCCTGGACAATTTCAGGGGCGGAGCGCCCGCGCCTTCGGCCCTGTGGTCGGGCTGGACGACGGCGGAGCGGCTCCGATTCCTCAACGGCCTGCCGCGCCAGCTTCCCGCACCGCGCCTTGCCGAGCTCGACCGGGCGCTCGGCCTCAACGAGAGCCGCAACGCCGAGACGCTGTTCGCCTGGCTCCAACTGGCGCTCGCCAACCGCTACCAGCCCGCGGTCCCCGCGGCCGAGCGCTTCCTGATGACGATGGGGCGCCGAAAGTTCGTCGCCCCCTTGTTCGAGACGCTCTCGAAACAGGGCGAATGGGGCCGCCCGATCGCGGCCCGGATCTACGCCAGGGCTCGACCGAGCTATCATTCGGTCACGACTGGAACGGTGGACAAGACGATGAAGGTCGGAGGGTAAAAATCCTCCCCCGGATTTCCGGGGGAGGGGGACCAGGCGAAGCCTGGTGGAGGGGTTCTTCCAGGCTCCGAAGAACCCCTCCACCGCGCTTCGCGTGGTCCCCCTCCCCGGCAAGTGCCGGGGAGGATTTTAGCCCTCAATAAGGGAACATCGCGTAGCCCTTGTCGCGGACCGCGGCGACATGCTGGGCATATTCCGAGTGGCACGGGTCGCCGGGCCGGATCAGCCCGAACTCGGTTCCCGGCCTTCGGCTCATCGGAAGAAGGGTGATGGGCGTGGTCGCCGGGATCAGCTGAGCGCCGTTGCCTGCGGCGAGCGTGGTGAGGATTCCGTTCAGGCAGCCCGCCCGGGTCGGACGCCCGAGGATCGCCACCCTGAACTGGCCTTCCACGTTCGTCACCAGGTAGATGTGCCCCGACAGGTGGGGGAACGACACGAAGCCGTGCTGCTCGAAGTCGCTGTCGAGCCTCGAGCTTTCGCTGAACGAAAGGCAGTGCGCCGTCTCGTCCCATTCGATCAGCGTTCGATAGGCGAAGACCGCATCGGACTCGCTGAACGACCGGCGCAGAGTCAGATATTCCCCTTCGAGCCAATGGACCGCGGCTCGCGAGTAGGCGCCCATGTCCTCCGGCGCGAGGTCGGAGTCGGCCGGCGCGCGCTCGGCGACCTTGCTGGTGCGCAGAGCCATTCCGAGGGCCCCTTCGAGCCGGACCACGGTCGCGAGCGTGAAGGGGCGCTGGCCCGAAAGCGCCTTTTCGAGGGTCGAAAGGCTGACCTTCGCCTCGTCCGCAAGCCATTGGCGTGACAGCCGGCGGCGGGCCAGCTCCTCGCGGATCCGCATCGCGGTCGCGCCGCTCTCCTCGTTGCTCTGACTGCCCAGCACCCGCCGAATCCTCCGCCGCCGCCGCCATATTGCGCACATTTCGGCACATTTCGTCAACTCGCTGCCCGTTCCGGGAGGGATGCGCGCAGGATGCGGCAGACCTTTGCCCGACTATACCGTGGCGGCGATTCGCAAGACTGCTATCGAGAGAGGGCGAAAGGGGGCGCGAAGACGCTACCTCGCGATGAAGGGGACTTGAAATGGTTAGGGCAGCACTCTCGGTCGACGAAAGCCAAGCACGGCCTTTCGGCTTCGTGAAGCCTCCCAAGCTGGGCGACCGAATCGGCATGTCGCGCCGGGGCGCTCCGATCTGGGCGACCATCACCGGCCTCAGCATCCAGAACGGCCCCGACGGCCGAGGCACCCTCCTCGTCATGGCGCGAAGCGCCTGAGAGCTCGCTCGCTCGCTCGCGTCATCCCGGACTTGATCCAGGATCCACGGATACCGATCTGAACGACGACTCCTGGACGCTATGCTGATGGATTCCGGCCTTCGCCGGAATGACGGACCTAGTTGCTAGCTCGACCCGGCCCCCCAACCGTCATCCCGGCGAAGGCCGGGATCCATGAACTCCGACCTGAACGATATTCCCGGACGCCGTGTTCATGGATTCCGGCCTTCGCCGGAATGACGAGCTGAATCCCGGAACCTCCCCGCGGCTTTCGCGAGGTCCGCCCCCTGAGCAGGCTCAGCGAGGAATTTTCAGCCCGCCCCCGCATCCGCTCAGTCCACCGAAAAATGGTGGATAAGTCATTTACCGTATTGGCCTCCGAATCGACTTCAGGCACTATGGCTAGTGGCGATGCCGAGGGGGCACGCAACAACTTGTAGGCGCGGTCGCGTCTCCTATATCGGGTGCAGGCGCCAAGCGCTTGCCCTGTGGATATCGGGGGCAAGTCGAAACTAAGCGCCCGCGCCCCCTCCAAAGCGCTTAAGGTGGAGTTGAATCCACTGGAACGTAAATAGTACAAGGGGTAGGGATGATGGACCTTTCCGGCAGCAGCGAAACGGGAGCGAGCGACGTGGCCACCACCCTCTCCGACTCGTCGGGGACGAAGCCGGGCGGCGCCGGTCCGATCATCTATCCGCTCGAGGTCGACCATAGCCGCGATTCGCTGCTCACCGATTTCGGCAAGGAGACCCTGAAGGACCGCTACCTCCTGCCCGGCGAGACCTACCAGGACCTGTTCGTCAGGGTCGCCTCGGCCTATGCCGACGATGCCGAGCACGCCCAGCGGGTCTACGACTATATCTCGAAGCTCTGGTTCATGCCGGCCACGCCGGTCCTGTCCAACGGCGGCACCGGCCGCGGCCTTCCGATCAGCTGCTACCTGAACTCGGTCCCCGACAGCCTCGAGGGAATCGTCGACACCTGGAACGAGAATGTCTGGTTGGCCTCGCGCGGCGGCGGAATCGGCACCTATTGGGGCGCGGTCCGCGGGATCGGCGAGCCGGTCGGCCTCAACGGCAAGACCAGCGGGATCATCCCGTTCGTCCGGGTCATGGACAGCCTGACTCTCGCGATCAGCCAGGGCAGCCTTCGCCGAGGCTCGGCCGCCTGCTATCTCGACATCTCGCATCCCGAGATCGAGGAGTTCCTCGAGATCAGGAAGCCCTCGGGCGACTTCAACCGCAAGGCCCTCAATCTCCACCACGGAGTGCTCGTCACCGACGCCTTCATGGAGGCGGTTCGCGACGGCTCCGAATGGACCTTGAAGAGCCCCAAGGACGGCTCGGAGCGCGCCGTCGTCGACGCCCGCTCGCTCTTCCAGAAGCTGGTCGAGACCCGCCTCGCGACGGGCGAGCCCTACATCATCTTCATCGACAAGGTGAACCGGTCGATGCCCAGGCATCACCGCGAGCTCGGCCTCAAGGTGTCGACCTCGAACCTGTGCTCCGAGATCACCCTCCCGACGGGGCGCGACCATCTCGGCAAGGACCGGACCGCGGTGTGCTGCCTCTCGAGCCTCAACCTCGAGACCTGGGACCAGTGGAACGGCGACAGGCAGTTCATCGAGGACGTCATGCGCTTCCTCGACAACGTGCTGACCGACTATATCGACCGGGCGCCCGAGGAGATGGCGAGGGCCAAATATTCGGCGATGCGCGAGCGCTCGGTCGGCCTCGGCGTGATGGGCTTCCACTCCTTCCTCCAGGCCCGCGACATCCCCTTCGAGGGGGCGATGGCCAAGAGCTGGAACATGAAGATCTTCAAGCACATCTCCGCCCAGGTGAACGAGGCGTCGATGATGCTCGCCAAGGAGCGCGGGCCCTGCCCGGACGCCGCCGACATGGGCGTCATGGAGCGCTTCAGCTGCAAGATGGCGATCGCTCCGACCGCTTCCATCTCGATCATCACCGGCGGGACCTCGGCCTGCATCGAGCCGATCCCGGCCAACATCTACACCCACAAGACCCTTTCGGGCTCCTTCTCGATCAAGAATCCGTATCTCGAGAAATTGCTCGTCGCCAAGTCGAAGAATTCGGACGCGGTCTGGAACACGATCCTCGAGCGGGGAGGCTCGGTCCAGCACCTCGATTTCCTCACCCCGGAGGAAAAGGACGTGTTCAAGACCAGCTTCGAGATCGACCAGCGCTGGCTGATCGAGCTCGCGGCCGACCGGACGCCCTATATTGACCAGGCGACCTCGCTGAACCTGTTCATCCCCGCCGACGTCGACAAATGGGACCTCCTGATGCTCCACTACCGCGCCTGGGAGCTCGGAATTAAAAGCCTCTATTACCTTCGCTCCAAGTCGGTGCAGCGCGCCGGCTTCGCGGGCGGGGTCGAGGCCGACAACACCGCCGAGGCGCCCAAGTACGAGCTGGCCACCACCGATTACGACGAATGCCTGGCGTGCCAGTGACGGCGAAGGCGGCGCGGGCGCTTCCCGTCATCCCGGCGAAGGCCGGGACCTCGGGGAGACCCGCCGAGATTTCCCTCCCTGGGGTCCCGGCTTTCGCCGGGATGACGATCCATGCCGCCTGCCGTGACTCTTTGGGGAGCTGCTGATGCCCGACTCGATCACCCTGGGCCACCTGCTAATCCTGCTCGCCGCCCTCGCCGCGCTCTACGCGCTCGTCCAGGCGTCGGTCTTCCTCAAGCACCAGGGCGCCGGCCCCGGGACTCCGCAATATGCCCGGCGGCGGGACGGCAAGCGCTACGCCGTCTGGGCTCTTCTCGTCGCCCTGGCGCTGGTCGCGCTCGGCCTGCTCACCCCGCTGCGCGAAATGGCGATCGCGTGACCGAGATACTGGGCCTCCTGTTCGGCGCCGCGCTGGTCCTGGCCGGCGCACGCCAGGCGGCGAGACCCGCCGCCTATGTCGGCAAAGGCATTCCGCCCGCGACCGACCCGCGGACCGTCCGCCACTTCGGCGCCGCCATGATGGTCGGCGGCGGCTTCATCTCCCTCCTCAACCTCATCCTCCTCGCGCAGGGATAGCCGTCATGCCCCTTCTTGAAGCCCGCAAGCGATGCGAGCCCTTCGAATGGGCGTTCGGATTCCGGAAGCCCCGGCAGCGGAAGCGCGTGTCATGACGGAGAAAACACCCGAGGCCGCTCGAATCGATCGCCTCTTCCTCATCGCGTTCGTTCCGGCATTCGTCTTCATGGCGGCGGCTTTCTACGTTCGCTTCACCCGGGAGGACGACCCGCTCTGGGCGGAGCTTGCGCTGCCCTTGTTCTTCGCGCTCATCGGCTTGCGCACCGCCCTTCGTCCCACCCTCCCCGAAGCCGCCAAAACCAACCGCTGGGTCGGTTTCCTTCTCATCTTCCTGAGCGTGGTTCTTGCCGTGCTCGCGATCTCCAATTCCCAAGGAGCCAAGTGATGCCCCTTCTCGAAGCCCGCAAGCAGTACAAGCCCTTCGAATATCCCTGGGCGTTCGAATTCTGGAAGCGCCAGCAGCAGATCCACTGGATGCCGGAGGAAGTGCCGCTCGGCGAGGATTGCCGCGACTGGGCCCAGAAGCTGACCGAGCATGAGCGAAGCCTGCTCACCCAGATCTTCCGCTTCTTCACCCAGGCCGACATCGAGGTGCAGGATTGCTACCACGACAAATACGGCCGCGTGTTCAAGCCGGTCGAGGTCAAGATGATGCTGGCCGCCTTCTCCAACATGGAGACGGTCCACATCGCCGCTTATTCGCACCTGCTCGACACGATCGGAATGCCCGAGAGCGAGTACAGCATGTTCCTCCAGTATAAGGAGATGAAGGACAAGCACGACTATCTCGCCACCTTCGGGGTCGACTCGGACGAAGACATCGCCAAGACCCTCGCCATGTTCGGCGGCTTCACCGAGGGGCTTCAGCTCTTCGCGAGCTTCGCGATGCTGATGAACTTCCCCAGGTTCAACAAGATGAAGGGCATGGGCCAGATCGTCAGCTGGAGCGTCCGCGACGAGAGCCTCCACTGCGAGGGAATCACCCGCCTGTTCCACGCCTTCGTCAAGGAGCGCGAC
>DASVSP010000057.1:0-4434 GCA_036388065.1 Allosphingosinicella sp.
CGGCCGGCCGCCTTTTCCCTGATCCTCGTCCCGATCTGGAAGAAGAACCGCCGCGGCCGAGCCGCAAAGGAGGCCCCGAATGAACCTGCTGATCGCGATCCTGATGTCGCTCGCGCCGGCCGCGCCGGCGGCGCCGGCCGCGGACCCGGGCTGCTCGACCGTGCAGTCCGCGCCCGTGCCCCTGTTTGTCGGCATAGGTTCGCAGACCCTGGCGGTCACCTGTCCGTCCGGGTCGGGCAAGTCCACGACCGAGGTGCATGTCGTCCGGGTCGATCTCGCCGCGCCGGGTCTGACGTTCGAGGCTTCCGGGGGCGCCAGGGACGCTCTCAAGCTCGAGCTTCCAACCGCCTTCCTCGAGCGCACCGGAAGCCAGGTGGCGTTCAACGCCAACCTCTTCGTCAACTGCTGCAGCTACACGCCGCCTTCGCCGCCCAAGCCCGCCACGACCGAACTCTGCGGCCTGGAGATCAGCGGGGGCAAGGTCCTTTCCGAGTGGGAGCACAAGCCCAAGGCTTGCCACGGCTATCCGTTCCGATGGAGCCTCGTCGTCAGGAACGGCAAGCCCTCCATCGTCCAGGCCCCGGCGGTCCTTCCGGGCGCCGAAGCGGCCGTGACGGGCAGCCACGAATTGCTCTTCTTCGGCCGCAACATGGCCCCGCCCGACGAACAGGACGAGTTCTTCGGGCCCAACGCCCGGACCGTGGTCGGACTGTCGAAGGGCGACGCGGTGCTTTGGGTCGCCGCGGTCACCCGGGAAACCAGCCAGGGACTGACCTTGCGCCAGGCGGCGCAGATGCTCCAGCAGCTCGGCGCGGTGAACGCGATCAATCTCGACGGCGGCGGATCGACGTCGCTCGCGGTCGACGGCGGCGGCGGCAGGGCGACCTTGCTCAACATTCCGAGCGACTCCAGTTCCACCTGCGCTTATCCCTTGCACGGCGGCTGCGAACGCTTCGTTGGCGCCAGCTTCGGGATCCACGCGCGGCCGCTCCCGGCGCGCCCCTGAACCCGCGACGCGTGGGGGAACGCCTCTCGTCGGCGCAGGCGCGGCGAATCGCGCTGGCCGCGCAGGGCTTCGGAGCGCCGCGCCCGGCAAGGGTGACGGGGGCGCACCTGCGTCGCACCGTCGCCCGGCTCGGCCTCCATCAGATCGACAGCGTCAACGTGCTGGTCCGGGCGCACTATCTGCCGGCTTTCTCGAGGCTCGGCGCCTACGACCGCGGCCTGATCGACCGCGCCGCATGGGGGGCGAGGCGGGAGCGGCGGTTGTTCGGATATTGGGCGCACGAAGCCTCGCTTCTGCCGCTCGAGATGCACCCGCTGCTGCGCTGGCGGATGGCGAGCGCGGAGCGGGGCGAGATCGGCTGGGGAAGCCTCAGAGCCTATGCGAAGGACCGCCGCGGGGAGGCGGAGGCGATCCTCTCCCGAATCCGGGCCGAGGGACCGCTCGCCGCCTCGGATTTCGAGGAGGGCAGGAGCCGAAGCGGCTGGTGGGAGTGGGGGGATACCAAACGCGCCCTCGAATGGCTGTTCTGGGCGGGCCTCATCACGACCGCCACCCGCCGGGCCGGCTTCGAGAGGGTCTATGACCTCACCGAGCGGGTGATCCCCGCGGCGATCCTGGCGCTGCCGACCCCCGCCGAGGCGGATTCCAGGCGCGCGCTCGTCGCAAAGGCGGCCGAGGCGACGGGAATCGCCACGGAGAGGGATTTGCGGGATTATTTCCGGCTGAAGCCGGAAGCGGCGAAGCAGGCGATCGCGGAGCTGGCGGAGGAGGGCGTCCTGCTTCCGGCCACGGTCGAGGGCTGGACCCGGCCGGCCTGGCTGCACCGGGATTCGCGCCGCCCGCGCCGGATCCGCGGCCAGGCGCTGCTCGCGCCGTTCGATCCCCTCGTCTGGGAACGCAGCCGGGCCGAAAGGCTGTTCGGCTTGCGCTACCGGATCGAGATCTACACGCCCGCCGAGAAGCGGGTCCACGGCTATTACGTCCTTCCCTTCCTGCTCGACGAGGCGCTGGTCGCCCGCGTCGACCTCAAGGCGGACCGCCGCGCCTCGCGGCTGCTCGTCCAGCGAACGACCCTGGAGCCGGGAGCGCCGCCGGAGACATGGAGGCCCTGGCGCTCGAGCTGAAGCTCATGGCGCAATGGCTCGGCCTGGAGAGAGTGAAGACTTGATTTTCTCTCCCGTCCTTCACGGGAGAGGAGGGGCCCGCCGCGAAGCGGTGGGAGGAGAGGGTCTGTACCGCGGACTCAGCAAGACCCTCACCCCCCAAGCCTTCGGCTTGGGTCCCCCCTCTCCCGCGAAAAGCGGGAGAGGAAACCAACTCGTGTTCCAGCCGCCGCCTTAACCTGTCCTGCGTCCGGTCGGCCACACCGGCCTATAAATCGTATAAATGGCTTGTCAGCTTCGGCGGCTTGACTGTAGGAAACGGCCGATAAAGGTCCCGGGAAAGGGCCTAGCTGAAGGGGGATCCGGCATGCGCCTGAAGACACTCGTCCTGTGTTCGTCGTCGGCCGCCATGCTCGCCTTGGCCGCTGGGCCCGCTTTGGCGCAGTCCGACCCTGCGACCCCGCCGGATCCGACCGTCGAAGCCCAGGAATCGCCCGCGGACCCCGAGGCCGGGTCCGCCCAGACCGACGACGCCGTCGACCCGGCGGCCGACCCCGCGAGCGAAAACGAGATCGTCGTCACCGGCCTTCGCCGAAGCCTTCAGTCGGCTCAGAACATCAAGCGCAATTCCGAGCAGATCGTCGACGCGATCGTCGCCGAGGACATCGGCAAGCTTCCCGACGTGACCGCCTCGGCGGCGCTGGCCCGGATCCCGGGCGTCCAGGTCAACCGAGCTGCGGGCGAAGCCGCGCAGGTCCAGATCCGCGGCCTTCCGGACATCAGCACCACCTATAACAGCCGCGAGATCTTCACGGCCAACGAACGTTTCGTGGCGATCCAGGACTTCCCGGCCGGAACCGTCGCCGCGCTCGAGGTCTTCAAATCGAGCACCGCCAACCTCATCGAGGGCGGCCTCGGCGGCCAGGTCAACGTCCGCTCGCGGCGGCCCTTCGACTTTACCGGCTTCGAGCTTTCGGGCTCGCTCAACATCGTGAAGTTCGAGCAATCGGGCGACTGGGAGTGGAACGGCAACCTTCTCGCCAGCAATCGCTGGGACGTCGGCGACGGCGGCGAGATCGGCGTTCTCGTCAACGTCGCGATGACCAATACGGACTTCCTCGATTCCACCCGCGAGAACGACCTCTTCGTCTCGCCGCGCCCGGCCAACGGAAGCCGTCCCGCCTTTATCGCGCCCAACGGTACCGGCCTCTTCTACGGCCAGGGCGACCGTGCCCGCCCCTCGGCGAACGCCGCCATCCAGTACAAGCCCAACAGCGACCTGCAATTCTACGTGGACGCCTTGTACCAAGGCTATCGCGGAAACGATTCCAACTTCTGGATGTTCGTTCCCCTGTTCGACAATTCGACGCTCACCAATGTCGAGTTCGACGAGAACGGGCTTCCGATCCGGGCCCGGGTCAACAGCCCCAACGCGCCCGACGGCTTCCAGGAGTTCCGCAGGAGCCGGACGAACACCTACCAGATCGGCGGCGGCATGATCTACGATCTGACCAGCGCGCTCCGCCTCAGCGCCGACGTCGCCTACACGAACTCGAAGTTCAAGGAGCGCCAGGTCAACGTCGATTACGCTCTCACCAGCTCGCCGCTTCGCGACGTGACCTTCCAACATCAAGACGGGCCGGGCGGCGGATCGTTCGACTTCATCGACTACGACACGACCAATCCCGCCAATTACGTCTATCGCGGCCTCTTCCAGCGCTTTCTCAATGCCAAGGGCGACGACATGCAGTATCGCGCCGATCTCGAATGGGAGACCGGTGTGAAGAACCTGCCCAGGCTCCAGTTCGGCGTCCGGCACAACAATCGCGACGCCTCGCGCGAGGAGGGCACGCTCTATCGCAGCACCGATGGAGTGGTCCGGCCGCCGCTCGCCAGCCTTCCGATCGACCTGGGCCAGGTCGGCTGCGGCTTCACCTACGACAATTACCAGCCGGAACGCTGCTTCGTGGGTGTCTCGTTCGGCGACGTCTTCTCCAATCTCGACCAGCTTCGGGCCTTCGCTACGACGGTCAATCCGAACGGGGGCCCGCTGGGCGACGCGCCGACCGATCCGCTGTCCGTCTATCGGGCCAACGAGAAGACCTATGCGGGCTACGGCCAGCTGAAATTCGAATTCGGCTCCTCGATCCCGATCGACGGCGCCATCGGCGTTCGAGTGGTTCGGACCGTCAACGAATTGAACGCCAGCCAGCGCGACGACGCGACCAATGTGATCACGCCGGTCAATCGGACCAATCGCTATACGGACATACTTCCCAATGCCAGTGTCCGCTTCCAGTTCATGCCGGAGCTGCAGGCCCGCCT
>DASVSP010000058.1:0-25947 GCA_036388065.1 Allosphingosinicella sp.
CGCCATATGGCGAGCCAGTGAAGGAGGACCGGCCGATGCCTGGACGAAGGATGCTCGCGGCGCGTGCGGCGCTCTCGCTGACGGCGGGCTGCGCCGGCGGCGGGCTCGGGGGTCCGGGCCTGTTCCGCTCTGACAGGCTGGTCTCGCCCGGTCCCGACGACGTCGCCCGGGGCTCGATGATCGTCACTCCGACGGTGCGCTGGAACAAGGCGCCGCGAGGCCCCAGCGACATCCAGCGGGAGGAGAACTGGACCCTGAACGGGCCTTTGCTCGACGGGCTCACCTTCATCGGCGGCCTCGAGCACGACAAGCGGATCGTCCAGCAGCGCCGCAAGGCCGATCGCAAGGTGCCCAATTTCCGCTCCGACATGAACCCGACGGAGATCGCGGCGATGATCGAGAGCTTCTACCGGATCCGGGCGGGCTCGACCCGGTTCGAGATGACCGGACTCGAGCCGCGCCGATTCCTCGGCCATTCCGGCTTCCAGTTCGACTACGCCCATCTCGGCGGCGACGAGGTGGAGCGGAAGGGAAGGGCGGTCGGAGCGATCGTCGAGGGCCGCTTCTACCTCGCGCTCTTCGACGCCGCACGGATGCACTATTTCGACGCCGGCCTCCCCGAGTTCGAGAGGATCGTGGAGAGCGCGAGGCTGCGGAGGTGACCCGTCATTGCGAGGAGCGTAGCGACGAAGCAATCCAGCCCTCCGAGCCCCCGCTGGATTGCTTCGCTTCGCTCGCAATGACGGATTAGCCCCCCACCTCCGCCACGATCGCCTCCGCTTGCTCGAACAACGCGGGGTCCACCGCCGCTTCGGAAGCCGCGGCATTGTCCGCGAGCTGGTCGGGCCTCGAGGCTCCGACGATGGCCGAGGCCACGTTCGGCTCCCTCAGCACCCAGGCGAGTGCGAACTGGGCGAGGCTGAGCCCCGCTTCGGCCGCGATCGGCCTGAGCCGCTCGACCGCTTCGAGCACGGGCCGCTGGAGCAGCCGGTCCATCCAGCCGCCCATCTCCTCGCTGGTCGCACGGCTGTCCGGGGGCGGCGGGCTGCCCGGCCTGTACTTGCCGGTGAGAACGCCCTGGGCGAGCGGCGACCAGACGATCTGCGAGATTCCGTTGGCCGCGCAGAGCGGGATCACCGCCTCCTCGGGCCGGCGCCAGAGCAGCGAATATTGCGGCTGGCTCGAGACGAACTTCTCGACTCCCGCCATCTCGATCGCGGCCCGGATCTTGTCGGCCGGCCATTCGGAGAAGCCGAGCCAGCGCACCTTGCCGGAGCGGACCGCTTCGCTGAGCGCGGCCATCGTCTCTTCGAGGGGGGTCTCGTCGTCGTAGCGGTGGCATTGGTAGAGATCGACATAGTCCGTCTTCAGGCGTTTGAGCGATGCCTCGAGCTGCTTTGCGACCTGGGCCCGCGACAGGCCGCGGTCGGTCTGCGTCATCGGGAAGTACAATTTCGTGGCGAGCACGTAGGAATCGCGGGGCCTTCCCCGCAGCGCCTCGCCGAGGAAGCTCTCTGCGGCGCCGCGCCCGTAGACATTGGCGGTGTCGATGAAGTTGATCCCGAGTTCGAAGCTTTTCTCGACCACCGCGGCGGCCCGGTCGCGCTCCACCCCGACTCCGAAGGTGAGCCACGAGCCGAGCGAGATTTCCGAAACCTCGAGGTCGCTCGATCCGAGCCGCCGATAGCGCATGTCCGCCTCCTGCCTGTGCCGTTCAAAAAGGCCCGAGCCGCCTGCAACGTTCCGGCCGGTTCATTCCGGATCATCCGATCACAGGGCCGCCGCGGCGCTGAAGCCGACCCATATCGCCATCCGATAGGCCAGGTAGAGAATAAGCAGCACGGCGGCGCCGAGCGGAAGGCAGCTCCACACGGGAGCGTGACAGCCCGGCCGATCCTCGCCCCGCTCGATCTCCTCGGGCGAAAAGCCCGGCTGATCGGTCATTCCAGTCACTCCGTCGCCCTGCGCACGGCCTGCCCAATTTGCTATTTTCGCCCCTTGGGCCTACATAGAGTAACGCTACCAGTCGCAAATGAACGGTCTTTGGCGCTTTGCGGCTCCTTTTTCCTTCTCGCCTCTCGCAGCACCGGCGGACCGACGCTCGTCCCGCCATTCGGAAAGGAAAAAGTGAATGACCATTGGAACCGTGAAGTTCTTCAATGCCGACAAGGGCTATGGCTTCATCCAGCCCGACGGCGGCGGAAACGACGCCTTCGTCCATATCAGCGCCGTCCAGGCCGCCGGAATGCAGACTCTCGATCGCGACCAGCGGGTCTCCTTCGATCTCGAGACCGACCGCCGCGGCAAGACCAGCGCCGTCAACATCCAGGCGGCGTAACAATCGTTCCTCCTCCGCTTCGCCGGGGGAGGTGAACCTGCCGAAGCCCCTCCTGGTGGCGACGGCGGGTGGAAGGGCCGGGGGCCTCGAGGCTCCCGTCCCGCCTTGCTTAAATCGCAAGGGGGAAGAAAGAAACGCCTATGTCCGCACAGCATGACTTCTATTCCGCCCGCGCCGCCGAGGCGCGAGCCGACGCCGACAAGGCCACGCTCGACAATGTCCGCGACCGCTGCCTTCGAGCCGCCGGCGCCTGGGAGGCGATGGCCGCCCGGGCCCACCGAAGCGACGTCTTCCGGGCCAAGCAGGCGGCCGACAAGGACGCGGCCGCTTCCGTCGCGGAGTGACCCGTCGTCCCGGCGAAAGCCGGGACCCCGCCGAGGCCCGCTCCGGTCATCCCGGCGAAAGCCGGGACCTCGGCGGGACCCGCCGAGACTTCTCGACCTGAGGTCCCGGCCTTCGCCGGGATGACGGGGTCTCGTGACGAGGCCCTTGCCCGCCACCCGTCAAAAGCGTAGCGCGCCCGGCGATCCGGGGCCGGAACGGACCGCGCCTTTCGGCCATTCCTGGGCGCGACTCGAAGGGACGAAGGATGAGCGAAGCCTCGGCTGCCCCGGCCCTGCCGGACTCGCGCGATCCGCAGCCCGATGCTCATCATCACGGGCTCCTCAGGCTCACCGTAGGCGCGATCGGGATCGTCTTCGGCGACATCGGCACCTCCCCCCTCTACGCCTTTCGCGAGACCTTCGCCGGCCACCACCCGCTCCCGGTCGACAAGCTTCACGTCTTCGGCGTGCTCAGCCTGATCTTCTGGTCGATGATGATCGTGGTGACCCTCAAATACGTCACCATCCTGATGCGCGCCGACAATAAGGGGGAGGGGGGCAGCCTGGCCCTCCTGGCCCTCATCTCGCGCAAGACGGAATCCGCGCGCTGGGGCGCGGCGATCGTGCTTCTCGGGGTCTTCGCCTGCGCACTCTTCTACGGCGATTCGATGATCACCCCCGCCGTCTCGGTGCTGTCGGCGGTGGAGGGGCTGGTGGTGGTCGAGGCCGGGCTGAAGCCCTGGGTGGTGCCGATCGCGATCGTCATCCTCGTCGGCCTGTTCCTCATCCAGCAGCGCGGCACCGCCGCCGTCGGGGCGCTTTTCGGACCGGTCATCATCACCTATTTCCTAACCTTGACCGTGCTCGGAGCGATGAGCATCGCGACCGCACCGGAGGTCGTCTCCGCTCTCAACCCGGCCTGGGCGGTCCGATTCTTCTTCGAGGAGAAGTTCCTGGCCTTCGTGGCGTTGGGTTCGGTGGTGCTGGCCGTCACCGGAGCCGAGGCGCTCTACGCCGACATGGGCCATTTCGGCCGCCGCCCGATCCGCGCCGGCTGGGTCTATTTCGTGCTTCCCGCACTGATGATCAACTATCTGGGGCAGGGGGCGCTTCTGATCGCCAGCCCGGAAGCGATCCACAATCCCTTCTTCCTGCTGGCGCCGGAATGGTTCCGGCTCCCGCTCGTCCTCATCGCCACAGCCGCCACGGTCATCGCGAGCCAGGCCGTCATCTCGGGGGCCTTCTCGGTCACCCAGCAGGCCATCCATCTCGGCTACATCCCGCGAATCAAGATCACCCACACCAGCGCCTCGGCCGCCAGCCAGATCTACATTCCGGCGGTCAACTGGGCGCTGATGGTGATGGTGATCCTGCTCGTCCTGGTCTTCCAGACCTCGTCCAACCTGACCGCGGCCTACGGGATCGCGGTCACCGGAGCGATGTTCATCGACACCTGCCTGCTTGCGGTCGTCCTGTTCGCCCTGTGGGGCTGGAACAGGTGGCTGGCGTTCGGCCTGCTCACCCTCTTCTTCCTCGTCGACGCCGCCTATTTCGCCGCCAATCTGCTCAAGGTGCCGAGCGGCGGCTGGTTCCCGCTGATGGTCGGCCTCGTCATCTTCACCCTGCTCACCACCTGGGCGAAGGGACGCAAGCTGCTCCACCGCCAGCTCAAGCAGGGCGACATCCCGATCCAGCTGTTCATCAGGTCCGCCGCCGGCTCGGCCGCCCGGGTGCCCGGAACCGCGATCTTCATGACCAGCCAGGCCGACGGCGTCCCCCACGCCCTCCTCCACAACCTCAAGCACAACAAGGTGCTCCACGAGCGCTCCATCTTCCTCAAGGTGGCGATCGAGGACGTCCCCTATGTCGACGACCAGCGGCGGGTGGAGGTCGAGGCGCTCGGCGAGGGCTTCTACAAGATCATCCTCCACTTCGGCTTCATGCAGGACATGAACGTCCCCGAGGCGCTCGGAGCGGTCGATCGCTGCGGCCTTCCGTTCCGGATGATGGAGACCAGCTTCTTCCTCTCCCGCCAGACCCCGCTCACCTCGACCGTCCACGGAATGGCGATCTGGCGGGAGAAGCTGTTCGCCTGGATGATGCGCAACGCGGAAAGCCCGATGGAGTTCTTCGCCCTTCCCCCCAACCGGGTCGTCGAGATGGGAAGCCAGGTAAAGATCTGACCCCAACCGTCATCCCGGGGGAGTACGACTTGATGGGAACCCGAAAGCTGGGACCTCGACTCGACACCTTGAAACGCTCCCCAACTGTCCTACATGGATAACACAGCAAGGAGCTCGACATGGACTTCATCCGCCGAATGCAGCCCAGGGACTGGACGATCGCCTTCGTCGCGTTCATCGCCGGAGCGATCGTTTTCTAGGAAACGGGGCCGCTCCCGAGCGTTGGCCGCTTCGAAAGGAGCCAGGCCATGACCGAGAATGAAGGCGGCAGGACCGCCGGTCCGGGCGGCGCACCGGAGCCGATCCAGGACGACCGGGACGGCGGCGATCCGGCCGTGAAGGGGGACCCGCCTTCGACCGGCGCCGGCGACGACAGCCCGGCCGGCGACGGCCAGGCCGCGATCGACCTCGAAGCCGTCCGCGACCGCGCCAGCTGACGAACCGCGCCCGGGGCTTCGCCCCGCCCGCGCCCTCTCGACACCCGCCCCGCTCCCGTGACAAGCTGCCGAATCGCGAAAGGGGGCTCGCGCAATGTCCAGAAGGCTCGTCGTGCTTCTCGACGGTACCGGCAACGAGATCGGCGCCAATCTGTCGAACGTCCTGAGGCTCTACCGGGCCGTCCGGCAGAGCCCGGATCAGCTCGTCTATTACGATCCGGGCGTCGGGACGATCGGAAGGCCGGGCTGGTGGTCGCAGCTGAGGCAGAAGGTTCGAAGCGTGCTCGGCCTCGCGCTCGGGCTCGGCCTCGACGAAGACCTGCTGCAGGCCTATTCCTGGATCTGCCGCAACTGGCGGCCCGGCGACGAGATCTGGCTCTTCGGCTTCAGCCGCGGAGCCTATACCGCCCGGGCGCTGGCCGGCTTCATCCATTTCTTCGGACTGCTCGGTCGGGACCAGCTCAACCTGTGCGGCTATGCGCTCGTCGCCTACAAGAGGTCGGGCGACGAAGACGATTTCGAGATCGGCGACCGGTTCCGCGAGGTCGCCGGGACCCGGCGCGCCTCGATCCATTTCGTCGGGGTGTGGGACACCGTTGCGTCGGTGCTCGTGCCCAGGGCAAGCACATTCTTCGTCCCCGCGCCTCAGAAGCTGCTCTTCACTCGAACCAATCCGAGCGTGAGGACCTTCCGCCAGGCGATCTCGATCGACGAGCGCCGCCGGATGTTCCGACTCAATCACTGGAAGGATCCGCAATCTTACCGGCCCGGCGGCGACGAGCGCCTGAAGGTGCCTCAGGACATCCGCCAGGTTTGGTTCGCCGGAGTCCATTCCGACGTCGGCGGCGGCTATCCGGACGACGACAGCGCTCTTTCCCGCTACCCGTTGCTGTGGATGGCCGGGCAGGCGGCCGAGGCCGGGCTCGATCTCGATCCGGCCTTGCTTCCCCCTCCGCTGGACGTCCCGCCGGCTCCCCTTCCGACTCTCCACCGCTCGCTGATCGGGCCGTGGTGGCTGCTCGAGCCGTGGCCGCAGCGGAACAAGGAAAAGGAATGGCCGGGCCGCCGCTCGTTCCTCGGACTGTACGTTCCCTGGGCGGAGCCGAGGCCGATCCCCAACCGGCCCTGGAAGGGGGTCCCGGCGAAGGAGCCCTTCCTCGTCCACAGCTCGGTCCTCGAGCGGATCGCGGCTTGTCCCGGTTACCGCCCGGTCAACCTTCCCGAGACCTACCGGGTGGAGACTTTCGCCGGACCGCCCGCTCCGCCGGTCCCGCCGGCGCCCTACAGGCCCGAGGGCGCGGCCGCCCGGCTCGGGCGGCTCTTCTCGACCAAGCCCGACGGCGCCGGCTGGGCCGGGCTCGGCAAGACCGCCCTGTGGCTCGTGCCGGCGCTCGCACTGCTCGGCTGGCTCGGGGGATTCGCCGGCTGGGATCCTCAGCTTTCGCCCCGCCTCGCGCTCCTCGCCGTGATCGCCTTCTTCCTTCCGGTCCTGGCCGAGGAAGCGCTGTTCCGGGGGATTCTGCTCAAGCCGCCGTCCGACGGCGTCACCCCAGTCGGGCCCGCTGTCTTTTCCGCCGCGCTCTTCGCCCTCTGGAACCCGTTCTGGGCCTTCGCCTGCAGCTCGGGCCTCGGCGGCCGCTGCCCGCCCTGGGCCGAGCTCGGCTTCGATCCCTGGTTCCTCGCCTGCACCTTCGCGCTCGGCCTGGCCTGCGCCCGTCTCGCGCTCGCCACCCGCTCGATCTGGCCGGGCGCGATCCTTCACTGGGCGGTGCTGGTCGGCTGGGTGGCCCTGTTCGGAGGCCCCGACACGCTCTAAGGCGCGGCCATGTCCGGTCGCCCCGAAAGCTATGACGCCATCATCCTCGGCGCCGGCGGGGCCGGAATGATGTGCGCCGCGGTCGCCGGCCGCCGGGGCCGGCGGGTCCTCGTCGTCGACCATGCCGATTCCCCGGGCAAGAAAATCCTGATCTCGGGCGGAGGCCGCTGCAACTTCACCAACCTCCATTCGGCGCCGGATCGCTTCGTTTCCGCAAACCCCCATTTCGCCGTCTCGGCCCTCGCCCGCTATACGCCCGCCGACTTCCTCGCCCTGGTCGAGCGCCACCGGATCGCCTGGCACGAAAAGACCCTGGGCCAGCTCTTCTGCGACGGCTCCGCGCGCCAGATCGTCGCCATGCTCCAGGACGAATGCGACCGCGGCGGGGTTGAGTTCGCGCTGGGCCGGCCGATCCGCGACGTCGCCCATTCCGACGGCCGATTCCGGGTGGAGTTCGGCGAGCGCGCCGTCGAGGCGCCCGCCCTCGTGATCGCGACCGGCGGCCCCTCCATCCCCAAGCTCGGAGCCACCGGCTTCGCCTACGATCTCGCCCGCCGCTTCGGCCTCAAGGTGGTCGAGCCGCGCCCGGCGCTGGTGCCGCTGACCCTGAGCGGCGGCGAAGCTTTGTTCAACGCTCTGTCCGGGGTGGCGACCGAGGTCGTCGCAAGCGCCGGCAAGGCGGCCTTTCGCGAAGCCGCCTTGTTCACCCATCGCGGCCTTTCCGGCCCGGCGATCCTGCAGGTCTCGAGCTACTGGCGCCCCGCCGAGCCGATCCACATCGACTTCCTCCCGGGGTCCCCGCCGGGCTGGCTGCGCGAGTCGAAACGCTCCACGCCGCGCGCCGGAGTGAAGACGGCCCTCGGCCGCCACCTGCCCGAACGCCTGGCGGAAACCTTGGCCGAACGCCTCGCCTTGACCGGAGATCTCGCCAATCTGCCCGATCGCAAGCTCGAGGAAGCCGAGCGAGTCCTGTCGCGCTGGCGCTTCACACCGAACGGCACCGAAGGCTTCGCCAAGGCCGAGGTGACGGTCGGCGGAATCGCCACCGCCGGCCTGTCCTCGAAGACGATGGAAGCCCGCAAGACGCCCGGCCTCTACGCGATCGGCGAGGCGGTCGACGTCACCGGCTGGCTAGGGGGCTACAATTTCCAATGGGCCTGGTCGAGCGGGGTGGCGGCGGGGGAGGGGGTTTGAGGCCCTGAGCCGTTGCGATGCGGACCGCCCTTCATCCCGGGCGTTGCCGTCATTGGTCAGCTCGCCGCCGTTCGAACCTGGCTGAGCGTGCGTGACGGCCGTCACGCCCGCTCTTTCGGCAAGCCACTAGTTTCGCACTCCTGAGCATGGAGAGGGCGAATGCGGACTTATGCGATCTTGCTGATGACGGCGCTTGGCGGCTGCACCACGACCAGCCTCAACACTAGGCCGATGGCGCAGACTGCGCCGAACGGCGCGGCGGGGATGCGCTACGCTTTGCCTGCTCTTCAATATAAAACGACGGTCTCTCGCCGACTTACCGAGTGCGCGGTTCGGGCCGACGGGGCCTTGGACGTGGACTTCGAGGTCAATGTGGAGGCGGACCCCGAAATGGTCGACGGCGAGTGGTTCGCGGTGGACTATCGGGACCTTGGAAGCTGGTCGAAAACGTCGGCCTTCGACATGGAGACGTACGAGAACCAGACTCTCAAGTCGTTCAATGCCGAAGCGGATGATCAGGGGCCGGAAATTGCCGCGGGCGTGATCAAGGCCGGCTTTTCCATTGCGCGTCTTGCTGCCGGGCTTCCGGGTAGCTCGGCGGCGCCGGCGGGCGGCTCCGTGGTCCCGCTGGCCGAAGACGGTCCCGCGCCCGCCGCGCAGCGCCCCAAAATCCTCGTATGCCCAAATGATTTGCTGACCCGGTTCAAGCGGCTGAAAGCGGCTCTCGAAGCCAAGACGGGGGAGCTCGAGGACGCCGTGGCGGAACTCGAGCCGTGGGTCGTCGAAGGGTTGCTTGGAACCCTCACGGACGATGACAAGAAGAAGATTTCCGGGCTGAGGACGAAAATTCGAGCGCTTAGTCTCGAGATCACCGACATCCGGGAGGAGATGGACGATCATGGTGAACGGCTGAGCTGGATCGAGATCTTCGAGTTTCTCCCCCGATGGGGGCGGGACGGGAAGGGGCTCGACCACCTGTCGACTTTTCCGAGCGCTGAGGCTTCCAAGATGGATGCGCAACTCAACTGGACGCGGCGTCTTTTCGGGACGGACTTCGACGAGGCTGATCTGGCGGATCTCGGCACGAAAATGGGGCCGGTTGCGCTGGCGGTACGAGCGTCGGAATCAGGTAATGCCGGCGCGATCTGCGGGCAGGCGGGGGTCAAGCCGGGTTGCGAGGTGCCCCCCACTCCGAAATGGAACAATTTCGTTTCGGCCACCGCCGATGCGCGGCCGATGGCTGTCCCCGGCGTGGCCTACCGGACTCCGGCGCGCGGGCGTCTTCGGATCTGTCGGAAAATCGGAACGGCGGAGTGCGCCGTGGGGACGGCCCCGACCATGCAGATTTATGATGGCATAGAGCTCTTTCCGCAGCTCGGCCGCCTCGGCATCCTGCCCTTCGAAAACGGGTTCGGACAAAACAACCAATTGTCGGCGACCTTTCGGCCGGATGGTTCGATCGAACGTGCTTCCTACTCCGAGAAGCGGGCGCGGGGTAGAGCCCTGGTCGACGTGGTCAATGGCGGCCTCGATCAGGCTTTGACCTTCAGTCAGGCCGTCCGCGACAAGAGAAAGGCGGATCGGGAGGCCGCCGAAGGCGCCGCCGCGGCGGAGCTGGACAGGCAGATCACTCTGGCGACAAAGCAAAGGGATCTCGCGGCGCTGGAAGGGTCGGCCCAACTCGCCCGGACGAATTCGGAGATCGCGCAACTCAACGCTGAAAAGACCCTCCGCGAGCTTCGTGACGAGCTCTCCGGTGGAACGGACTGAAGCAGAGTCGTCGCCAAGGCCGGCAAGACCGAGCGAAGGAGCATAGCAGTCATGAAAAGCGCCTATCGTACCAGGCGGACCGGCCGATCCTTCCATTGGCCCCGCTTTCTGGTGAGAGAACTGCCGCTGGCCATTCTCGCGACGGCCGTCCCTTCTGTCGGAAGCGCGCAGCCTGCCCTGAACGGTCGCGACGCCGAGAAGCCGGCGCCCGCAGCCGACGTTTCCGCGCTTCCGGCGGCAATGCTGCTGATAGACCTGCTCAATCGCGATGCGGCCCGGTATCATCGAGTCGACCTGCTTCGCAGCGAGTTTAACCTGAGCGGCGCGGGGATCGTGGCCGGGATCTATGAAGCGGGCGGGGTGCCGGATCCGAACCATGAAGCCATGGTGGGTCGAGTCCAGGTCCGCGACGGCACCACCCGTTATTCGGACCATGCCACCCACGTCGCGGGCACTGTGGGAGCCGATCCGGCGGCTTTTCCGCAGGCGCGCGGCATGGCGCCCCGGGTCGAGCTTCACGCCTACATGATTGACGACAACTATTGGGAGGAGCTCGAGAAGCCGGATCTTCGAATGTCGGTGAGCGTCCACAGCTACGGCCCCCGCGGGGGATGGGAAGGGCCGTTCGAAGCGCTTTGCCGCGATGCGGAAGGCGCTCCGCCGCGCAATGACCAGAGGACCTGCTGGAGCTGGGTAGGCGAACCCAACCAGACCGAGTCGCGCATTTTCGGCGCCTATACCCAGACCAGCGCGGCGGCGGACGACGTCGCGCGTCTGTTGCCGAAACGAAGCATGATGGTAGCGGCCGGCAACGACAGGAACGACAGTCCCCTCGGCCCGCATTGGGACCGCTGGCATACTCATAGCGGGATATGGGTCAGCGGCGATCATCAGGCCGACGGCGCTTCGGGCGGATTCGATACGATCGGCGGGGATGAAGCGACTTCGAAGAATGTCATTACCGTGGGCGCGATCGACGACGCCTCCGGGGTGGTGAGCCCGACCAACATCGTGCCCACGGTGTTCAGTGCATTCGGGCCGACGGATGATGGACGAATCAAGCCTGACCTCGTCGCCAATGGCCAGGAGCTGACTTCTTCGGTCAATCCCAGATTTCCCGGCGACAGCCTCTACGCGCCGGAAAGCGGAACCTCCATGGCGGCCCCCGTCGTGACCGGCATCGCGGCCCTTCTCAATGAACTCGCGAATCGTCAGATTCGACGAGTCCTGTTCGCCGACGAGATGAAGGCCGTATTGATTCATACCGCCGTCAGTCCCACCGCCGGGCCCAACTTCTCCACCGGATGGGGTGCCGTCGATGCGCTCGCGGCCGGGCGGGTCGTCGCCTCGCGGCCAGGCGCACCGCGTCTGTCGCGGCCCTCCGCCGGCGCGGGCAATTCGGATTTCCGCCTCCGCTCCGCGTCCGGACGCCCGATCAAGGTGACCCTCGTATGGCTCGATTCGCCCGGAAAGCCACAGCTTCGAACGGACGACTCGACGTCGGTTCTGGTGAATGATCTCGACCTGCTTTTGATCGACCCGGCTGGACGCCGATATTATCCCTGGGCCTTGGACGGGCAAAGTCCCGCCTCGGTGGCCCAGCGGTGCTTCGAGGAGGCGAACGCGGCGCCCCGCTGCAAGCGCAACAGGGTCGATAATGTGGAGCAGGTGCTGGTTGACGGAAATCAGGTCGCCGACGGCCGCTGGACGGTGCGAATCGTCGGGAAGCCGGGTGCCGCTGCGCAGCCCGTCGCACTCGTCGTCGAGGGCCTGGACTGAGCTGAAGTCGCCATTCCGCCCGCGGCGGCGCCGGAGGCCGCGGTAATCGGGCGCCGGCCGACAACCTGGGGAGGTCGGGCCTTTCCTTTCGCGCGACATCAACGGCTAGGCGCAGGCCCGCTCACGGCCTAATCGACTCTGCAATGTCCCGCCGCCTCCGCCCCCTAGCCCTCCTCGAAGCCGAGCAGCTCTCAGCCTCGGCGCCGGGCGATCACGCCGCGCTCTCCGCTTCGGCGGGGACCGGCAAGACCCACGTGCTCACCGCCCGGGTGCTCCGGCTGCTGCTCTCCGGGGTCGATCCGTCCTCGATCCTTTGCCTCACCTTCACCAAGGCCGGCGCGGCCGAGATGGCGGACAGGATCCATCGCCGGCTGGCTTATTGGGTCAGGCTGAAGGACCCGGAGCTCGCCTCGGAGCTTCGCTCGCTCGGCGAGGACTTCGATCCGGAGGCCCGGGCCCGGGCCCGGCGGCTGTTCGCCCGGGTGCTCGATTCGGCCGGCGGCGGCCTCAGGATCCAGACCATCCACGCCTTCGCCCAGGGGCTCCTCGCCGCCTTCCCGGCCGAGGCGGGTCTGGTGCCCGGCTTCCGGCCGCTCGAAGGGCGAGAGGAGCAGCTGCTCGCGCGCCAGACCCTCGCCGAGATGCTGGTCCGCGCCGAGGAGGTCGGCAGCGCCTTGATTGGAGACATCCAGGCGCTCAGCCACCGGCTGGGGGAGGGGGGCGCCGAAGCCTTCGTCCGCCGCTGCGCGAGGGCGCCCGACGCCATGACGTCGCTTGGCCCCCCGGAGCTGGTCGAGGACCGGCTTCGAACGGCCTTCGGCCTTCCGCCCGGCGATATCGACGAGGCCATCGCCGGCGAGTGCTGCGACGAGATGTTCGACGTCGGCGCCTTGCGCCGGATCGGGCTTCTCAACAGCGGGTGGGCGACGAAGAACGGCGTGGAGCGAGCGTCTTTGTGCGAGCAATGGGCGTCGGCGGGACCGGCGGAGCGGGCCGGGCTGCTCGACAGGCTCCACTCGGTCTGGGCCAAGGCGGACGGCGAGATCAGAAGCTTCGCCAAGGGCCAGGCGCCCCAGGACGAGACCTATATCGAGCTCGCCACCTCGGCCTTCGAATGCTGCTCCCGCCTGCTCAGGATGCGCAAGCTCGCCGCCCTCACGGCCTGCCTCGCCGCCGGGCTTCGGGCCGGCCAGGTCTATTCCGAGGCCTGGACCACGGCCAAGCGCGCCCACGCCGTGCTCGATTTCGACGACCTCATCCGGCTCGCCGAGCGGCTCTTGATGACCCCCGGAATGGGCGAATGGGTCCGCTTCAAGCTCGACCAGAATACCGACCATATCCTGGTCGACGAGGCCCAGGACACCAACGAGGCCCAGTGGAACATCGTCCGGGCCCTAACCCTCGAATATTTCGCCGGGGAGGGCGCCTCGAAGCGCCACCGCACCTTGTTCACCGTCGGCGACTACAAGCAGGCGATCTTCGGGTTCCAGGGGACCGACCCGGCGAGCTTCGAGCTCGCCCGGGCCTGGTTCGCCCGCCAGGCCGAGTCGGTCGGCCGCGACTTCCTCGATCTCTCCGTGGACCTCAGCTTCCGCTCCTCGCCGCCGATCCTCGCCGCGGTCGACCGGCTGATCGGGGACCTCGGCTTCGAGGCCATGGGGCTGCCCCGCGGGCCCAATCCGCACCAGAGCCATCATGTCGGCCGGCCCGGCTCGGTCACCCTCTGGCTTCCCCACAGCGACGACAATGACGGAGCCTCCGGCGAGGACGGCGGCGGGGAGGAAGGCTGGGTGAGCGAGACGGTCCGCGACTATGCCCGCCGGCTCGCCGCCCAGGTCGCGGCCTGGATCCGCAACCCGTTCATGCTCGGCGAAGGGTCGAAGCGGCGCCCGGTCCGGCCCGAGGACATACTCGTCCTCGTCCGCCGCCGCGGCGACCTCGCCTCGCTGATCGTCGCCCGCCTCCATGCCGAGGGCGTTCCGGTGGCCGGGATCGACCGGCTCGCACTGTCGGCCCCGCTCGCGGTCAAGGACCTCCTCGCCGCCGCCCGGTTCGCGATCCAGCCGCTCGACGATCTCAACCTCGCGGCGCTGCTCGTCTCTCCGCTTTTCGGCTGGACCCAGGACGAGCTCTTCGCCGCCTCGTTCCGCCGCGAAGGCCCGCTCTGGCTCCACATTCGTGGCGGAAAGTTGCGATTCGAGGCGAATCCTCAACTTTCGACCACGTCTCTGGACGGCCTTCGCGAGCTGCTCGCGATGGCCGATTACGCGACCCCCCATAACTTCTTCGAGACGATCTTGAGCGGAAGCTTAAGAGGCCGCCACAAGCTCTTGGAAAGGCTTGGAAACGAGGCCCGGGACCCGATCGAGGAACTGCTCTCCGCGGCGCTCGATTTCGAGTCGAACCCGGCCCCTTCGCTTCAGCGCTTCCTCGACTGGTTCGCCCGCGGCGAAGTGGAGATCGTCCGCGATCCCTCCGCCCCCCTCGACGCGGTCCGGGTGATGACCGTCCACGGGTCGAAAGGCCTGCAATCTCCGGTAGTTATACTCGCCGACGCCTGTGCCGACCCAGACCGCCGGGGAGGGGGTCCGCAGGCCAATTTCGCGACCGTCTCGCTCCCTGAGGGCGGCCCGGCGATCCCGATCTTCCGCCCCCGCAAGGACGAGCTCGCCGAGCCCATAGCGTCGCAGCTGGCGGCGATCGACCGACGCGAGCGCGAGGAGCATTGGCGGCTCCTCTACGTCGCGATGACCCGGGCCGAGGAGCGGCTCTACATCGGCGGGGCGCTCGGTCCGGCCGACCGCAAGGGACCGCCGCAATCGAGCTGGTGGAATGCCCTCGACTCGGCGCTCCTCGGCCTCGGCGCCGAGTGGGAGGAGGATCCCCATTGGGGCCGCGCCCGCCGCTTCGGCGATCCCGAATTCTTCACCAAGGCCGCCCCCCGCCCGGCGCCCGCCGAGGGGTCGCTTCCGGACTGGATCCGCAGGCCGGCGCCCATTGAAGCGCGGCCGCCCCGGCCGCTGGCGCCGTCCGCGCTGGGCGAGGACGACGTCGCCGATCCGCCCCCGTCGCCGGCGATGCGCGTCGCCGCCCGGCGCGGACGGCTCCTCCATGCCTTGTTCGAGAGGCTCCCCGAAGTCCCCCGCGAGGAGAGGGCCGCCCGAGCGGAGCGCTGGCTCGAGCGCTCCGCCGGGATCGAAGATCCTGAGCTTCGCCGCGGCCTCGTCGCGGACGCCTGCAGCCTCATCGCCGATCCCGCCCATGCCGAGCTGTTCGGCCCCGGGGCCCTCGCCGAGGCTCCGATCGCCGCGGTGGTGGGCGAAGGGGTGGTGGTGTCCGGCTCGGTGGACCGGCTGCTGGTCGGGCCCGACCGGATCCTGGTCGCGGACTTCAAGACCGGCCGGCGCGCCCCCGAATCGCTCGGCGACATCCCGGTCCCGCACCTTCGCCAGATGTCGGCTTATGTGGAGGCCCTCAAAGTCGTCTTCCCCGGCCGGCCGATCGCCGCGAAGCTGCTCTACACAGCGGCGCCGGTCCTGTTCGACCTGCCCGCCGACCTGCTCGACCGCTACCGGCCGGTGCTTGAGCCGGCGCCCCAGGCTTCCTAAATGTGATCCGACCCATCAGGAGATTTCCATGACCACTTCCGTCAGCGACGACACTTTCCAGCAGGAAGTGCTCGCTTCCGACAAGCCCGTCCTCGTCGATTTCTGGGCGGAATGGTGCGGCCCCTGCCGGATGATCGCTCCGGCCCTAGAGGAGATCGGGCAGGAGATGGCCGAGCGGGTCACCGTGGTGAAGCTCAACATCGACGACAATCCGACCGCTCCCGCCAAGTACGGAGTGCGGGGGATCCCGACCATGATCCTGTTCAACGGAGGCCAGGTCGCCGCGACCAAGGTCGGCGCGGCTCCGAAGACCCAGCTTCAGGGCTGGCTCGAGCAGGTGCTCAACGGCCTCGACTATCAGGCACAGAATGGGAAAGGCGCCGACGGAGTCGCTTGAGCGCATGTTTGCTTCGCGGTGACTCACTGCGTCATTGCGAGCGAAGCGAAGCAATCCAGCGGGGTGCGGAGCCTCTGGATTGCTTCGTCGCTTCGCTCCTCGCAATGACGGGTCGGACCGCGACTGTGCCTAGCCCGGCGGCTCGGTCCCTTCGAGACCGCGAGTATCGGGCCGGAACCTGTCGTGCCTGGGAAGCGAATCCTTCGGCTCGAACCAGGGCACCCGGCTGCTCCAGAAGATGTGGAAGCTCGGAGACACACGTCCCGGATCGTCGAGCGTCGCGACGGTGAAGTCGACGGTCTCGGGCTGGTGGGCGACTTCCATCAGGAACGGGGTCCCGCACTCGCCGCAACAGCTCCGGCGACCGAAGCTCGAGGATTGGAACGACTTCACCTTGTCGCCGCCCCGAGTCCAGACGAGCTGGCCGGCCGGCACGGTGGCGAACACCATCGCCGGTGCGCCGGAGACTCGCCGGCAGGTCCGGCAGTGGCACCAGCCGCAGTCGAAGGGTTCGCTCATCAGACTGTAACGGACGGCGCCGCAGGCGCAGCCGCCTTCGAGACGTTCGGTCATGAGGCCGCGCTAGTCTCTGCCCGGCGCCGGCGTCAATCGTCCGGCCCACCCATGGACGGCGGCGGCCTCAATCACTATGTCCCGACGTCGAGGCGTCCGAAGGCGGGCGTCCGATCTGGATTTGCGCTTGGAACTATTGCTCTTCCTTTCGGCGATGCTCGCCGGCCTGATCTCGGGAGACCGGGCCGTCGAGGTGCGCCAGGTCGAGCGGGCCGCCGTCGCGGCGAGCGCGGCCGCAAATCTCGCCGCTCAGACGGCGGAGGCTTCGGCGCGGGTCGAGAGACCCTTCGTTCCAGCCGCCCTTGCCCGAGCCGACCTGTCGCCGCCCGCGGTCCCCGCGGCCGCGCCGGGGTCGCCCCAATCAGCTCCAGTCGACGAGCGCCGGCTGGAATAGCGGATCCGGGCAGCCCGCCCACCGCGGGCCGGTTTCTCGACGAGCGCCCATGGGCGCAGCGCGCCACAGGCGCATTCGATACACTCAGACATGACAGGATTTCGATATGTTCGGCGGAGTCGCCAAAGCCATTTTCGGATCGTCGAACGACCGATACGTGCGTTCGATCGGCAAGATCGTCGACAAGATCAACGGCTTCGAGCCGACCATCTCGGCGATGTCCGACGACGAGCTGGCCAACCAGACGATCGTCTTCCGGCGGCGCCTCGCCGAGGGAGAGGAGCTCGACTCGCTCATTCCGGAGGCGTTCGCGACGGTGCGTGAAGCCGCCACGCGGACTTTGGGCCAGCGCCATTACGACGTCCAGATGATCGGCGGAATCGTGCTCCATCGCGGCGAGATCGCCGAGATGCGCACCGGCGAAGGCAAGACCCTGGTCGCGACCCTGGCGGTGTATCTCAACGCGCTCGAAGGGAAGGGCGTCCACGTCGTCACCGTGAACGACTATCTCGCACGGCGCGACGCCGACTGGATGGGGCAGATCTATCGCTTCCTGGGGATGACGGTCGGGGTCATCGTCCCCAACCTGACCGACTATCAGCGCCGCATGGCCTACGGCTCGGACATCACCTACGGGACCAACAACGAGTTCGGCTTCGACTATCTTCGCGACAACATGAAGTACGAGCGCGAGTCCCTCGTCCAGCGCCCCTTCAATTTCGCGATCGTCGACGAGGTGGATTCGATCCTCATCGACGAGGCGCGCACGCCTCTCATCATCTCCGGCCCGACCGACGACAAGTCCGAGCTCTACATGAGCGTCGACGCGATCGTGAAGGGCATGGACCCGGCCGATTACGAGCTCGACGAGAAGCAGCGCTCGGTCGTCCTCACCGAGGACGGCACAGAGAAGATGGAGCGATTGCTCGAGGATGCCGGCCTCCTCCACGGCTCCAATCTCTACGATTTCGAGAATACCCTGGTCGTCCACCACCTCAACCAGTCGCTTCGCGCGAACGTCATGTTCAAGCGGGACATCGACTACATCGTGAAGGACGGGAAGGTCGTCATCATCGACGAGTTCACCGGCCGGATGATGGACGGTCGGCGCTGGTCGGACGGACTCCACCAGGCGGTCGAGGCCAAGGAGGGAGTCGACATCGAGCCCGAGAACCAGACCATGGCCTCGATCACCTTCCAGAATTATTTCCGGCTCTATCCCAAGATCGGCGGGATGACCGGCACCGCGGCCACCGAGGCGGCGGAGTTCTGGGACATCTATAAGCTCAACGTCGTCACCATCCCGACCAACCTCAGCGTCAAGCGGGTCGACGAGGACGACGAATTCTACAAGAACCAGATCGACAAGTTCGCCGCGATCGCCAAGTCGATCCGGGAAAAGCAGCTGACCGGCCAGCCGGTGCTCGTCGGAACGGTCTCGATCGAGAAATCGGAGCTGCTCGGCGAGTTCCTCCAGAAGGAGGGAGTCGAGCATTCGGTTCTGAACGCACGCTTCCACGAGCAGGAGGCCCATATCGTCGCCCAGGCCGGCCGGCTCGGCAAGGTGACGATCGCGACCAACATGGCCGGCCGAGGCACCGACATCCAGCTCGGCGGCAATGTCGAGTTCCGGGTGGGCGACGAGCTCGCCGAAATGGAGGACGGCCCCGAGAGGGATAAGGCGATCGAGCGGATCAAGCAGGAGGTCGAGGAGGAGAAGGCGCGGGTGATCGCCGCCGGCGGCCTGTTCGTGCTCGGCACCGAGCGCCACGAGAGCCGCCGGATCGACAACCAGCTTCGCGGCCGCTCGGGCCGTCAGGGCGACCCGGGCCTGTCGCGCTTCTACCTCAGCCTCGACGACGATCTCCTGCGCATCTTCGGCCCGCAGACGATGTTCGCCCGGCTGATGAACAAGAATCTCGAGGATGGCGAGGCGATCGTCAGCCCCTGGATATCGAAGGCGATCGAGACCGCCCAGAAGAAGGTCGAGGCGCGCAACTACGACATCCGCAAGCAGGTCGTCGAATATGACGACGTCATGAACGACCAGCGCAAGGTCATCTACGAGCAGCGCGCCGACATCATGGACGCGGCGACGGTGGGCGACGTGGTGACGGACATGCGGCTGGAGACGGTCAATACGATCGTCGGAGAGGCCTGCCCACCCAACACCTACCCCGAGCAATGGGACATCCCGCTTCTCAAGGAGCGGGTCGAGGAAGTGTTCGGGCTTCAGCCTCCGATCGACGACTGGCTCCAGGAGGAGGCGGTCGACCCGGAGATGCTGCTCGAGCGAATCCAGAAGCTCGCCGACGAGCAGGTCGAGGAGAAATCGAAGGAGCTTCCGCCCGAGACCTGGATCCAGATCGAGAAGCAGATACTGCTCCAGTCGCTCGACCATTATTGGAAGGACCATCTGGCGATGCTCGATGCGCTTCGCCAGGTCATCCACCTTCGCGCCTACGCCCAGCGCAAGCCGATCGACGAATATAAGCACGAGGCCTTCCAGCTCTTCGAGCGGATGCTCGCGGCGATCCGCGAGGACGTCACCGGGAGGCTCGGCCGGATGACGTTCACGATGCAGCCTCCGGAGGACGAGTTCCTGGAAATGCAGGGCCTTCCGGACTTCATCACCCACCATATCGATCCGCTGACCGGGGACGACGACACCGCCGATATCGATGCGGGCACCGGGGCGATCCTGTCGAGGCTGCCGCCGCTTCAGGCGGCCCGGCCGGAAATGCCGGCGGGAACGTTCGAGATCGCCGAAGCCGACATGCCCAATGTCAGCCGCAACGCGCCCTGTCCTTGCGGATCGGGCCAGAAGTTCAAGCACTGCCACGGCCAGCTTGCATAAGAAAAGGGCCGGCGGGGAGGGGACTCCCGCCGGCCCTGTCGTCGTCCCGGCGAAAGCCGGGATCTTAGCGAGACACGCCGCCGCCTTTTCCTCACCGAGGTCCCGGCTTTCGCCGGGATGACGGGGGAGGGCGGCGGCGCTCCGCCTCAAGCCATCCTGAAGCCTTCCTTGTTCATCCGGGCGGTGAGCTTCGCGTTCTGCTCGGGGCTCATCACCTGCTTGAAGGCCGGGAAGACCTCGTCTTCCTCCATCCGGATATGCTCCTCGAGCATCGAACGGAAATCGCGGACCCGGGCCAGCCATTCGGGGCTGTCCTTGGCGAGGTTCTCGAGCTCGTACAGATAGGTCTTCACGTAGCCGTGCTCAGAATTGAGAGCGTCGGCGTCATGGGCGGAATTGGCCTGCCTCAGCGCCGGGTAGATGATCGCTTCCTCCTCGTGCGCGTGCTTGGTGAGGGCATATTTCAGCTTCATCAGCAGGGTCGTTCGGAGCGTCGCCTGGCTGTCGTTGGTCGCTTCGATCTTGTCGAAGACGGCGAGGGTCGCCGCATGCTCGGCCTTCAAGGCGTCGAACCAGTCGCCCGCGGCCGCAGCCGGCATCTGCATCAGGAACTTGCGTCCGAAATTTGCGGCGATTCCGACCGCTGCGCCCGCGAGCGCGGCGCCCGCGAGAACCCCCGCATTGCCTCCACCGAACGAAAAGGCGCTGCGCTCATTGGTGAACCGGCCCTCGCTGTCGCGCTTCGTCGCGCCGCCGCCGTTGCTGCCGCCGCTCGAGCGCGACTTGTTGCCTTGCGTGGATTCGGTCTTCGTAGCCATGACGGCCTCCTTGGTTGAAACTCGGCCGCTGAACCCGTGTGGACGCATCCCGGTTCCGGAGGCGGCACCTAAGGCTCTCTATTCAACTCGTTACTCGAACGATCCGACAGCTCCGCCTTTTCGTCGCCTCGGTCCGGAACCATCCCAGCGGGGCCAAGTTCTTGGGGCCAAAGCGAATCGAGGAGCTGCCAATGCGGGCGATGGACTACAGGGGGCCCTATCGGGTCCGTCTCGAAGAGAAGCCGATGCCGACGATCGAGCATCCGCGCGATGCGGTCGTCCGGGTGACCCGTTCGTGCATCTGCGGATCGGACCTCCACCTCTATCATGGGCTGGTGCCGGACACGCGCGTCGGGATGACCTTCGGCCACGAATTCTGCGGCATCGTCGAAGAGGTCGGCTCCGCGGTCGAGAATGTGAAGGCCGGCGACCATGTGCTGGTTCCGTTCAACATCGCCTGCGGCCAGTGCCATTTCTGCAAGCAGGGCCTGTTCGGCAACTGCCACGAATCCAATCCCGGGGCGACCGCGGTCGGAGCCATTTACGGCTATTCGCACACGGCCGGCGGCTATGACGGCGGCCAGGCCGAATATGCGCGGGTGCCTTTCGCCGATTTCGGGCCGACCGTTATCCCCGACTGGATGGATCCGGACGACGCCGTGCTTCTGACCGACGTCGTCCCGACGGGCTACCAGGCGGCGGAAATGGCCGGAATCAAGCGCGGCGACACGGTGTGCGTCTTCGGCGCAGGCCCGGTCGGACTGATGGCCGCGCGCTGCGCCTGGCTGTTCGGCGCGGGCCGGGTCATCGTCATCGACCATCTCGAATACCGGCTCGAATTCGCCCGAACCTATTGCCCTGCCGAGGTGTACAGCTTCAAGGAGCTGGACGACGTCGTCCTGTTCATGAAGAAGACCACCGACGGCCTGGGCGCGGACGTCTGCATCGACGCCGTCGGCAACGACGCTTCCGGCAATGCGCTTCAGACCTTCTTCGGAAAGAAGCTCAAGCTCGAGGCCGGCTCGGCCATCGCGCTCCACTGGGCGATCAACTCGGTGAAGAAGGGCGGAGTCGTCTCGATCGTCGGAGTCTATGGTCCCACCGGGAACATGATCCCGGTCGGCAACATCGTGAACAAGGGCCTGACGATCCGCGCCAACCAGGCCTCGGTGAAGCGGCTTCTTCCAAGGCTGATCGAGCATGTGAAGGCCGGCCATATCGACCCCAAGGGGATGATCACCCACCGGGTGCCGCTCGAGGACATTTCGGACGCCTACCACATCTTCTCGGCAAAGCTCGACGGCTGCATCAAGCCCGTGCTCGTCCCCAACGCCGCCTGACAGGAGCTGAAAAGCCATGGATGCCCCGACCACCAGCAAGGCGCTCGTGCCCGACCGCTCGACCATTCCGGGATGGGGAGTCGACGCCGACCCCGAAAACGACCCCACTTATCCCTATCGCGAACGCGAGAAGGACGACCATTCGGGCGAATGGGCGCGGCCGCCCATCCAGCAAACCGACCTGGAGATCCTTCAGTCGATCGAGCACAAGCGGCGACCCGCGGTGGTCGGGACCTCGACCCCGCCGAGCGGTCTCAGCGGAATGCTCCGCCGCGGCGCGTTCAAGTACAGCGAATCCCATTGGGCGCACTGGCTGATCCTGATGGGCGCGGACCGCGTCAACATGGTCGAGGGGATCGTCCAGGACCTCGCCCGGGCCAGGATCCCGAACATTCCCGCCGAGATGGGAATGCGCTCCGAGTGGAAGCATAACCGCTCGGGATTGGTGACCAAGATCGCGGTCACCGCCGCGGTAGGCGCTGCGGCCTTCGCCTTGTTCAAATGGGCCGGGAGCGGGGACCGCGACGCGTTCGACGAGCGGGACTGACGCCGCGAACCGGCGAAGAGCGGCGCTAGCCGTCTGGCCGGCGTTCGTCTAAATCGGCGCCTGGCAGACAAGAACAAGAGGAGCGTCGGCATGCCGGGTGTGTACGGGCTCATCGGCGCGGCGGTGCTCGCCGTCGCGATGTCCGCACCTGCCCAGGGCGCTCAGGCGCGCGAATACCGGGAGCAGGTCGGCGCATGGGAGGTGAGCACGTTCACCCCGGGCAGATGCGCCGTCACCCGCCATCTTGCCGAGGGCACGTATCTATCGGTTTCGAGCACGAGGGACGGCCACGCCCGGATGACCGTGCTCAACCGCGCCTGGCCGGTGCGCACCACCGACTCCTATGAACTGGCGCTGGTCCAGAGCGGCTCGCGCCGAAGCCTCGCGGCCCGGGACGACGGGTCGTTCCAAGGCCTCAGCCTGTCGGCTCCGGACGGCGCCGCCCTGCTCAGGCAGTTGGCCGCGGGCGGATCGGTCGAGGTGACCGGCGCGGACGGGGCCTTGCTCGGGCGAGTCGACCTCGCCGGGATCGCGCCTGCCCTCGCTCGGCTGGGGCCCTGCGTCACCGACATCGCGACGGCTGCGAACTTTCCGGCCCCCGCCGCGCCCCCTCCGCCGCCCCCGCCGCCGGCGCGGCGGCGCGGGGAGGCCCGGCCGGCGCGCGCGCAGATGACCCTTGCTCAGCTGTTCTCGAGCGACGACTATCCGGCCTCGGCGATCCGGGCGGGGGAGCAGGGGGCGGTCGGCTTCCGGCTCGACGTCGGCAAGGACGGCCGGGTCGCGGCCTGCACGGTGACGGCCTCCAGCGGCTCGACGGCCCTCGACTCCAATACCTGCCGGCTGCTCAGCGCGCGCGCTCGCTTCTCGCCGGCGCTCGATCGAAAGGGCAGGGCGACGACCGACGCCGTCAACGGCCGAATCGTCTGGCGGCTTCCCCAGCCCGAACCCGAGCCACCGCCTCCCACGTCGTAGCGCGTCCGCTCTGGGCCGGTCCCGGGACCCGTCGAGGAAAGGAACGGCTCGTCTCGGACAGGCAAGGATCCGGCCGGGTGCCTTGTCCGGATCGCCCGGTCGTCGGGACGATCAAGTCCGCGAAGGTCGCGCCGGGGGCCGATCCAACATGCCGAGCGCCAGGAGACCGGCCACGAGGCGGGCCAGGGCGTCGTCCGGCGATCCCAGGTCGGTCCGGACCACAAGGTCGGCGAAGGGCCGCGAATCATAGCCTTGGCGAAGCATCTCCTCGATTCGCCGGCGTTCCTTTTCGGTGAAGCGTCTTCCGCGATCGGCCGCGAGCAAGGAGTCCTTCGATGCGGCCAGCGTAACGAAGACGGTAGGGATTGCGGCTTCGGCGAGGCGTCGGCGGAAGAAGATCCATTCGCGGCAGCGCAGCGGGTAGGAGACGATCGCGGGGCCGTCGCGGCGGGCGTCGAGAATTGCGTGAAGCACCTGCCTGCACGTCGAAAGCGAGGATGCGAACCAGGGCCGGGACCGATGATGGAAATCGTCGCTTTCGACATGCCGGCCGCCCACGGCCCGCGCGAGGGCGCGTGCGAGCGTGGTCTTGCCGGCGCCGATCGTCCCCATCAGGAAGATCGCCGGCGCCGCGTCCCGAAAGGCCGGGTCCCCGCCGGTCACGAAGTCAGGTAATGGAGACGATCTTCTGGCCGTCGCGCCAGACGTCGCAAATGGGGCAATCGGAGTCGTTCTCGACCCGGGCGACGGCCTCGCGATCGTCGTTCGCCAATATGTCCTTGCGCTTGACGACCTCGCCGCCCGCGGACGCGAGCTTGTTCACTCGATAATGGCGCATAACCCCCTCCCACTACGATTTCAGCGTGGCCCAAGCCTCGGCGCCGCGCAAGAGGGAGGGGAGGGCGCGGCTCAAATTTCAGGATTGGCGGGGTGCGCGCTCGATCCGCCCGCGCCGGCCGGGGCCGCGGGCGGGGCGCCGCTCGGCTCGATTCCGTTGGACCGGGGATCGGTCCCGGTCGATAATATTCCGTAGGCGAGAAGCGCTAGCAGCAGCGCGACCAGGGCGGCGATGATGAAGCAGCCTCTTTTGTTTTCCTTCGCGTCCTTGGTCATCGAGTCGCTTGCCCTATCAATCTGGTCCGGGAAGGGCTGAACGGACGGGAGCGGCCCGGGTTTCGGCTCCGCTCGGCAAAGCGATCGGCCGGGGGTTGAACCTTCGCGCTTATGCTCCGATGTGTACCGGGAGACACAACCCGTAAGGAATCCTCCCCACATGGACCATGAAGACATCGTCAACGGCCTCGTTCCGATCGTGATCGAGCAGTCGAACCGCGGCGAGCGCAGCTTCGACATCTATTCGCGGCTGCTGCGGGAGCGGATCGTCTTCGTGACCGGTCAGGTCGAGGATCATATGGCGACACTGATCACCGCCCAGTTGCTGTACCTCGAAAGCGAGAATCCGAAGAAAGACATCTTCATGTACATCAACTCGCCGGGCGGGGTGGTGACCGCCGGAATGGCGGTCCACGACACGATGCAATATATCCGCCCCAGGGTCGGAACCGTGTGCATCGGGCAGGCCGCGTCGATGGGCAGCTTCCTTCTCGCGGCCGGCGAGCCCGGAATGCGCGTCGCTCTGACCAATGCCCGCATCATGGTCCACCAGCCTTCGGGCGGGGCCCAGGGCATGGCGACCGACATCGAGATCCAGGCCAAGGAAATCCTGCGCATCCGGCACCGGATGAACGAGCTGTACGCCCAATATACCGGCCGCCCGCTCGAGGAGATCGAAAAGGCCATGGACCGCGATAAATTCTACTCGGCGGACGAGGCCAAGATCTTCGGGCTCATCGACGAGGTCTTCGACAAGCGGCCGGCGCCGGGCGAGGGCGATTCCACCCATCAGGCGGAAGCGGCTTAACGGAAGGTCGGTTGTCGTCCGTCCGAATGACGAGGCGGGGTCGGATCGGGAACCCCGCCCCGCTTCCCGTTGTTACGGAGACGCTGCATCTGAAGGGGACTCGCCATGAATCGCAACGTCACGATCGGCCTCGGAACGCTCATCATCATCATCATCCTCGTCGCCTTGGTCTTCTGAGCGCCGGAGGCGCCGTCGCGCGGCCGCGCAGGAACGGACTTTACCGACCTTCGTGAGATTGCGGACGCTGCGATGCACGGGGCCGTTCCCGCGCCCAGTCGCTTTGTCGAGCCGTCCCCTCAGGCGCTTCGATTTGGGGCAGCGGGCCTTGCCGCGATGAGCCGCAGTTGCCACATTGCCTGGGCAAGTCTTTGCGGGCGGAACCCTTTCCCCCCGAGCGCATCCCGGTCGGCGGGCAAGGCGCGTTAATCAATAAGCCATTGTGGTCATGCGATAGTGCGGTCTAGGATGGCTGGATAGGCAGAGGGCGCCAACCGGTGGGCCCGTAAGGATCGGAATGACGAAGCTAAGCGGAAGCGACTCCAAGAGCACCCTCTACTGCTCCTTCTGCGGGAAGTCGCAGCACGAGGTGAGGACGCTCATCGCCGGGCCTACCGTATTCATCTGCGACGAGTGCGTGGAACTGTGCAACGACATCATCCGCGAGGAGACCAAATCCTCGC
>DASVSP010000059.1:0-12517 GCA_036388065.1 Allosphingosinicella sp.
GACTGTGCCGGTGAACCGCGCAAAGGTCGGCGACGGCTATGTCTATACGGCCCACATGCTGGAGGACGACATGAACTTCGCCGGCCTCACGTTCACGGCCGCCGCCACCGCCGACAATGTGGTGACGGTGACGGCGACGAACATGTGGGGCACGGCGGTCGACCTCGCCTCCGGGACTTTGATCGTCGAGGTGCGCGGCGGCCGGCGTTATTTCGAGGGGGCGGAGACCCGCGATCTTCCGAGCGTCGCTCCCTGTGCCGCGACGACGACGACCGTGGACGTCCCCGGCGCGCGAGCCGGCGACAGGCGGGCCTATGCCGCGACCCTGTCGGGCGGCTGGGGCGGCCTGGTCGCCTCCTGCGAGGCGACGGCCGACGATGTGGTGACGGTGACCGCGTTCAACCCGACGGGCGCGGCGATCAACCCGCCTTCCGGGACGCTCCGAGTGACCGGCGTTCGGTAAGCCGGGTGAGTGACGGTCGGAAGGCCGTCCCCTCACCCACCCATGGCGAGGCGGTTTTTCAGAGATTCGAGCTTCCCGGCCCTGGCCGGGATGACGGGGAGCGGGGTGGGCTCGCCTTCCCGATGGCGCGCGTGCGCGCGAGACAGAAAGGAGACGATGAAATGCTGGAAGTGAAAGCGGATCCGCTGGAGCAGTCGTTCGAGGCGCTGGAGCGGGGAGACGAGGCGGTGGCGGAGCTTCGCGAGGAGATGGCGCAGCTGAGGAGCCGGATGGACGCGCAGGCGGTGGCTTCGGCCCGGCCGGCGCTGAGCGGGGCGAGGGGCGGGGACAAGCCGTTCGTCGATTCCTACCTGAGGAAGGGGCTGGAAAGCGGGGTCGAGCTCAAGGCGCTGGCTGGGACGACCGATTCGGCCGGCGGCTATGCCGTGCCCGAGGAGATCGACTCCGAGATCGGGCGGCTACTGACCGCGATCTCGCCCATCCGGGCGATCGCCAACGTCGTTCGGGTCGGAACCTCGGGCTATCGCAAGCTGGTGACGGCGGGGGGAACCCCGTCGGGCTGGGTGAGCGAGACCGCGGGGCGGCCGGAGACGGCGACCCCGACCTTCGTCGAGGTCGCGCCCCCGTTCGGGGAGCTCTACGCCAATCCGGCGGCGAGCCAGGCGATGCTCGACGACGCCGCGTTCGACGTCGAGGCGTGGCTTGCGAGCGAGATCGCGACCGAGTTCGCCCGGGCCGAGGGCTCGGCGTTCGTGAGCGGAAACGGGGTCAACCGGCCCAAGGGTTTCCTGGCGAGCCCGCTTTCGGCGCAGGGGGACCATCTTCGAACGTTCGGGACCCTGCAATATCTCGGCACGGGCGCGGCGGGGGGCTTCGGCGCCAATCCGGCCGACAAGCTGATCGACCTCGTCCAGTCGCTCCGGCCGCCCTACCGGCAGGGCGCGGCGTTCGTGATGAACTCGGCGACGGCCTCGGCGATCCGCAAGTTCAAGACCGCGGACGGTGCCTTCCTGTGGCAGGCGGGCCTGGTCGCCGGGCAGCCCGACACCTTGCTCGGCTACCCGGTGGTCGAGGCCGAGGACATGCCGGACGTGACCGTGGACAGCCTCTCGATCGCGTTCGGCAATTTCCGGGTCGGCTATCTGATCGCGGAGCGGACGGAGACCCAGATCCTTCGCGATCCCTACACCAACAAGCCGTTCGTCCATTTCTACGCGACGAAGCGGATCGGCGGGCAGGTGGCCAATTCGGAGGCGATCAAGCTTCTGAAGTTCGCGGCGTAGGCGCTCGGTCCAAAGTGGTACTTTGGACCGGGTATACCCCTCCACCACCCTTCGGGTGGTCCCCCTCCCCATCCGGCGAAGCCGGATGGGGAGGACAAGGAGTAGCAATCATGATCGAGGGTGAGGCGCTGGCCCTGCCGCCTGAGGCGGCGGGGGCGGCGAAGGCGTTTTTGCGGGTCGAGCGGTCGGACGAGGATCCGCTGATCGCCGGGCTGGTCCTGGCGGCGGCGGAGCTTTGCGAGGCCTTTATCGGCCGGCCGCTGCTGGAGCGCGATTTTACCGAGACGGTCCCGGCGGGCCGGGCCGGGCGGCGGCTGAGCCGCGGGCCGGTGCGGTCGATCACCCAGGTCCGGGCGCTTGCCGACGAAGGGCCCGCGCAGGCCCTGCCCGCAGCCGACTACGGGATCGACATCGACCCGCGCGGCGACGGCTGGGTCCGGCTTACCGCGACCGGCGAGGTGCGGCGGATCCGGGTCGACTACCGGGCCGGGCTCGCTCCGGATTGGGCGGACCTGCCGGCGGCGCTCCGGCAGGGAGTCCTTCGGCTGGCCGCGCATTTCTACACGAGCCGGGCCTCGGAAGGCGCGAAGGCGGTCGAACCGCCGGCGGCGGTTGCCGCCTTGTGGCGCCCGTTCCGCCGGCTTCGGCTTCATTGAGGAGGGAAAAGATGTTCGAACGGCTGATGCTTCACGGGGCGGCGCTCGCCAGGCGCTCGGCCGAGGGTCGCCGCTCCTCGCTCGCGAAGGCGCTGCGCGAGGAAGCGCCCGAGGGGGTGAGGGTGATGGAAGAGGAGGAAGGGGTGGCGCTCGAGGGGCGCGGCCTGGGACGCCGCTTCGCGCTCGATCCCGAGCTTCGCTGGCTGCCCCTTCGACAGGCTCAGGGTGAGCGGGGGAGGCGGCGGTGAGCGGCGCGGGCTCGGCGCTCCAGGCCGCGGCGCTCGAGGCGCTCGAGGCGCTCGGGCTCGGCGGGGTCTATCCGGGGCCGCCGCTCCAGGCGGCCCATCCTCATGCGATCGTCGAGTGCGGGCCGGAAGTCGACTGGGGGCACAAGAGCGGCCGCGGACGCGAGCTTCGGCTTTCGGTGACGCTTCGCGACCTGGGCGAGCGGCCGGACCGGGCGCAGGCCTTTGCCGACGTCGTCGAGGCGGCGGTGGAGGCGGGGCTCGACGTCGAGGGGTGGCGGCTGGTGACCCTGGCTTTGGTGCGGCGCCGGACGGTCGCCGAAGGGCGCGGCGGCAAGGCGGGCTGGGCGGTGGCGATCGAGTTTCGGGCACGGATGCTGGCGGAGTAACTGCTAAATCCTCCCCGACATTTGTCGGGGAGGGGGACCAGGCGAAGCCTGGTGGAGGGGCCTTTGCTCGGTTCGAAGAGCCCCTCCACCGCGCTTCGCGCGGTCCCCCTCCCCGAGAAATCTCGGGGAGGATTAAGACGTTACTTCGGCTTGGTCTCGGGGAGGCTGGCCTTGAACGTCTCCACGGCATTCTCGTGGATGTAGCCGATCTCGTCGGTCGCGTTCTGCTCGGCGGTGGCCCGGGCGATCTTGGCGGCGACGTCGGTTGCGACCGAGGCGGAGCGGAAGGCGGCCTCCTCCGTCTTGCAGGCGGAGCCCAGCTTGGCCGTGAAGGCGGCCTCGTCGACCCCCTCCTTGACCTGGGCCCGGGCGAATCCGCCGAGACATTTGGAATAGCTGGTGCGCGCCGAAGCGAGGTTGCCCTGGGCCGAGGCCATGAGGGCGATGAGCAGCACTTGTGAAATCATCCCGAATTCCAGTGCAACAAGTTGAGACGAAGGGAGATTATCGATGGCGGCGGAAAAGGGAAGCGCTTTCTTGCTGAAGGTCGGAAACGGCGGTTCGCCGCCGGTCTTCGCGACGGTGGCGGGGATGCGGACGACGCAGATGTCGGTGAACGGCGAAGCGGTGAACGTCACGAGCAAGGATTCGGGCGGCTGGCGCGAGCTGTTGTCGGGGGCGGGCGTTCGATCGGTCTCGGTGGCGGCGAGCGGGATCTTCACCGGATCGGCGGCGGAAGTTCGGGTCAAGACCAACGCGCTGGCCGGCCAGGTCGACGATTACGAGCTGAGCTTCGAGAGCGGCGAGCGGCTGCGCGGCCGCTTCCTGGTCACGAGGCTCGATTATTCGGGCGACTATAATGGCGAGCGAAACTACGCGCTGAGCCTCGAAAGCTCCGGCGCCGTGGTGACCTTGTGAGCGCGGCGGCGAACCCGGCGCGGGGGGAGGCGGCTCTGACCGTGGGCGGCGAGGCTCTAAAGCTCCGGCCGAGCTTCGAGGCCCTTGTCGCGGCCGAGGAGGAGCTCGGACCGCTGTTCGCACTGGTCGAGCGGGCGGCGGCGGGCGGGCTCAGGATCGCGGAGATCGCCGGGCTGTTCTGGCATTGCGTCGACGGGCGGCCGGAGGGCCTTACCCGGGAGGCGATGGGCGCGGCGATCGTCGAGCGGGGATTGGCCGGGGTGGCCCCGACTTTGAAGGTGCTGCTCGGGCAGATCCTGCAGGGTGGTTCGACAGGCTCGCCATGAGCGGGATGCAGCGTTTCAGCGAGAGCTCGGCCAGGCTGGCGGGGTTGGCCGGGGCCCTGCTCGGGTGGCGGCCGGAGGAATTCTGGCGGGCGACTCCGGCGGAGCTTGGGGCGGTGCTTGGGGCGCTGGCGGGGCCGGACGAGGAGCCGGCCGGGCGGGCGGATCTGGAGCGGCTGATGCAGAGGTTTCCGGATTAGCGAGCGTCATTGCGAGGAGCCCTTCGAAGTCGCCTGCGGCGGCGCTCAGGATAACTGCCGCTTCGCTGCAGCGACGAAGCAATCCAGACGCGGCGCTCGCGACGGGGGCCGTACTGGATTGCTTCGCTTCGCTCGCAATGACGGTGGGTGGGGAGGGTTGGAGATGGACGAGGAAATCGAACGGCTGGTGGTGAGCGTCCGGGCCGATACGGGCGCGTTCGCCAAAGACGTGGCGGAGATGAAGGGGCAGCTGGAAGGGCCGCTGGCCGACGGGCTGGAGCGGGCCGGGCGGGTGCTCGAGACGGCGCTCCTCCGGGCGGTTCGGACGGGGAAGTTCGGGTTCGAGGATCTGAAGCGGACCGCGCTGGCGGCGATGGCGGAGATCGCCGCGGCGGCGATTCGCGGGGGGATCCAGGCGGCGGCGGGAAGCGGCGGCGGCAAGGGCGGCCTGCTCTCGGTCGGGGCCCAGCTTTTGGGCGCCCTGCTCGGAGCGCCGGGCCGGGCGACCGGCGGGCCGGTGACCCCGGGACGCGCCTACATGGTTGGGGAGCGCGGGCCGGAGCTGTTCGTGCCGACCGCCAGCGGGCGGGTGGAGACCGCACGCGGCGGAGCGCGCGACATCAGGATGAGCATCACGGTCAGCGCTCCGGCGGGCGAGTCGCCCCAGGCGCTGGCGCGGTCGAGCCGGCAGGTGGCGCGGGCGGTGAAGCAGGCGCTGATGCGGGTGGAGGATTGATCCCGTCATTCCGGCGAAGGCCGGAATCCATGGACACCGAAGCCGGCGAGTATCCGCGAGCGACGGTGTTCATGGATCCCGGATCAAATCCGGGATGACGGTGGAAAACGGGGACTGAAGCAGACTAGTTCAGCTTGGCCTTCTCCATTGCCTCGCGGACCGCCTTGGGCAGGCGATAGCGATTGCAGGCGAGCTCGTGGTCCCACTCCTGATCAAAGAACCAGGTGCCGGAAACGAAACCTTCAGTGTGCGTGAAGCGCCGTCCAAATGCGCCCATCAGACCGGCGAACTGACCTGTGGAATAATTAATCGCCGTTTGGAGGTCCGTCGCAGACGTCCAGGCGTCGCCGGCCTTGTACAGACGCTTGAGCACAAGGTGCTGCTCTACGGAAAGGCTGATTCGGGTCAACATGCGATAGGCAACGTCGGTAGAACACCATTGGTGGGCGCCCGAGGCACTGCTTGGAGAGCCAGTGGGCGCTCCGCTTTCACCAATGGCAGCCTCAGGCTTGACGCCATCAGCAAAGGCAAGTCCCTTTTGGACCTCAAGAATCTCGGCCGGAGTGCCTCTTAGTATATACATTTCCATTATCTTTGCTCCACCCGGCCGCCGCGAACTGCCACGGCGCAACGGTCATGGGCTATGTCCATAGATACGTCAAGCTATCAATGGCTATCTCTAGCATTACAGGTTGGCTCGGTCGGGGCGGGAGGGATATCGTCATGGGACATTGGCTGGCGCCGCCGGGGGCGGCCAAGCAGACGGGGTTCGTGAAGCGGTTCGATCCGCGCCTGTGGACCGTCAACTTCCCCAGGCCGATGATGGCGTCGGTGGTGACGACCGGGGCCCATTCGCTTCGGGTCGACTGCGTCTTCTACAAGGCCGACGACCTGGCGGGGCTGATCTGGGAATCCGAGGACCGGTTCGACCACCCGCTGCTGATCTACGAGACGAGCCGCGACTTCCGCGCCTGCCGGCTTCGGTTCCGGTGGCGGAGCGGTGGAATCCGAGGCCTGGACGCGGTCGACGGGCCGACCCTGACCCTGGAGGGACGCGATCCTTCCGGCGCGGCGCGGAGCTGGTTCGTCCGGCTCTGGAACTATGCCGAGGGGACTCCGCAGGACGCCCAGATCGAGCTCGACTTCGCCGCTCTCGCGGGCGGCTGGGCCGGCGAGGATCCGGTTTGGGCGGGAGACCTCGACCGGATGTTCGTTTCGCTGGTCGCGCCCGGCTATTCGAACGCTGACGCGCCGCTCGCCGCCCCGGCCCAGGGCTGGGCGGAGATGAGCGGGATCGACTGCAAGGGGGCCGGATCGGTGCTCGGGACCGGCGACGTGCTGGTGCCGGAGCACCGGCTCCGGATGGCGATGGGCTATGACGATCTCTACCACCTGACTCCGGCCCGGGTGCTGAGGAACGTCCTGCAGCTCGGCTATCGGGGGCCGATCAACCATTATGTCGGGATGAGCCATTATTTCCGGCTCGAGGCGAACAGCGGCGGATTCTACATCAGCCTCGCCGGCGGCGTCCTGAACGTCCCCTGCGCGGCCTGGCACTCGGACTTCGCGGCTCGGGCGAAGGCGCTCGGCTTCGAGCTCATCTGGTCGCTTTCCTACGAATTGCTCGACCAGCATGTCTGGGGGGACTGGAAGCAGCGGGCGCAGGACGGATCGCCGGCGCTGACCGGATGGTCGCCGCCCTCGACCCTCCTCTCGCCCGCGCATGACGGGGCGATGTATTATCTGCGGCTGGTCGCGCAGGCCTTTGCCGGGATCGGCGCGGCGGCGGGGCTGAGGGTGAGGTTCCAGGTCGGCGAGCCCTGGTGGTGGGTGATGCCGGACGGGCGGATCTGCCTTTACGACGCCTCGGCGGCGGCGCTGCTCGCTCCGGCGCCGATCGCCGACGTGCGCGGGCCGTTGAGCCCGGCGCAGCAGGCGACCCTCACGGCAGCAGGCGGCGTTCTCGCCGGTTCGACGGCGGCCCTGGTGTCGGCGGTGCGGAGCGTCGCTCCGGACTCGGAGACCTTGCTTCTGGCCTATCTGCCAACCGTGCTCGACGGCCCGCACCTCAAGCTCGCCAATCTGCCCCAGGGTTGGGCGAGCCCCGCCTTCGACGTCCTTCAGCTCGAGGATTACGACTGGGTGACGAGCGGCAATCCGGGCGCGAGCGCGCGCGGGGTCGCCGCGGCGCAGGCCCGGCTCGGCTATCCGCCGGAGCGGCAGCATTATTTCGCGGGGTTCGTGCTCGGCGGGGAAGACAAAGCGCAGTGGCATTCGATCGCCGCCGCGGCGGAGGCGGCGAGAAGGCGCGGCGTAAGCGAGGCGTTCGTGTGGGCGCTTCCGCAGGTGATGCGCGACGGGTTCACCTGGTTCGATTCGGGAGACGGGGACGTGGAAGCATATGACGACGTGCGCTTTCCAGTGGCGCTTGGGCGGGAGGCGAGCGTTGAGCCCTGCTTCTCGACGGCGGTGGTGACGGGCGCCGGGGGCGGCGAGCAGAGGAACAGCGACTGGGCCGACGCCCGGCTTCGGTTCGACGCAGGGCCTGGGGTGCGGGGCGAGGCGGACCTTCACGCCCTGATCGCCTTCTTCCGGGCAAGGCGGGGGGCGGCCGTCGCGTTTCGATTCGAGGATCCGTTCGACAACAGCTCGAACGGGATGACCGGCCCTCCGGGAGCCGCCGACCAGACGATCGGGACCGGAGACGGAGTCCGGACCGAGTTCGCGCTGGTGAAGAATTATGGGGCCCAGGCGCGGCGGATCACCCGGCCGGTGGCGGGGACGGTTCGGGTGTCCGTCGGAGGGGTCGAGCGGGTCAGCGGGTGGACCCTGGGGCCGGCGGGAACGGTGAGCTTCGAGGCGCCGCCGGCCATGGGCGCGGCGGTGAAGGCGGGATTCCGCTTCGACGTTCCGGTGCGCTTCGCCGAGGACAGGCTCAGCGTGAGCCGGGCGACGTTCGCGGCGGGGGAGATTCCTTCGGTGCCGCTGATCGAGGTTCGTGAGGCCTGACCCGTCATTGCGAGGAGTGAAACGACGAAGCAATCCAGCGGGCATCGGCCGCGGTGCCGGATTGCTTCGCTTCGCTCGCAATGACGGGCTCAAATGGAGATACATCATGCCCAACTTCCTCGCCCGGGAGCTGACGACGCTCGCCTTTTGCTGGCGGGTGGAGCGGCGGGACGGGGTCTGCCTCGGGTTCACCGGCCACGATCGCGATCTGACGATGAATGGGCTCGTCTACCGCTCGGCGCCGGGCATGCTTCCTTCGGCCGTCTCTGTCTCGGACGATTTCGATTCGTCCACGCTCGACGTGAGCGGAGCACTGACCAGCGACTCGATCGCGGAGTCGGACCTCGCCGCGGGGCGGTGGGACCGGGCAGCGGTGTCGCTGTTCCTGGTGGACTGGGAGGATCCCGGAGGCGAGAGGCTGACCCTCGCCCGCGGCGAACTCGGCGACGTCACCGTCAAGGCGAGCGGCTTCGAGGCGGAATTGCGGGGCGCGGCGGCATTGCTGGAGCGGGCGGTGGCGGAGCAGACCTCGCCCGAATGCCGGGCCGAGCTGGGCGACCGGCGGTGCCGGGTCGACATGGCGGGGCGGGTGAGGGTCACCCGGGTGACTCAGGTTCCGGCCGAGGACGTCGTGGCCGTCGCCGAGGCGCCCGGAGGGCCCGGCGCCTTCGCGTTCGGAAGGCTGCGCTGGATCGGCGGAGCCAATAGCGGCCTGGAAAGCGCGATCGTCTCTTCGGAAGGGATGGAACTGAAGCTTCGGGAGCCGCCGCCCTTCGCGGTGGCTCAGGGCGACTTCGTCGAGCTGAGCGAGGGCTGCGACAAGAGCTTCGCCACCTGCCGGTCGCGATTCGCCAATGCATGGAATTTCCGGGGCGAGCCGCATCTCCCGGGAATGGACCTTCTGACCCGCTATCCGGGGGCGTGAGATGAGCCTGAGGGGACATCGAATCGCGCGGCGCGCGCGCGAGCTCGTCGGAACCCGCTTCCGGCCTCAGGGGCGGGATCCGATGCTCGGGCTCGACTGCGTCGGCGCCGCCGCGGCGGCCGCCGAAATCCCGGCCGACCGGTTGCGCAGCGACTATGCGCTTCGCGGCCAGCACCTGGCGGCGATCGAGCACGAATTGTGCGACCTCGGCTGCCGGCCCGTGCCGGTGGAGCGGGCGGTGGCCGGCGACGTCCTCGTCTGCGAGGCCGGACCGGCTCAGTTCCATATCGTCGTTCGCGCCTGGGACAGCTTCGTCCATGCCGATGCGGGCTTGCGCCGGGTGGTCGAGCGGCCGCTGCCCGTCCCCTGGCCGGTGACGGGCGCGTGGCGGTTCTTCGAGGGAGGGTGAGATGGCGACTCTGGTACTGACCGCGGCCGGGACCGCGCTCGGGGGCCCGGTCGGGGGCGCGATCGGCGCGCTCATCGGCCAGCAGATAGACGGGCGGCTGTTCGCGCCCAAGCCGCGCCAGGGGCCGAGGCTGGGCGAGCTTTCGGTTCAGACGTCCAGCTATGGAAGCCAGATCCCCAGGCTGTTCGGGACGATGCGGGTTGCCGGCACCGTGATCTGGGCGACCGACCTCAAGGAGGAAAGGTCGAAGAGCGGAGGCGGCAAGGGCCAGCCGAAGACGGTCAATTACAGCTATTCGGCCAATTTCGCGGTTGCCCTGTCCGGACGCCCGATCCTTGCCGTCCGGCGGATATGGGCGGACGGCAAGCTGCTCCGGGGCGCCGCCGGGGACTTCAAGACGGCCACCCGCTACCGGCTGCATCCGGGTGGCGAGGATCAGCCCGTCGATCCGCTGATCGCCGCGGTCGAGGGCGCCGGCGGGACTCCGGCCTACCGCGGAATCGCCTATGCCGTGTTCGAAGACTTCCAGCTGGCGGATTACGGCAACAGGATCCCGTCGCTCACCTTCGAGGTCGAGGCGGATTCCGGGCCGTTGAGCCTCGGCTCGGTCGCGGCCGAGCTTGCCGGCCTGCCGGCGAGCGGGGCGTCGACCGCCCTGGCCGGCTACGCTGCCGGCGGGGACAGCGTCCGGGCCGCGATCGCCGCGCTCGCCGAGCTGGAGCCGCTGTCGCTGATCGACGACGGCGAAGGACCGGTGCTCGCCTCCGGCGGCGGGACTCCCGCCGTCGTCGCGGAAAGCGAGATCGGCGCCGCGGCGGCGGGGGCCGGGGGTCGAAGCGAGTGGTCGAGGCGGAGCGGGGATTCCGTGCCGGCCGAAGCGAGCCTGGCTTATTACGACCCCGAGCGCGATTATCAGACCGGGCTCCAGAGGGCGAGCCGCCCGGGTGCGGCCGTCGCCAGCGACCGGCGCGCCGTCGCCGCCTCGCTCGGCGCCGCGACCGCCAAGGCGCTCGCGGAAGATCGCCTCGAACGGCTCTGGGCCGCCCGGCGCACGGCCAGGGTTCACCTCGGATGGTCCCGCCTCGGACTTGCGGCCGGTCTCCACGTCCGTGTCGGCGAACGCCCCGGCCGGTGGAAGATCTCGCGCTGGACGCTGGACCGGATGGTGCTCACGATCGAGCTGACCGGGGTTCCGGGGGCGGCGCCGACTCCCCCGGGACAGGCGAGCCCCGGCCGCCCGGTCGTCCAGTCTGACCTACTTCACGGACCCACGTCGCTTCTCCTGCTCGACCTGCCGCTCTTCCAGGACGAGCTGCCCAACCGGCCGAGGCTGCTGGTCGCGGCCGCCGGGGCCGAGCCGGGGTGGCGGCGGGCCGACCTGATCGCAAGCTTCGACGGAGGGGCAAGCTGGGCCGCGGCGGGAGCCACCGCTCCGCCGGCCGTCCTGGGCGCAGCGGTGGAAGTGCCGGCGGCGGCCGGGTCGGCGCTGATCGACGCGCGCAGCCGGATCGAGGTCGAGCTTCTCAACGAATCGATGTGGCTCGAGAGCCGGAGCGACTCCGCGCTCGCGGACGGTGCCAACCTGGCGTTGATCGGCCAGGAGCTGATCCAGTTCGGAGAAGCCGAGCCGATCGGCGACCGGCGTTTCCGGCTCTCGCGCCTGCTGCGCGGCCGCCTCGGGACGGAATGGGCCGCAGGGCTTCACGCTCCGGGCGAGCCTTTCGCACTGATCGAGGCGGAGAGCCTGGCGGTGGTCGAGGCTCCGCCCGGGTCGCTCGGCGGCGAGGCGCGGCTGCTCGCCTCGGGGCTGGGCGACCCCGACGGAGTGGTCGCCGTCCGGACGGTTGCCGGGGAGTCGATGAGGCCGCCGGCGCCGGTCCATTTGCGGGCGGAGAGGCTTCCGAACGGCGATCTGGCAATCGCCTGGGTCAGGCGCAGCCGCTCGGGCTGGGTATGGCTGGACGGAAGCGATACCCCGCTCGGCGAGGAGTCGGAAGGCTATCGGCTGACCCTGAGCGCAGCCGGCTTCGCGAAGAGCGTGACGGTCCCGGCGCCGGCCTTCCTCTACACCGCCGCCGAGCAGGCCGCCGACGGCCTGGCAGGGGCGCTGACGGTTCAGGTCGTCCAGCTCGGAACGTCGGCGCCGTCGAGACCCGCATCACTGATCGCAGAATGAGGAGACCATCATGGCCGACACGACTCCGCGCTTCGCCTTGCCCTTCATCCTTCCCGGCCAGGCCCAGAAAGAGCTTTTCCACAACGAAGCCCTGACCCGGATAGACCTCGCGCTTCACCCGGCGGTGGAGGGACCGCCGGGGGACGCTCCGCCGTCCGCTCCGTCGGCGGGGGAATGCTGGATCGTCGCTCCCGCCGCGACGGGCGAATGGAGCGGGCGGGACAATATGCTGGCGATCTGGACCGAAGGAGGCTGGCGTTTTCTGGCCCCGCGGCCCGGGACGAGCGCCTGGAACAAGGCTTCCGCAGTGCCTTTGCTCTGGGACGGATCCCAATGGGGGGCGGGCGAGCTGGCGTGCGCCGGCCTTGTGGTCAACGGCGTCAAGGTCGTCGGCGAACGGCTGCCGGGGGTGGCAAGTCCTTCTGGCGGAACGATAATCGATGCGGAGGCGAGGATCGCGATCAACGCCCTGACTGCGGCATTAATGTCACACGGGCTGATCGAGTGAGCATTTCCCTTGCCCCGGGGAAACCAAGGGGGCAGAGGGTCGTTTGCCGGCTGTCTGACGAGGGCCTTCAAGGATTCGGTAACCGACTCACTGAGGCATTTCGGCAACATTTGTGGGGATAAGCGTGCTTGCGCGGAAACTCCGCTTACCGTATTGAGTTCATGGTCGTTCCGGTAGGGACGCAAGAAGAAAGGGGAAAGTTTATGCGGAAGCTCGCCATCGCTATGGCGCTTTCATCCACCCTGCTCGCCACTCCAGCCTTTGCACGCGACGGCGC
>DASVSP010000060.1:0-5842 GCA_036388065.1 Allosphingosinicella sp.
CCGCCCCCGCGGCGCAGATGGCCCCTCCACCATGCTTCGCATGGTCCCCCTCCCCATCGCTCCGCGACGGGGAGGACTGAACTGCGTTCATCTCGACAATGTCAAAGAGCCCCCGGACCCCTCACGACCCGGCATGAAGAACAATACAAGAACGCTACGTCGCGATCTCCTACAGATAGGTCCGATTCGGATGTTGCCCGGCAGAGGGGGATCGGCGTCCGCCGGCGTCGGCCTCGAACCATCTCGCCCGACAGGCATTATTCAACGGTCGCGGGCCATGCTAGAGGTCGGGAAGTGACGGCATTTGGACCAATAGACAGGCTGACCAGATCCGAGGGGCTGCTCGCCTCGATCGACCACAGCCCGATTGCTTCGGTGATTACCGCGGCCCGGCTCCCCGACAATCCGATCGTGGCCGTGAACGGCGCCTTCTGCGAGCTGACGGGCTTCGAGCGCGACGAGATCGTCGGGCGCAACTGCCGTTTCCTGGCCGGGGCCGGGACCGAGCCCGCTCCCCAGTCGACTCTTCGCCGAGCCGTCGCCGAAGGCCGGCCCGCTCTGGTCGAGCTCACCAATTACCGCAAGGACGGGACCGAATTCCTGAATGCCGTGATGGTCGCTCCGGTGCTCGGCGAGGACGGCGAGCTCGCCTATTTCCTCGGCTCGCAGATGGAGGTCGGCTCGGGCCTCGGGCTTTCCAGCTCTCGCCGGCAGCAGTCGGAGCAACTGGTCCGGAGCCTCACTCCCCGCCAGCTTCAGGTGCTGACGCATATGATCGCGGGCTACCGCAACAAGCAGATCGCCGGCTTCCTCGCCATCGACGAGAAGACCGTGAAGATGCATCGCGCCAGCCTTCTGACCCGGCTCGGGATCGGAAGCTCCGCCGAGGCGGTCCGGATCGGAGTAGAAGCGGGCCTCGCTTGATCCTCCCCCGGATTTCCGGGGGAGGGGGACCATGCGAAGCATGGTGGAGGGGTTCTTCTGACTCCGTAAGGCCCCTCCACCAGGCTTCGCCTGGTCCCCCTCCCCTGCGAATGCAGGTGAGGACTAGGAAGCTCAATGATCCCGGCTGACCGCGAACCTTGCGATCGCCGCGAGCAGATCCGAATCGCTTCCGAAATCCTGCAAATGCTCGACCGCCTGGTCGACGAGCAGCCGCGACTGACGCCTCGCCCGCTCCACTCCGAGCATGGTGACGAAGGTCGCCTTGCCCTGATCGTCGTCCTTTCGAAGCTTCTTTCCGACCCGCGCCTCGTCTCCGTCATGGTCGAGCAGGTCGTCCGCGATCTGGAAGGCGAGGCCGAGGCAATGGGCGTAGCCTCGAAGGCTCGTCCGGGCTTCGGGGGAGGCCTGGCCCATGATCGCTCCGGCCTCGACGCACCAGCCGATCAGGGCCCCGGTCTTGAGCCGCTGAAGGCGGGTGATGGCGTCGAGGTCCAGCGCCTCGGCCGGAAACAGGTCGAGCATCTGCCCGCCCGCCATTCCGGACGCTCCGGCGGCCCGGGCCAGCTCGAAGACCAGCTCGGCCCGGATGTCGCCGGAGACCGGCATCGCCCGGTCGCCCAATATCTCGAAGGCGAGCGCGAGCAGGGCGTCGCCGGCGAGGACGGCCGTCGCCTCGTCATAGGCGCGGTGGACGGTCGGCTTGCCTCGGCGCAGGTCGTCGTCGTCCATGCAGGGAAGATCGTCGTGGATGAGCGAATGGACATGGACGCATTCGACCGCGAGCCCGGCCCTGACGGCGCTCTCGCGGGGCACACCGAACAGGTCCGAAGCGGCGATGGTGAGCAGCGGTCGAAGCCGCTTGCCTCCGCCCACCGCCGCGTATCGCATCGCCTGGAAGAGGCGGCGGCGCGGGTCCGGCGGGTCGGGCAGGATCGCCTCGAACAATGCGTCGATGTCGGCTGCGGCCCTGCGCATCGAAGGGCCGAGGGCGACGGCGGCCCTTATGGTGTCGATCATGGTCATCCGATCGCGACCCGCTTGAACTCGGTGCTCTCCTCGATGGCGCTCACCTCCTCGATCCGAAGGCGATAGCTTGCCGCGAGCGCGTCCAGGATGTCGTCGACGACGCTTTCCGGAGTCGAGGCCGCGGCCGTGATCCCGACCGAGCCGCTCCGGGGCAGCCGCGACCAGTCGATCTCCTCCGGGCCGGCGACCCTCTGCACGTCCCTGCAGCCGGCGGAAGCGGCGACCTCGGCGAGCCGGCAGGCGTTGGAGGAAAAGCTCTCCCCGGCGACGATCATCGCGTCGGCGCGGGCGGCGATTGCCCGGACCGCCGCCTGCCGGTTGGTGGTCGCGTAGCAAATGTCTCCGGCGGCGGGCCGAGCGACGTTCCGGAAGCGAGAGTGGAGCGCGGCGGTCACCTCCGCGGCTTCGTCGACGGAATAGGTGGTCTGGATGGCGAGGCCGAGCCGGGTGTCGGAAGCGAAGGCCAGGGCCTCGACCTCCGCGGCGCGCCGGATCACCGAGACCGTGCCTTCCGGAGCATATCCCAGCGTCCCGACGATCTCCGGATGCCCTTCATGCCCGACGAGGACGATATGGCGGCCGCCGCGGTGATGCCGCTCCACTTCCCTGTGGACCTTGGCGACCAGGGGGCAGACCGCGTCGTAGGCGATCAGTCCGCGCGACTCCGCGTCTCGAGTCACCGACGGAGCGACTCCGTGCGCGGAAAGGATGACGACCGCGCCTTCCGGAACCTCCTCGAGCTCCTCGACGAAAACCGCGCCCTCCGCCTCGAGGGCCCTCACCACCCGAAGGTTGTGGACGATGGGGCGTCGCACGTAGACCGGGGCGCCGTGGACCCGAAGCGCGTCCCGGACCGCCTGGATCGCGCGCCTCACGCCCGCGCAGAAGCCCCTCGGAGCCGCGAGCAATATGTCCAGCGGAGGAAGGCCTTCACGGGCGGCAGCGTCGATCATTGCGTCCTTGCTCGTCGCCCCCGCCGCAAAGCCTAAGGGCGGCGAGGGAGTGAATCCACATGGACTAAAGCACGTATTGCATGCGGACGGTTTCGCGGGTGAAGCCCGCCCTCAGATCGATGCGTACCTGCCGAAACTTCGGCGCCCCGAAGCGCACCACCGGATTTCGCGAAAAGCCGAAGCCCTCTCGCGGGATGCCGACGAGCATGTCCAGCTTCCGGTTGCGGTTCTCGTCGTGAAAGACCGAAAGCGCATAGCCGCCCGGCGCGAGCCCCGTGACCCGGATCGTCGGGGTTCCGGCGGCAGCGCTGCGCGTAACCGCCTTCGGATCGCCCTTGCAATCGGGGAAGTGCGCCGGCTGCCGAGTGAGGCAGAAGTGGAGCTCGCCCTTCAGGTTTCGAAGCTTCTCGATCGAGATTTCGATGTCCGCTCCCGGGTTTCCGGCGGCCGCGAGGACGAGGGCGAGGGGCGCGAGCAGGAGTCGGTGCATAGCGCGGTGCGCTATCCGGACTTCGCCGGCCCAGCCATATGGCCTTTAGGTGGGGGTCGGTGGTGACCGGAAGACCGACGCTGATCATCGCCGGCGGCGGACTTGCCGGCTGCCTCGCCGCGCTCGCTCTGGCCGAACGTCGCCCCGACGTCGAATTCCTCGTCGTCGAGGAAGGCGAGCGGTTTGGCGGAAACCACGTCTGGTCCTTCTTCGACGGGGACGTGGAGGATCGCGATCACTGGCTGGTGGAGCCGCTGGCCGGGCGCCGCTGGAGCGACCACGAGGTGCGCTTCCCGAACCGGGTCCGAACGCTCGGCTTCGGATACAACAGCGTGAAGTCGGCCGATCTCGACTCGCGAATGCGATCGGCCCTCCCGGCCGACCGCTACCGGCTCCGAAGCCGGATCGCCGAAATCGGGCCGGACCACGTCACGCTGGCGAGCGGCGAGCGGCTTTCGGCTCCGGCGGTCATCGACGCGCGCGGAGCCGGGCCGCTTCCGAGGCTCGATCTGGCGTGGCAGAAGTTCGTCGGACTGACCTGCCGCTTCGATCGGGGCCACGGAGTCGCCCGGCCGGTGATCATGGACGCCTGCGTCGAGCAGGACGACGGCTACCGGTTCGTCTATTCGCTTCCGTTCAACGCCACGGAGATGCTCGTCGAGGACACGTATTACTCGACCTCGCCGATCCTCGACGTCCCGCTGGTCCGCTGCCGGGTCGGAAGTCATTTGCGCCGCCGGGGCCTCGAGCCGGCCGAGATTACCGCCCAGGAGACCGGAGTCCTTCCCATCCTGCTCGGCGGCCGCCTGGAGGACCTGTGGAGCGCCTCCGACCCGCCGGTCGCCCGGCTCGGCCTTCGCGGCGGCTTTTTCCATCCCACGACCGGCTATTCCCTTCCCGACGCCGTCCGAAACGCGGTGCTTCTCACCGAGCAGTCGGACTATTCGAGCGCCGCCCTTCACTCCGTCTTCCGCCACCGTTCGGCCGCGCTTTGGCAGCAGCGCCGTTTCTACCAGCGGCTCAACCGGATGCTGTTCCGCGCCGCGGAGCCGCGCCGCCGCTACCGCGTCCTCGAGCATTTCTACCGCCTCCCCGAACCCCTGATCGCCCGCTTCTACGCAGGCCGGCTCACCGCGCTCGACAAGCTCAGGATCCTGAGCGGCCGGCCGCCGGTGCCGGTCGGCCGGGCGATGAGCGCGATCCGCGAGCGCCGGGCATGACCCGGACGGCGGCGGTCATCGGTTCCGGCTTCGGAGGGCTCGCGCTCGCCATCCGCCTTCAGTCCGCGGGGATCGACACCACGATCGTCGAGGCCCGCGACAAGCCCGGCGGGCGCGCCTATTTCTGGGAGAAGGACGGCCACGTCTTCGACGCCGGCCCGACCGTCATCACCGATCCGGCCTGCCTTCGCGAATTGTGGTCGCTGAGCGGCGACGACATGGCCCGGGACGTCGAGCTTCTCCCGGTCTCGCCCTTCTACCGGCTGTCCTGGCCCGACGGCACCGTGTTCGACTACGTCAACGACGACGCCCGCCTGACCGAGCAGATCCGAGCCCTCGATCCGGCGGACGTCGAGGGCTACCGCAAGTTCCTGGACTATTCGGCCGGGGTCTTCGTCGAAGGCTATGAGAAGCTCGGCGCAGTCCCCTTCCTCGACTTCAAGTCGATGCTCAAGGCGGCGCCGCAGCTCGCCCGCTACCAGGCCTGGCGCTCGGTCTATTCGATCGTCTCGGGCTTCGTCCGCAACGAGAAGCTCAGGCAGGCCCTCTCCTACCACACCCTCCTCGTCGGCGGGAATCCGCTGACCACCAGCGCCATCTACGCGCTCATCCACAAGCTCGAACGCGACGGCGGAGTGTGGTTCGCCAAGGGCGGCACCAATGCGCTGGTCACCGGAATGGTCCGCCATTTCGAGCGGCTCGGAGGCACCCTCCGGCTCGACGATCCGGTCGACCGGATCGAGACGCAGGACGGCCGCGCCCGCGAAGTCCGGACCCGCAGCGGCTGGAGCGGACGGTTCGACGCCGTCGCCTCCAACGCCGACGTCGTGCGCACCTACGACATGCTGGGCCACGCCCGAGGCCGACAGGCGGCCGGCAAGCTTCGCCGCAAGCGCTTCTCGCCCTCGCTGTTCGTCGTCCACTTCTCGACGAGCGGCGAATGGCCGGACGTCCCACACCACTCCATCCTGTTCGGACCGCGCTACAAGGAGCTGCTCGGCGAAATCTATCGCGGAAGCAGTCTTCCCGACGATCCCTCCGTCTACCTCCACCACCCCACCGCCACCGATCCCGACATGGCGCCGCCCGACAAATCCACTTTCTATGTGCTTGCTCCCGTGCCGCACCTCGGCAAGGCAGTGATCGACTGGGAGAAGGAAGCGCCCGGGTACCGCGACCACATCCTCAAGATGCTCGAGGACCGGATG
>DASVSP010000061.1:0-72635 GCA_036388065.1 Allosphingosinicella sp.
AGCCTGGGGATCGGATTGTCGGCCCGGTGCGGATAGGCGACGTGGCCCTGGACGCCGGGGATCGAGATCCACATGTTGACCGAGCCGCGGCGGCCGATCTTGACGGTATCGCCGAGCCTCGATTCCGAGGTCGGCTCGCCGATCAGGATCATGTCGGGCCGGATCCCGCGCTCCGCCATCCAGTCCATGATCGCCCGGGTGCCGTGGACTGCCGGCCCTTCCTCGTCGCCGGTGATGAGGAGGCTGAGCGTGCCGCGATGCTCGGGCACCTCGGCCGCGGCCGCGACGAAGGCCGCGATCCCGCCTTTCATGTCGACGGCGCCGCGCCCGTAAAGCTGCCCGCCGCGAATCTCCGCCCGGAACGGATCGCCGGTCCAGCCTTCGCCCGGGGGTACGACGTCGAGATGGCCGGCGAAGGCGAAATGCGGGCTTCCGCCGCCGCGGGTGGCGAACAGATTCTCCACGTCGCCGCTCACGAAGCGATGGACCTCGAAGCCCAGTGGAGCCAGCGCCGACTCCAGCATATCGAACACGGGGCCGCTGGCGGGGGTGACGGAGGGGCAGGCGATCAGCCCTGAGGCGAGCTCCACCGGGTCGATTGCGCGGGTCATGCGGCTTCGCCTAGCAAGGCCCCCAGCGCTTGCCCAGCGAAAGGCCCGCAATGCCCAAGCTCGACCTCGATACCATTCCACAAAGCAACGCGACCGGCTATCCGTCGCCCTGGCGGGAGGAGATGGCGAAGCGCCTCTGCCGCCGCTTGGGCCCGGCTTACGGCCTCTCGGACTTCGGAGTCAGCCAAGTCACCCTCGAGCCCGGCGGAATCTCCAGCCAGCGCCACTGGCACGAGGGCGAGGACGAGTTCGTCGTCATCCTCGAAGGCGAGGCGGTGCTCGAGGAGGAGGATGGCGAGGCCGTGATGAGCGCAGGGGACTGTGCGGCCTTCCCAAAGGGCGTCGCCAACGGCCACCGGCTCGTCAACCGAAGCGAGGCGCCGTGCGTCTTCATCGCCGTCGGAAAGTGGGCCGCCACGGACTGCCACTATCCCGACATCGACCTCCACCTCGACGGCTCCACCAGCCGCTTCACCCGCAAGGATGGAAGCGGATTTTGACCGCGCCGGCTCGGATCGCCCTGCTGGCCGCGGCAGTCGCCGCCGCCCCGCTTCCGGCGGCTGTGCAGGAGGTCCGCTCGCCGAAGCCGAAGGCGCAGCCCAGGGCCTTGTATCGATGCCAGCACCGAATACCGAACCTCGGGGGCCATAGCGGCGCCCTGACCTTCTCGAAGACTTATCGGGAGGACGGATCGGTTCAAAGCTTGAGCGTCCAGCTCGAGGACTGGGGAGGAAGCTTCATCCGTCGGTCCGCCGGATCCGCAAACGTGACGCTGCGCTGGCCCGGCGACCATCTCGTGCGCAAGGGCGGCCCGTTCGACTGGGCGGAAGGCTCGATCGACGTCTCGTTCGATGCCGGGAACGCCGGTAGCCACCGGATCCTGCCGAAGGAACGCTGGCGGCAGGTCGTGGTGGATCGCAACCGGTCGGTCATCGTCCATGAGACGGAAGGCATGCGCACGCTCTTCCTGAGCGGTCTCGACATGCGGCTCGTGAGCGAACTGGTTCCGGTGTCCTCGCCTGGCCGGTTGTGGATGTCCCTGGACGGGTTGCTGGCCTGGGGGTCGGGGCTCGAGACCCTGACCGTCTACGAGACCCTGGTGAGCGGCCGGCGCTACGATCCGGACGTCTATCCGAACTCCCCGGCCGGGCGGATGCGGGTGGTCGCTCAATATGAGGTCGACGTCGAGGCGCTCAACCGAAAGGTCGAGCAGGTCCGCTCGGAGACCCAGTCGTGGGAAGCGGGCCTGGTCGATTTCAGGAAGGTCTGCGAGCGCGGAAGCGAGGAAACCGGCGAAATCGTCGTCACCTAGGGCGCGCTTATTCCGCCGCGGTCTCGTATCTCTCGATGACCCAGGGCTCCTCCTGAGCGGCCTCGACCCATTCGCGAAGCCAGGGATGAGAGAGCATTCCCTCCATGTAGGCCGCGGCGAAACGCGGCACCGGGACCGAATAGGTGACGAAGCGGGTGACGACCGGAGCGAACATGATGTCGACCGCTCCGAACGTTCCGAAAAGGTAAGGGCCCCCGCCGCCGTGGCGGGCCCGCGCCTGGGCCCAAAGCTCCAGGATCCGGACGACCTCCGCCCTGACATTCTCCGTCATGTCCTTCGGCGGAAATTGCTTGCGCAGATTCATCGGGCATTCGCGGCGCAGATTGTCGTAGCCCGAATGCATCTCGGCCGCCATCGAGCGGGCCATTCCGCGCGCGATCTCGTCCTTGGGCCAGAAGCGGTCGCGATCGGTCTTGTCCGCGAGCCATTCGATGATTGCGAGCGAATCCCAGATCACCGCCTGGTCGTCCCAGAGCACCGGCACCTTGCCGCCGGAGGGGGCGAACTCGTTGCCCTCGCGGGTCTTCTCCCACTCCTCGTCGAAGAGCGGAACGGTGATCTCCTCGAAGGCGAGACCCGACTGCTTGACCGCCAGCCAGCCGCGAAGCGACCAGGACGAATAGGCCTTGTTGCCGATGATGAGCTTCAGCATGGTCCCTCCTGAGCGCCGCCGTCCCTGAACACCGGCTTGCGCCAAGGTGCAACGAAAAAGGCCGCGGGCCAGGCGCTCCTCGTCGGACGCGGGCATTCGATCACGCTCGGGACCGGCGATCGAGGGCTCTGGTCATTCGAGGGGGACGGCGGTGGTGAATTTCAGGGTGCGCTTGACGAAGCTGGTCTCGTATCGGCGAACGAAGGACATGCTGGCCAGCTCGTCGGAGAAGATGTTGAAATGGTCCATGTCGCGGACCGAGACGAGCAGAAGCGCGTCGCTCGCGCCGGTGATCTCGACGAACAGCTGGACCTCGGGGAGGACTCGGATCGCGCGCCTGAAGCGGTCGGCTTCGCCCGGCGAATGGCGGTCGAACTGAACGTTGACGATCGCCGTCACCCGGGCGGCCCGAAGGCCGTCGCCGAGGACCGCAACCTCCCTGGCAATGATTCCCTCCTGAGTGAGCTTCTGGATCCGCCGGGTCACGGCGGATCGCGAAAGGCCCAGCGCCTCGCCGAGCGTGTCCGCCGTCGTCCGGCTATCCTCCTGGAGTCGCGACAATAAAGCGCGGTCGAGTCGATCCATTTCACACAATGTGCATGTATAGGAAAGTGGTGCAACGCAAATGCGTCCAGCGACCCGTATTCGGTCGGAAGTTGTGCCTCTGCGGAGTAGCTTTGGGATGAGCCCGTCGCGGGGCGGGCCGGGGGAGCGATTGCTATGGCCTTGAGAAACCTGATCCTTCGCACCGTCAGCGTCGCGGTGCTGGTCTCGAGTCTGGGCGCCTGTGGAGGCGGCGGAGGAGGGGGAGACGGCAGCCCGCCCCCGCCACCGGTCGCTTCACCTCCGCCGCCGCCCGCGCCGCCCCCACCGCCGCCGCCGTCTGCGGGGCCGCCGCCGCTCCCCGGGGCCGGCCCCGCTCGGCCGGCGAGCGAGTGGCAGGGCTTCGTCAGCTCCACCGTCGAGCAATATTTCCAGCTCGATCCCTCGTTCGCCGTCTATCAGGGACGTCACGACTTCGACGGCAAGCTGCCGGACTGGAGCGCGGCGGGAATCCAGAAGGTGATCGATTTCTGGCGGCTGATCTACAGCCAGGCGCAGGGGTTCACCGGTCTCGATTCCAAACAACAGTTCGAACGCGACCACCTGCTCTACATCATCCGCGGCCAGCTCTTCTGGCTCGAGGATGCCGAGAGCCCTTACACCAATCCCACCTTCTACGTGAACGGGGGGCTCGATCCGAACGTCTATCTGACCCGCGAATATGCCGATCCGGCGACCCGGATGAAGGCGACGATCGCCTTCCTGAAGGCGGTCCCCGTTGCGGCCGCGAGCATCCGCACCAACCTGAAGATGCCGCTGCCAACGACCTTCATCAATTACGGCGCCGGCGCCTTCAACGCCCTAGCCGCTTCCTACGTCAACGACCCCAAGGCGGTCTTCGCGGGCGTCAACGATTCGGCCCTACAGAAGGATCTCGCCGACGCTTCGGCGAACGCTTCTGCGGCGATGAAAGATCTTGCCGCCTGGCTGAACCAGAACGCTTCCGGTTCCGGCCAGACCTATGCGCTGGGCAGCGCCCGCTTCTCGAGGATGCTGGCCGCCAACGACGGAGTCGACATCCCGATCGACCAGCTTCGCCAGATCGGCGAGGCGGACCTGAAGAAAAACCGGGACGCCGTCGCGGCCGCCTGCGCGCAATTCGCGCCCGGCGACACCGTGCCGGGGTGCATCGCCAAGCTCAACGCGATCGCTCCGCCCGGCGGTGCCCTCGCCGCGGCGACGAAACAGATCGACGAGCTGCGCAGCTTCGTCCTGGCCAAAGACCTCGTCACCATCCCCGGCAACGAGCAGGTGCTGGTCCGGACCAGCCCCGCCTTCCGCCCCGTAATCTATATCGATCCGCCCGGACCCTATGAGGTAGGGATCCCGTCCATCTATTATATTCCCGCCGGTGCGAGCATCTCCGAGCCGGACCTGCTGTTCGTCACTGCGCACGAGGCCATGCCCGGCCATTTCCTCCAGTTCCTCCATGCCAACCGAGCCTCCTCCCTGGTCGCGCGACTGTTCGTGACCGGTGGCTTCGCGGAGGGGTGGGCGCATTATGCGGAAGAGATGATGTGGGAGGCGGGGCTTCGCGGCACGCCGGACGCGAAGCTTGGGTTGCTGCTCAACGCGCTGCTGCGCGACTGCCGTTATTTGTCCGCGATCGGCCTCCACACCCAGGGCTGGTCTGTCGCCGACGCCCAGGCCCTGTTCCAGCAGCAATGCTATCAGAGCGCCGGCGGCGCCAATCAGCAGGCGCTCAGGGGAACCTACGACCCTGGCTACCTCAACTACACGATGAACAAGCTCATGATCCGAAAGCTGCGCGACGACTGGACCGCCACCCACGGCGGCACCGGCGCGTGGAAGGCATTCCACGACCAGTTCCTGAGCTATGGCGGGCCGCCCGTGCCCTTGGTGAGGTCGGCGATGATAGGCGGCGCTCCGAAAGCGGTTTTCTAGGGGAGGCAGGGGCCCGCCGCCTGTCGCCAGAGAAAAGGCCGCCGGCCCTGAGGAGCCGGCGGCCTGTTCGTGATCCCGGCGGAAGGCGGGACCTCAAGTCGAGAAGTCCCGGCGGTCCTCCCCGAGGTCCCGACTTGCGCCGGAATGACGGGAGATACGGCTCGTCTCGACGGGGCGTTACGCCTCTTCGGTCTCGTCCGAACCCGACGCGGCGCCTTCGTCCGCGCCCGAGTCCGCCGCCGGAGCGCCGGCGTCGGTCGGGATTTCGCCCGGCTCGGCGTTCGGATCGTAATCCTCGGTGAAGCCGGCGGTATCCTTCTCGAACATGTCGGCCATCACGTCGACGCCCTGCGCCTGAAGCTCGGCCTCTTCCGGCGAGCGGGCGACGTTGACCTTGATCGTCACCGACACTTCCGGGTGAAGGGCGATCCGCACGTCCTGAAGGCCGATCGACTTGATCGGGCGGTCGAGGACGATCTGGTTCTTGGCGATCTTGTGACCCTCGGCTTCGAGCAGCTCGGAAAGGTCCCGGGCCGAAACCGACCCGTAGAGCTGGCCGGTGTTCGAGGCCTGGCGGATGAGCTGGACGGTGATCCCGTCGATGCCCTTCGAATCCGCCTCGGCGGCGGAGCGGCGCTCGGCGTTGGTCGCCTCGATCCGCTCGCGGTTGCTTTCGAAGACCTTGCGGTTGGACTCGTTGGCGCGGAGCGCCTTGCCGTTGGGAAGGAGGAAGTTGCGGGCATAGCCGTTCTTCACCTTCACCACGTCGCCGATCGCGCCGAGCTTCTCGATCCTCTCTAAGAGAATGACATCCATCGCTCGCGCTCCTTATTTCACGACGTAGGGGAGAAGGCCGAGATGGCGGGCGCGCTTGATCGCGGTAGCCAGCTCGCGCTGCTTCTTGCCGGAGACTGCGGTGATCCGGCTCGGGACGATCTTGCCCCGCTCGGAGACGAAGCCCTGGAGGAGGCGGACGTCCTTATAGTCGATGACCGGAGCTTCCTTGCCCGAGAAGGGGCAGCTCTTGCGGCGGCGGAAAAATGGGCGTGCCATGTTGCTGGTCCTTTCTCGTTACGCGTCGGCGAAATCGGGGCGGGGGGCGCGATCGCCGCGATCCCCACGGTCGCGGTCGCGGTCGCGGCCGCCGCGATCGCCGCGGTCTCCACGATCGCCCCGGTCACCGCGCTCGCGGTCGCGTTCGCCGCGGCGCATCATCGCCGACGGACCCTGCTCGTGAGCGTCGACGCGCACGGTCATGTAGCGGATCACGTCCTCGTTGATCTGGGTCTGGCGCTCGAGCTCGGCGACGGCCGCGGGCGGCGCGTCGAAGTCGAGCATCACATAATGGCCCTTGCGGTTCTTGGCGATCCGGTAGGCGAGCGAGCGAAGGCCCCACGTCTCGGTCTTGACGACGTTGCCGCCGGCGGTCTGGATGATGCTGGTGGCGGCTTCCGCCAGCGCGTCGACCTGGGCCTGGGCCAGGTCCTGACGCGCGATGAACACATGCTCGTAGAGCGGCATGGCTGCGCATTTCCTTGTCATTGGCCGATCGCTGACGCCGCCCAATGCGGACGCCCCTCCGGCTTTCGTCTAAAATTGAACCGGGGCGAAAAGCGCATGGCTTTCCGCCCCGGTTGCCGCGCTCATTAGCAGAAGCGCCGCTTTTGGCAAGGCTTAACGGCTGGCGCGAAGCAGGTCGCGGGCCATCTGCAGATGGTGGCGCAGAACCGGCAGCTGGGCCCGGGCGAAAGCGGCGGTGTCGCGGTCTCCGCTGCGAGCCTGGGCCTGGAAGAGGCTGATGGCGCGCTGGTGCGCGGCGATGTTGAAGGTAGCGAGCTCCCGGTCGAAGGCGCGGCCCCTCAGGGCCTGCAGGCGGCGCATCTCGATCCTCGCCTCGGGCAGGACTCCGACCGGCGGCCTGACCCTGAATCGGGCCATGAGCGGCGCAGCGGCCTGCTGCGATGCGCGGTGATCGGCCACCAGCATCCGCCCCGCCTCGCGGGCGGCTTGCGAGCCGCCGCGCGCCTGAGCCAGCTGGCCGACCTGGATTTCGCTGTTGTCGGTCAGGGCGGCCTGCCGAAGGAAGGTCTGCGGCGGCGCCGCAAAGGCGGCGGTGGCGGCCAGCGGAGCAAGGGCAAAGGCAAGCAGAGACTTGTATTTCATGGAGATTCTCCGGTCACTGAGGGGATGTCGCCAGAACCGGAGAGGCGCTGACAAGTTCCCGCCGGTTGACCCTTGCCGTCACGCTGGCCTAGGCGCTCGGCCCGACGCCGACCGTCATTGCGAGCGAAGCGAAGCAATCCAGCGGAAGGCGGAGGCGCGTAGATCGCTTCGTCGCTACGCGCCTCGCAACGACGAGAGGTAATCGGATGCGCGCATTCATTTTCCCGGGCCAGGGAAGCCAGTCTGTCGGCATGGGCAAGGCGCTGGCCGAATCCAGCAGCGTCGCCCGGCACCTGTTCGAGGAAGTCGACGAGGCGCTGGGCCAGAAGCTGTTCCGGCTGATGGGCGATGGCCCTCAGGACGAGCTTACACTTACCGAGAACGCCCAGCCGGCGATCATGGCGAATGCCGTTGCGACGCTCAGGGTGTCCGGCCTTCCGATCGAGCAGGCCGATTTCGTCGCCGGGCACAGCCTGGGCGAATATAGTGCGCTCTGCTCGGCGGGCAGCTTCGATCTCGCGACTACCGCCCGACTCCTCAAGCTTCGCGGCCAGGCGATGCAGCGCGCGGTGCCGGTGGGGCAGGGGGCGATGGCCGCGGTTCTCGGCGCCAGCGTCGAGATCGCTCGGGCCATCGCCGATGCCGCCGCGCAGGGCGAGGTCTGCACCGTGGCCAACGACAACGATCCCACGCAGGTCGTCATCTCCGGGCATCGCGGCGCCGTCGAGAGGGCGCTCGGAATCGCCAAGGAGAAAGGGGCCAAGCGCGCCGTCCTGCTCCCGGTTTCGGCGCCTTTCCACTCGCCGCTGATGGAGCCCGCCGCTCGAGAGATGGAGCAGGCCCTCGCCGAAGTCGCGGTCGAAGAGCCGGCGGTGCGGCTCTACGCCAACGTCACGGCCGCGCCGGTCGAGGAGCCCGACGAAATCCGCCGGCTGCTCGTCGAGCAGGTCACCGCAATGGTTCGCTGGCGCGAGAGCGTCGCGGCCATGGCCGAGGCGGGAGTGGACCATTTCGTCGAGTTCGGAGGCAAGGTGCTGGGCCCCATGGTCAAGCGCATCTGCCCGGACGCGCGGGTGAGCAGCGTGGTGACGATGGCGGACATCGAAGCTCTCGTGAAGGAGATCTGACGCGAGGCGTCACCCCGGCGAAAGCCGGGGACTTAGGGTGAAGCGCCGGGTCTCGCCGGGGTACCGGCTTTCGCCGGGATGACGGAGAAGGATGACATGTTCGACCTTTCAGGAATGACCGCCCTCGTGACCGGAGCCTCCGGCGGAATCGGCTCCGCTATCGCCGCAGCGCTGGCTGGGCAGGGAGCGCGGCTCGCGGTGTCGGGTTCCAACTCGGAGAAGCTGGAGGCCTTTCGAGCCGGGCTAGGCGGCGACCACGTCGCACTGCAGGCCAATCTGTCGGACTCCGCGGCGGTGGACGCACTGGTGCCCCAGGCCGTCGAGGCGCTCGGCGGCAAGCTGGATATCCTGGTCAACAACGCGGGCGTCACTCGCGACAACCTCGCCATGCGGATGAAGGACGAGGAATGGTCCGACGTCCTTCGAATCAACCTGGAAGCGGCCTTCCGCCTGGCCCGCGCCGCGCTGAAGCCGATGATGCGCGCCCGGCATGGACGGATAATCTCGATCACGTCGGTCGTCGGTTCGACCGGCAACCCCGGTCAGGCCAATTACGCGGCCTCGAAGGCCGGCCTGGTCGGGATGTCGAAGGCGCTCGCCCAGGAGGTCGCGAGCCGCGGAATTACAGTCAATTGCATCGCTCCCGGATTCATCCGGTCCCAGATGACCGATGCCCTTCCGGACGCCCAGAAGGAGTCGCTGCTCGGCCGCATCCCCGCCGGCAAGCTCGGAGAGGGGAACGACGTGGCGGCCGCCGCCGTTTACCTCGCCAGCCGGGAGGCCGGCTACGTCACGGGCCAGACCTTGCACGTCAACGGCGGCATGGCGATGCTGTGACGGAGCTGGAATGACCGTTTCCGTTGCCGCCCCTTGCCAGCCCCGGCAGGGAGCGGCTAGGGCATCGCAAAACTACCGCCAGGGAAGAAGGGCATACACATGAGCGAGACGTCCGATCGCGTGAAGAAAATCGTCGTCGAGCATCTCGGCGTCGAGGCCGAGAAGGTCACCGAGGAAGCGAGCTTCATCGACGATCTCGGCGCCGACAGCCTCGACATCGTCGAGCTGGTCATGGCGTTCGAAGAGGAGTTCGGAGTCGAGATTCCGGACGACGCGGCCGAGAAGATCAGCACCGTCAAGGACGCGATCGACTATATCGAGGCCCACAAGGCTTAACCGCCTCGTTCGTCGGCCCGGCCGTGACCGAGCCGCTTGACATGAACGGCTCCCCGCCCAAGGCGGGGGGCCGTTCGTCTTTTTGCGCTTTGAGGAGCTAGGCCATGCGCCGCGTAGTCGTGACGGGTCTCGGGATGGTGTCGCCGCTCGGCGCCGACGTCGAGACCAGCTGGAAGAACATCCTGGCGTCGAAGAGCGGCGCGACCCGCATCACCCGGTTCGATCCTACGGATTTCGCCTGCCAGGTCGCTTGCGAGGTGAAGCCGCCGGAGCATGAATATGGCTTCGACCCGGCGAAGCGCGTCGACCACAAGGTGCAGCGGCAGGTCGATCCGTTCATCATCTACGGCCTAGACGCGGCCGGCCAGGCGCTCGAAGATTCCGGCCTCACCGACATGACCGAGGAACAGAGGTTGCGCGCCGGGGTCTCGATCGGCTCGGGCATCGGCGGCCTTCCGGGGATCGAGAAGGAATCGATCGTCCTCCACGAAAAGGGTCCGCGCCGGGTCAGCCCGCACTTCGTCCACGGGCGCCTGATCAACCTCATTTCGGGCCAGGTCTCGATCAAATACGGGCTGATGGGCCCCAACCACGCGGTCGTCACCGCCTGCTCGACCGGCGCCCATTCGATCGGGGACGCGGCCCGCATGGTCGCTCTCGACGATGCCGACGTGATGGTCGCAGGCGGTGCCGAGAGCGCGCTGTGCCCGCTGGGGATCGCCGGCTTCGCCCAGGCGCGGGCGCTTTCGACCCGGTATAACGACCAGCCCGAAAAGGCCTCGCGCCCCTACGACAAGGATCGCGACGGCTTCGTCATGGGCGAAGGCGCGGGAGTCGTCGTCCTCGAGGAATATGAGCACGCCAAGAAGCGCGGCGCCAAGATCTACGCCGAGCTGGTCGGCTACGGCATGTCCGGCGATGCCTACCACGTCACTGCGCCGCATCCGGAAGGCGCGGGCGGCTATCGCGCCATGGAAGCGGCGATGAGGCGCTCCGGCCTCGATCTGTCGGACATCGACTATATCAACGCCCACGGCACCTCGACCCCGATGGGCGACGAGCTCGAGCTTGGCGCCGTCCGCCGGCTGTTCGGCAACGCCGTGGGCAAGCTGTCGATGAGCTCGACCAAGTCGGCCATCGGCCACCTGCTCGGCGGCGCCGGAGCGGTCGAGGCGATCTTCTGCATGCTGGCAATCCGCGACCAGATCGTTCCACCGACCCTCAACCTCGACAATCCTAGCGACGGTACGGCCGGGGTCGATCTCGTTCCCCATTTCCCCAAGGAGCGGCAGGTGAAGGCAGTGCTGAACAACAGTTTCGGCTTCGGCGGCACCAATGCCAGCCTGGTGATGCGGGCCGTCTGAGGCCGGCATGAAGAAGCTCGTAGCGCTCGTCCTGCTGCTGGCGGCCGGGCTCGCCGTCGGCCTCTGGTTCGTCCAGGGATGGAGCGGCGCTGGCCCCTCCCGCCAGCCGACGGCGGTCCTGATCGCTCCCGGCACCAGCATGGTGGCCGCGGCCAACCAGCTGGAAAAGGCCGGAGTGATCGCTTCGGCCGAGCGCTTCCTCCTCCAGGCCAAATTGTTCGGCGGCGGCGAGTCGATCAAGGCCGGCGAATATGAGATTCCGGCCGGCGCCAGCCACTCCCAAATTCTTTCCCTGCTGCAGAGGGCCAAGACCCTTCAGCGCATGGTGACCGTTCCGGAAGGCCTTCCCTCGGTCCTCGTTCACGAGCGGCTGATGAAGGCCCCCGCTCTGACCGGCGAGGCGCCCGTGCCCGAGGAGGGAAGCGTCCTCCCCAACAGCTACAGCTACCAGCGCGGCGAGCCGCGCGCCGCGGTCGTGAAGCGGATGCAGGCGGCGATGGAGCGGACCCTCGCCGAGCTTTGGCCGAAGCGAAACCCTTCGACCGTGGTCAAGACCCCGGCCGAGGCGGTGACCCTCGCGTCCATCGTCGAGAAGGAGACCGGCAAGGCCTCGGAGCGGCGGATGATCGCCGGAGTCTATTCCAACCGGCTTCGGCAGGGAATGAAGCTCGATGCCGATCCGACCGTCATCTACCCGATCACCAAGGGCAGGCCGCTGGGCCGGCGGATCCTTCGGTCGGAGCTGAACTCCAACAACGGCTACAATACCTATGCGATGGCCGGTCTGCCGGTCGGCCCGATCGCCAATCCCGGCAAGGAGTCGATCGCCGCGGTGCTCAACCCGGCGGACACTCAGGCGCTCTACTTCGTCGCCGACGGCACCGGGGGGCACGTCTTCGCCAACACTCTGGCGGAGCATAATGCCAACGTCGCCAAATGGTTCGCGCTCAGGCGCGCGCGCGGCGAGATGTAGCCGTCATTGCGAGGAGGGCAGCGACGCGGCAATCCACCGCGGCGTACGCGCCAGGCGCAGCACTGGATTGCTTCGCTACGCTCGCAATGACGGAAGCCTACAGCGTCAGCCTGCGCTTTTCGATCGCCGCGCCGCTGCCCGGCGCCCGGGCGCAGGTGAAGGGCTCGACCGTGACCTTCAGCGCCTGGTGGCTGACCTGGATCGCCATTCGGTCGTCGACCATCATCCCGACATGGTCCTCGCAGAAGAGGAGGTCCCCGCGCTTCAGCGGCGCGTCTTCACCCAGCGGCTCGCCGAGCGCACGCTGCTCCTTTGAGTCGCGCGGCGCGTCGATGCCGCAAAGCTGCAGCGCAAGCTGGACGAGACCCGAGCAGTCGATTCCGTGACAGGTCCGCCCCCCCGGGCGGTAAGGCGCCCCGAGCAGCCGCTGGGCGACCGCGACCGGATCCTCCTCATGTTCGCCCACCGGCCGCAGGTAGGACAAGGGCACGAAGCCGCCCTCGAACTCGAGCGAGGCGCCGCGCGCTTCGCCGTGGATTCGCGAGCCGAGCGGGAGATAAGAGAGGGTGGCGGCGAGCGGGTCGGGCCCGGACTGGATCGGCGCCTGAGCCTCGATCACGACGTGGGTGGCCTCAAGCGGCTCGGCGAGCCTGATCGCCTCGACATAGCCGACCCGGTGATCGGCCGTGCAATAGCCCCAGGCCCAGCCGGCGGTGAGATCGAGCATTGCGAAGCTCTCGCCCGGGAGGAGCTCGGAGACCGCCTCCGCTCCGTCCGCCGGCTCGAGCAGGACCGGAGCGGGGATCAGGCCGCACGCACGCAGGAGAGGGGCGGCATAATGAGGAGCGAACAGGCGGCCGGCGAGTGCGATGTCGGCAATGTCTCTTCGCCAGGCATAGAGTCGCGGATCGAGCCGGACCGAAGGCCCGCCGAGGGAGATCCTCCGGTCAGTGCTGGAGGAGGATGCCCCGTTCCTTGGCCGCGCCCCGGCGGCTCGAGCTTTCCTGCTGCTCGATATTGCGTTCGAAGCGCTCAAGGAACTCCTGTCCTATGCTGGTCTGGGCGACGAAGACGTTGCGGCGGTCCGCTTCGTCGCGCACTCGGCGCAGATAGCCGAGCGTACCCAGCGTATTCAAGGCGCGCGTGATCACCGGCTTCGATACGCCCAATATGTGGGCCAGGCCGCGTACCGTATGCGGCCCCGGGCTGAGATAGACGAGGAGCATCAGCGCCATCTGGCGATTGGTGAGGTCCGGCTGGCCTGACCGCACGTAGCTGATCAGCGTCTGCATCCAGCTCCTGAGAGCGCGCTCTGACACTGGCTTGTCTCCAAATTTCCAGGCAGCTTGTTCCGGGTCCTAAACCAGTCAGGACGGTTTTCGTTTCGTTAAATATTGAGAATTCGACACAAAAACCGCTCGGCCCGTCAATCGCCGTAACGACCGGACAGGGCGGACCACGATGCTCGAAGGCCGAAAGCATCGCCGCCCTTGGGCCTTCCGGGCTTCGCCGAGCCCCGCCAGGCGTAGGTGTCGAAATGCGCCCAGGGCAGGCCGTCCGGAACGAATTTCTTGAGGAACAAGGCGGCGGTGACGGCGCCCGCCATCGGCGAGTCGCCCGAATTGCTCAGGTCGGCGATGTCGGAGGAGAGCATTTCTTCGTAGGGGGCCCAGAGCGGCATCCGCCAGACCGGGTCGGACGAAGCCTCCGCTCCGGCGAGCAGGGCGGCGGCGAGCGGATCGTCGTTCGCGAACAGTGCGGGCAGGTCCGGCCCGAGCGCCGTGCGGGCCGCTCCCGTCAGGGTGGCGAAGTCGAGGATCAGCTCGGGCGCGCCTTCCGCCGCCTTGGCGAGGGCGTCGCCGAGGATGAGCCGGCCTTCCGCGTCGGTATTGTCCACTTCGACGGTGAGGCCCTTGCGGCTCGCCAGAACGTCGCCCGGCCGGAAGGCGGCCGCGGAAACCGAATTCTCGACCGCGGGGATGAGCAGATGGAGCCGGACGGGCAAGCGGCTCTTCATCGCCAGGCTGGCGAGGGCCAGCGCATGGGCGGCGCCGCCCATATCCTTTTTCATGATCCGCATTCCCGACGCCGGCTTGATGTCGAGGCCGCCGGAATCGAAGCAGACGCCTTTCCCCACCAGGGCGATCCGGGGATGACGGCGATCGCCCCATTCCAGCTCGATCAGCCGCGGGGCGCGCTCCGCCGACGCGGCTCGGCCCACCGCGGCGATCATCGGATAGCCTTCGTCGAGGGCGGCGCCGGAAGTGACGGAAACCTCGGCCCCGAACGCTTCCGCGACCGCCCGGACTGCCGACTCGAGCTGGGCCGGACCGAGGTCGCCGGCCGGCAGGTTGACCAGGTCGCGCACGAGGCCGGTCGCTTCCGCGAGGTTCAGGATTTCCTGGATTCGCGCGGGCTCCGAAGTGAGGAGGACTCGCGGCCCGGCCTTGCCTTGAGCCTTCTTGAATCGCTCGAACCGATATTGACCGAGCAGCCAGCCCAGCGCGGAGATGCCGGGCGGTCGGCCGTCCAGGCGGTATCGGCCCTCCGGCAGGGCCTCCGCCGCCTTGGCCAGGCACCATGGACCGAGTTCGGCCACCTCGGCGACTCCGAGCACCACCGACCACCTGGACTGCTCTCCAGGAAGGATCGCCATCTGAAAGGCTTCCCCGCGGAATCCCTGAGCGCTGACGGAGCTCCGGACGCGCTCCGGCTGACCCTTCAGCCAGTCGGCAAAGCCTTTCTTGTCGATGAGATGGAGCGCCGTCGCGGACTGTGCGCGGTCCGGCTGAAGCAGGTCGGTGAAGGTGTTCATCTGGATACCTGAAACAAGGAAGTGAATGAGCGGAATCAAATTCATTACGTACATAAATCGGGTGAAGACAACGACCTGCATAGGTCAAGACAGGCTCAAAGTTGGTCTACTTTACCTCATCGAGGGAAAATGTTAACTTGTGACCGCGGGTCATGGAAAGATCTTGCCCCGTCAACGACAGTGGGGAGGTTATTATGATGCTTGCCTTTGCAGCGATGATGGGATGGTGCGGAACCAAGTGGCCGGGCTGGTGGCGTCCGGGTCCGCGGCCGGGACCGGGCGATCCGTGGTATGTACCGGTGCTTGGAGCGATCGGCGGCATAGGCGCCTGGATCGTGTTCGGCCCCGAACTGGGCCGCGGCGGCGGGCTGGTCCCGGTCGCGACGCTCGGCTTCTTCGGCGGCATGTTCCTGGGCTCGCTCGGCGACATGGTCGGCGGGCTCGCCAATCGGGGCGCCAACATCAACGCCGGCCCGACCGGCTGACGGCGGCGCGCAGCGGCACCCGCCGCTGCCGTCTCAACGGAGGGGGACGCCGAAGAGGTCATGCTCGTCGGCGTCCTCGATCCGGACCGATAGCAGGTCGCCCGGCTTCGCGCCGGGCGCGTCGCGAAGGTGGACTTCGCCGTCGATCTCGGGCGCGTCGGCCTTGGACCGGCCGGTGGCGCCCCCTTCGCCGTCCGCGAAGTCGATTAGGACGTCGATCTCGCGGCCGATCTTCGCCTGCAGCTTGGCGGCGGAGATCCGGGCGGTGAGCTCCATCAGCCTGGCGTAGCGCTCTTCCTTGACCTCTTCGGGCACCGCTCCGGGCAGGGTGTTGGCAGCCGCGCCCTCGACCGGCTCGAAGCGAAAGGCACCGACCCGGTCGAGCTGGGCTTCTTCGAGCCACTGCATCAGATATTCGAAATCCGCTTCCGTCTCGCCCGGGAAACCGACGACGAAGGTCGAGCGGATGGCAATGTCCGGGCAGATCCGCCGCCAGCCGCGGATCCGCTCGAGCACCTTGGCTTCGTTGGCGGGCCTGCGCATCGCTTTCAGGACGGTTCGGGAGGCATGCTGGAAGGGGATGTCGAGATAGGGAAGGACCAGGCCCTCGGCCATGAGCGGGATGACCTGATCGACGTGCGGATAGGGGTAGACGTAGTGGAGGCGAACCCAGGCACCGAGCTTGCCGAGCTCCCGGGCCAGGTCCGTCATGTGGGCCCGCGCTTCGCCGCCTTTCCAGGGCCATGAGGCATGCCGGACGTCGACCCCATAGGCCGAGGTGTCCTGGCTGATGACCAGCAGCTCCCTGGTTCCGGCGGCGATCAGCTTCTCGGCTTCGCGCAGGATCGCGTCGGGGCGGCGGCTGACCAGGTCGCCGCGAAGGCTCGGGATGATGCAGAAGCTGCAGCGATGGTTGCAGCCTTCCGAGATCTTCAGGTAGCTGTAGTGGCGCGGAGTGAGCTTGAGGCCGCCGTCCGGCACCAGGTTGAGGAAGGCCGAGGGCGGCATCGGAGCGGCGACGTGGACCGCTCCGACGACCTGCTCATATTGGTGGGCGCCGGTGACCGCGAGCACCTGCGGGAAGCGCTCCCGGATGACCTCCGCTTCCCTGCCCATGCAGCCGGTGACGATGACCCGTCCGTTCTCGGCAATGGCTTCGCCGATGGCCGCGAGGCTCTCCTCCTTGGCGCTGTCCAGGAACCCGCAGGTATTTACAAGAACGACGTCGGCGCCCGCATAATCGGGCGACATCTGGTAGCCGTCCGACCGGAGCTTGGTCAGGATGCGCTCGGAATCGACGAGGTTCTTCGGACAGCCGAGCGAAACCATGCCGACCTTGGGCGGGGAGGGGAGGATGGTGGCCATGGGAAGGGCGCTAGATAGGCGCCCCGGACGGATTTTCCTAGGGGGCGACGTCCAGGTCGCCGTCCTCGGCGCGGAAGCGGTGCAGCGCGGCCTTCAATTCGTCCCGCTTCCTGTCCAGGGCGAAGTCGAATTCGAGCCACACGTTTTCGGTCGGAGTGACCGGAGTCGCGGCCGAAATCGAGCCGCCGACCTCGAGCCCCGAGGAGAAATCGGAAAAGGAGAAGCTCATATGCACACCCGCCGGCTGCCCGTTCGAGGCCGATCATAAGGCGGAAGGGTTAAGTCGGCGCTAAGCCACGGGCGGGACTCTTCCCCTCCCTGGAAGGGAGAGGCTAGGGTTGGGTCCGCCGAGTGCGGTCGAAACTCCAAGTTTCGTAAGGTATCGCTTGGCTCGCCTACCCAACCCAGCCCCCTTCCTTCCAGGAAGGGGAGTCAAGGAGGGACACTTTCTCCGATGCCGTCCCGTCCCGCCCTCCCGCGCTCGGTGATCGCGCTCGGATTCGTCAGCCTGGCGATGGATCTGTCGTCGGAGATGATCCACGCCCTCCTTCCGCTCTTCATGGTCGGGACCCTGGGGCTCAGCGTGGCCGCAGTCGGGCTGATCGACGGGATCGCGGAATCGACCGCCTCCATCACCAAGCTGTTCTCGGGCTGGCTCTCCGACCGGATTGGCCGGAGGAAACCGCTGATCCTGCTCGGCTACGGCCTTGCGGCGTGCTCGAAGCCGCTCTTCCCGATCGCCACCGGAGCTCTGCCGGTGCTCGCGGCACGCTTCGCCGACCGGATCGGAAAGGGGATAAGGGGCGCCCCTCGCGACGCCCTCATCGCCGATTCGACTCCGGCCGCGATCCGCGGCCGGGCGTTCGGGCTTCGCCAGTCGATGGACACGGCCGGCGCCTTCGCCGGGCCGCTCCTCGCCATCGGACTGATGCTGCTGCTTTCGAACGACATCCGCTCGGTCTTCTGGATCGCCGTCGTCCCGGCCGCGCTCGCGGTCCTGATCGTGCTCTTCGCGGTCGAGGAACCGGCCGCGGCCCCGGACGCCGCCGCCCGGGTCCCGCTCCGGCTCGCCGACCTGAAGCGGCTCGACCGCGCCTATTGGGCCGTGGTCGGAATCGGGCTGCTCTTCACCTTGGCTCGGTTCAGCGAGGCCTTCCTGATCCTCAAGGCCTCGGACCAGGGCCTTCCGCTCTGGCTGGCTCCGGCGGTCCTGGTGGTGATGAACCTGGTTTACTCGGCAGCGGCCTATCCGGCCGGGATCGCGTCGGACCGGATCGGGACCCGGGGGCTGCTTCTGGCGAGCCTCGCCGTGCTGGCCGCCGCCGACCTGCTGCTCGCCCTCGTTCCGGGCTTGTCGGCCGCCTTTGCCGCAATCGCCTTGTGGGGCCTTCACATGGGCCTGAGCCAGGGCTTGCTGTCGCGCCTCGTCGCGGACCGCTCGCCGCCTGCGCTGCGCGGCTCCGCCTTCGGCCTGTTCAACCTCGTTTCCGGAATCGCGATGCTTGCGGCGAGCGTGACGGCGGGTCTGCTCTGGGACCGCTTCGGGCCGGCGGCGACCTTCCTGGCGGGGGCCGGATTTGCGGCGGCAGCGATGGTGGCGCTTCTAATCCTCTCCCGCGAAAGCGAGAGAGGGTCGGCTGCCTAGCCCAGCTCCGCCTCTTTGTCCGCGGTCGGCAATATCTCCACGATGCAATCACCGGGACGAAGGGCCTGGGCTTCCGTTTCCCAGAAGCCGTAGGGCTTACCGTCGCGGTAGATGCGCACTCCGATGCCCTTGGCGAGCGCGGCGAGGGGCCTGCCGCATTCCTCGTCGGTAACCGTCCGCTCCGACAGCTTCACCCGGCCGCTCGAGGAGGCGAGGTCGGCGATATAGTCGGAGATGTGGAGCCCCTGGGTCGAGCCGGCGAGGAGCAGCCCGGCGAAGCTGACCGGATTGATCACCGTCGTCGCCCCGGCCTGGCGGGCGAGAAGCTCGTTGTCCTCGTTCCTGACCGCGATGCTGATCGGAAGGTCGGGCGCCAGGTGGCGCGCGGTGAGGGTGATCAGGATCGAGGTGTCGTCGCGGCCGGCGGTGACGATCATTGCCCGGGCCCGCTGTATGTGCACGGCTTGGAGGGTCTTGTCGCGGGTGGCGTCCGCGTCGACGATCGCGCAACCGAGCGATTCGGCGCGCTCGAGCGCGTCCTCGCTGGCGTCGATGACGACGATCTCCTCGGGCGCGACCCCGCGCGCGATGAGCTCGTCCACCGTCTCGGAGCCGCTGGTGCCGAAGCCGGCGACCACGACATGATCGCAAAGTGACCTCTGAAGCCTTTTCATTCGATATTTGTCCCAGGTGCGCCTGAACACGAACGTGTAGGCGGTGCCGATGAAGATGAGGACGAAGAAGATCCGGATCGGGGTGACCACCAAGGCATCGAACAGCCGGGTGTTGGTGGCGACCGGTACGATGTCGCCATAGCCGGTGGTGGTGATGCTGATCATCGTGAAATAGACGACGTCGAGGAAGCTGATGTGGCCGTCGTAATTGTCCCTGAGCCCGTCGCGCTCGAACCAGTGAAGCGCGACGGTGAAGGCGAGCAGGCCAACGACCAGGGCTGCGCGCCAGCCGAGCTGAGCCCAGACGGGAAGACGGCCGCGGCGGCGCATGTTGACCTCGTCGGGACCGCGGTGGCGCCGGGGCATCAGCCGTACCGCTCCGCCAGCCGGTCCAGCGACTCGCCGTGGGTCAGGTCGAAATGAAGCGGAGTGACCGCGACATAGCCGTCTGCGACGACCTCGAGGTCGGTCATATGGCCCGGGGTCTCGATCATCGGTGCGAGCCCGAACCAGAAATAATCGAATCCGCGCGGGTCGGTTCGGCGTACGATCCGGAGGCGGCCATAATCGTGGCGGCCCTGCCGGGCGACCCTGATCCCCTTGACGGCCTCGGGCGCAAGCGCGGGGAAGTTCACGTTGACGAGGGTGCGCGGCGCCATCCCGCCCTCGACGATCGGCCGGAGCACCTGCTCCGCCCAGGCCTCGGCCGCGGCGAACGGCACCGAATCGCCCATCGCCTCGCGGGCGGAGGCCTGGCTCAGAGCGATCGCCGGGAAGCCCGCCATCGCCCCTTCCATCGCCGCCGAGACGGTTCCCGAATAGGTGACGTCCTCGCCGAGATTGGCCCCTCGATTCACGCCCGAGAGGACGAGATCGGGCGGCTCGTCCTTCATCAGATGGGCGACCGCCATCATCACCGCGTCGGTAGGCGTTCCGGTGACGCAGTAGCGGCGATCGCCAACTTTCCTCAGGCGCACCGGGCGGGCGAGGGTGAGCGAGTGGCCGGCGCCCGATTGCTCCTCGGTGGGGGCCACCGTCCAGATGTCGTCGGAGAAGAGCCGGGCGATCTTCTCGAGCACCTTGAGGCCGGTCGCGTTGATGCCGTCATCGTTGGTGAGGAGGATCCGCATGGCCTTCCGAGCTAGGGCGGCGGGGACGGCTGCGCAAGCGTGGCAACCATCGCCGCGATTCGTGAGTTGGTCGGGAGAAGAAGGAGAGAGCTATGCAGGTTCCGCACGGAAGTTTCGTCGTCGTCGCCGACGGCAAGAAGATGCTGTTCTTCCGCAACGAGGGGGATTCCGAATATCCCAAGCTCGAGGTCGAACGTAAGCGCGAGCAGGTCAATCCGTCCGATCTCGACCAGAAGACCGATCAGGCGGGCCAGGCGCCCTCGGGCTCCGGGGGCGCCGGCTACAGCTCCTACGGGGAAGTCGACTTCCATCAGCTCGAAGAAGATCGCTTCGCGGCCGAGACCGCCGAGCTCCTGCGCAAGCGGGCGCTGAAGAACGACTTCGAATCGCTGATCATCGTCGCTCCGCCCAAGACGCTCGGCGAGCTCAGGAAGCATTATCACAAGGAGGTCGAGAAGCGCCTCACGGGCGAGATCGCCAAGGATCTGACCGGGCATCCGGTCGCCGAGATCGAGAAGATCATCCAGGCGGCGGACTGACCGCCGTCATTGCGAGCGAAGCGAAGCAATCCAGTGCCTCCCGCGGCGCGCTGGATTGCTTCGTCGCTTCGCTCCTCGCAATGACGACGGACATGGAACTCGCAATGACGACGGACATGGAAAAGGCCGCGGGGCGAAGGGTCCCCGCGGCCTTTTCGCTGTCCGCGCCGTCAGCCTTCGGCTCGGCCAACCCTCCGGCGGGCGACCAGGGCAGCGGCCGCCGCTCCGAAAAGAAGGATCATCGGCGGTGCCGGAACGTCGGTTCCGCCGCTCGTGCTGGTCGAGCTTCCGCTGGAGGTCGAGCTGCTGGTGCTGCTCGACGTGCTGCTCGACGTGCTTCCCGAGGTGGACGAGCTGGTCGAGGTGCTGGTGCCGCCTCCGAAGCTCGACGACGAGGAGGTGGTCGACACGTTGCCCGTCGACGTCGACGAGGTGGTCGAAACGCCGCCGGTCGAGGTCGAGGTCGATCCGCCGCTTGTGCTGGTCGATCCGCCGCTGCTGCTGGTCGAGACTCCGCTGCTGGTCGAGCTCCCGCCGGTGGACGTGGAGCTTCCGCCGGTGGACGTCGAGCTTCCGCCGGTCGAGCTTCCGCCGGTCGAAGTGCTCGTCGAGGCGGTGAAGATGGCGTTGCCGCTCGATCCGCCGAAGAAGCCTCCGCTGAAGAAGCCTCCGCCGAAGCCGCCGCCGAAGCCGCCGCTACCGCCGATCACGGTGACTCCGCCGCCGCCGCCGGTGCCTCCGGCCATGGGCGGAAGCGGTGCCAGCGGTACCGGCATCGAGCCCGGATAGGTGATGGTCCGGGTCTTGGTGATCGTGCCCGGGGTCTTGACGACGCAGGCCGTCCGGACCCTCTTGTAGCGCTTCGCCGCCTTGACCCGGGCGTAGCGCCGAGGCGCCTGCTTCACCGTTCCGGCCGCATGGGCCCGCTTGACGAAGGAGGGCCGCGAGGGCGGGTTCTCGGCGACATGGACTGCGCCGCCACCGATGATCGCGCCGCCGCAAGTGCAGGCGCAGAGTTTAGCGAGAGCCATTCTAACCGACATGACAGCGCACCTTGTTCTCAGGTTCCGATGCGTGGCCGAAAGTCCTGGATGGAAGATCGGCTTCAGCGTCGGGCTACACCCACAGATGCAAAGGAATGCTTTAAGTGCAAGCGCGTTAACCACGAAGGCCCCTCAGAATGCCCGCCAAATGGCCGTTCGGGCGACTTGTGTCCCATTCGAGGACAGGCGCGGACGACCCGTGAACGAATAGGCGCCGTCCGGGCGGTGCCGAACATGGTTAACGGACGACCGGCGGCGCGATTCGCAACTGTTCGGGACCGGGCTGCGGCGAATCGGGCCGCGGCCTCGAAACCGGTAAAAAAGTCACTCCCTCTTCCCGATTCCGAGTGCACTTTTGACCGCTATTTGAGTGACTTGTACTCCCCCTTGGCGACGCGTATAGGCGCGCTGGGGCAAGCTTCGACATTTCCGGACGACTCGGAAGCGGAGCTTCAGGAGGTTTGCGTGACGCTACGGCGCGCGTGAAGGATGGAGGGGTTATGGCGACGGCTTTGAGTGACGTTTACGGCTCGGTTTATGCTCTGGGCGGAGTGCCCGACAGCTATCGGCCGAGTGCCAACGAAGAGTTCATGAATCCCGATCAGCTGGCGTATTTCCGCCAGAAGCTGCTCGGCTGGAAGGACGAGATCCTTCGCGAATCGCAGGGAACGATGGCGTCGCTGAAGAGCGGCCCGATCCGCGAGGCGGACGTCACCGACCGCGCTTCCTCGGAGACGGACTGGGCGATCGAGCTTCGCACCCGCGACCGGCAGCGCAAGCTCATCTCGAAGATCGACTCGGCGCTGCGCCGGATCGACACCGGCGAGTACGGCTTTTGCGAAGTGACCGGCGAGCCGATTTCGCTGGCCAGGCTGGAAGCCCGCCCCATCGCGACGATGACGGTCGAGGCGCAGGAGCGCCACGAACGCAACGAACGGATCACCCGCGACGATTGACGGCGGTTCGACCCGCCGTCGCCGCGTCCGTGGAGGAACCCGTCGCCCCGGCGAAAGCCGGGGCCTCGGGGAGACCCGCCCACGCCGTCGCCCCGGCGAAAGCCGGGGTCTCGGGGAGACCCGCTGAGACTTCTTGTCCTGAGGTCCCGGCTTTCGCCGGGATGACGGGGGGGGGCGCCGGCAGTCGATCAGCGGCGCGTCATCCTTTTCCGGTCATTGCTAGCGCAGCGAAGCAATCCAGTGCTCAGCCGAACGCATGCGCCGCGACTGGATTGCCGCGTTGCTACGCTTCTCGCAATGACGGTGGTGGGGAGGCCGCGCCTAGTGGAGGCCGGCAATCTCTTCCTTGATCCAGAGCTTCTCTTTCTTGAGCCTGGCGAGGGCGGCTGTATCCGGCAGCGGCCGCTGACTTTCTTCTTCGATCCGAGCTTCGATGTCCGCGTGGCGGTGTTGCAATGCCGAGATATGCGCCGTTTGCATTCCCATCTCCTTGCTGTGCTGGGCGAAGTTCTCAACGTCTGGAGGCGTGGCCTGTCTCCCGTCGATAGGACGGTCGTCGCATTATGTACGACAGACCGTTAATGGGCTATCCATAGCGCGTTTCGAAGCGCTTGAGTAGCGCTGTGAGGAGGGCATGGAAGCCATCGACGGAAACCCCCTCCCGGCGGCTGCGCGCCTGGTCCAGATGCGGCAGGAGCATCGCGATCTCGACTCCGCGATCGAGGCGCTGCGAGTATCGCCGGCCACCGACCAGCTCCAGCTCGCCCGCCTGAAGAAGCGGAAGCTCAGGCTCAAGGACGAGATCGCGCAGATGGAGGACCAGCTGATCCCGGACATCATCGCGTAACCCGTCGCTCGGCGAAAGCCGGGCCTCGGGGAGACCCGCGAAGCGTTCGCGGCCTGAGGTCCCGGCTTTCGCCGAGATGACGTGTCCCTTCACGGCACAGACCCGCCTTTACCTTCTTTGCCACTCGCCGCCTGCCCGGCTCTGTGGCAGCATGGCCCCATGTCCGAACCGCGACTCCCGCTGACCGCCAAGCTCGTAGCCTCGCTCTACACCGAGGCGATGCTTCTGGCCGACGAGGCCCGGTCCTATTTCGACATGAGCGGCCGCGCCGACCGCGACTCGCTGGACCCGATCGACCGGGTCGGCTTTTCCTGCGAATCTCTCAAGGTCACGACCCGGCTAATGCACGTCATCGCCTGGCTGCTGACCCAGCGCGCGGTCGAGGCCGGCGAGCTGAGCCGAAGTCAGGCGCGAAAGCCGGCCCGGCGCCTCGGCGAAGCGCCGGAGTCCGACGAGGCCCTGCTGCCGAAGCTTCCGCAAGCCGCCGTCGCTCTTATCGACGCAAGCCGCGATCTCCATGCGCGGGTCAAGAGGCTGGACGATGTGCCGGCCGGGGGCGCGGAGCCTCAGGCCAGTCCGGCAAGGAGCCTGATGAGCCGGCTGGAGCGGTCGTTCTAACAACCGTCGTCCCGGCGAAGGCCGGGATCTCGGGGAGACCCGCCGAGACTTCTTGTACTGAGATCCCGGCTTTCGCCGGGATGACGGTCAGCCGCAAAGCCCCGCCCTGGCTTCCTCATATTGCCCGATGAGCTCCGCCACATATTCGCCCGCCGGCCTTACCCGGTCGATGGCGCCGATGCCTTGGCCGGAGCCCCAGATGTCCCGCCACGCTTTCTTCGCGCTCTCCCCTCCGCCGAAGTCCATGGTCTTGAGATCGCCCTCCGGCAGCTTGTCCGGGTCGAGGCCGGACGCGGCGATGGAGGCGCGCAGATAGTTGCCGTGAACTCCGGTGAAGAGGCTGGAATAGACGATGTCGGCCGCCCGTCCGTCGCATATCCCCTGCTTGTAGGCCTCGGCGGCATTGGCCTCCTCGGTGGCGATGAAGGGCGAGCCGATATATCCAAGGTCCGCCCCCATCGCCTGCGCCGCGAGAATTGCGCGCCCGGTGGCGATCGCGCCCGAAAGGGCCAGGGGCCCGTCGAACCATTGGCGGATCTCCTGGACGAGCGCGAAGGGCGAGAGGGTCCCGGCATGGCCGCCGGCTCCGGCCGCGACCGCGATCACTCCGTCCGCGCCCTTCTCCACGGCCTTTCGTGCGAAGCGGTCGTTGATGATGTCGTGGAGTGCGATCCCGCCCCACCCGTGAACCGCCTGGTTGACCTCGACGATCGCGCCCAGCGACGTGATGACGATCGGCACCTTCCATTTGGCGCAGGTCGCCATGTCCTGCTGGAGCCGGTCGTTGGAGCGGTGGACGATCTGGTTGACCGCGAAGGGCGCCGCGGGGCGGTCGGGATTGCCCCGGTCCCAGGCGGCGAGCTCTTCGGTGATCCGGTGGAGCCATTCGTCGAGCAGGCTCTGCGGACGGGCGTTGAGCGCCGGGAATGAGCCGACGATCCCCGCCTTGCACTGGGCGATGACGAGGTCCGGGTTGGAGACGATGAAGAGAGGGGCGCCGATCGCCGGGAGGCGAAGGCGCTGGAGGACGGCTGGGAGGGTCATTGCGTTGCCTTAACGGAACCGGGCGGGGAGGCAAGGAGGAGAGGGGAGGGAGGCGCTACCAAGACCGTTCGGGCTGAGCTTGTCGAAGCCCCTCCCTTCACCTCGGAAGGAAAGAAGGAAAGCCCTTCGACAGGCTCAGGGCGAACGGTGTTTCCGTGTCTTTCACTCCATCTCCCGCCCCCGGGTCTCCGGCAGCAGGAAGAGGCCGACGATCAGCGTGAGCACCGCGATCCCGATTGGGTACCAGAGGCCGTAATAAATGTCCCCGGTCGCGGCGACCATGGCGAAGGCCGTGGTGGGGAGGAAGCCGCCGAACCAGCCGTTGCCGATATGGTAGGGGAGCGACATCGAACTGTAGCGGATCCGGCTCGGGAAAAGCTCGACCAGCAAAGCCGCGATCGGACCGTAGACCATGGTAACGTAGAGGACGAGCAGGAAGAGGATCCCGACGACGGCGGGCTTGTTCACTCGGCCGGGATCGGCCTTGGAAGGATAGCCGGCGCGCGCCAGGCCCGCCTTGATATCGGCTTCGGCGGTCGCCGCCCAGCGCGCATGTCCTTCCCAAACGCCAGCCGACGGGGCATTGGGGATGTCGACGAACGCGTTGCCGATCTTGAGCCGCGCTCCCGTTTCAAATTCGGTGTCGACCGAGACGTAGCCGATGCCCGCCTTGGCAAGAATGCTCTTCGCGATGTCGCAGCCGTTCCGGTTGAAGCTCTTCTTGCCGATCGGATCGAACTGAAGCGAACACACCCGCGAATCGGCCATCACCTCCACGGGGGCCTGTCGCTGAGCTTCGTAAAGGGCCGGGTTCGCGGCCCGGGTGAGGCCTTCGAACAGCGGAAAATAAGTCAGCGCCGCGAGCGCGCAGCCGGTGAGGATGATCGGCTTCCTCCCGATCCGGTCGGAGAGCCAGCCGAAGAAGACGAAGAAGGGCGTGGCCATGGCCAAGGCGATCGCGATCAGGATGTTGGCGGTGGCGCCGTCGACCTTGAGAGTCTTCTCGAGGAAGAAGAGGGCGTAGAACTGCCCCGTATACCAGACCACGGCCTGGCCGGCGACGGCCCCGAACAGGGCGATGAGGACGATCTTGGCATTGCCCCAGCGGCCGAAGCTCTCGCGGAGAGGCGCCTTCGACGTGGTTCCTTCCGCCTTCATCTTCTTGAAGACCGGGCTCTCCTCGAGTTGCATCCGGATCCACAGCGAGACCGCCAGGAGCAGGATGGAGAGCAGGAAGGGGACCCGCCAACCCCATTCGGCGAAAGCGGCCTCGCCGAGCAGCGTACGGGTCCCGATCACGACGAGCAAAGCGGCGAAGAGGCCGAGTGTGGCCGTCGTCTGGATCCAGCTCGTATAGAAGCCGCGGCGCCCCGGCGGCGCATGCTCCGCCACGTAGGTCGCCGCTCCGCCATATTCGCCTCCGAGCGCCAGCCCCTGGAGGAGGCGAAGGGTCACCAGCGCCACGGGGGCGGCGACTCCGGCGGTCGCGTAGCTGGGCAGAAGCCCGACGAGGAAGGTCGAGAGGCCCATGAGCGCCATGGTGACGAGAAAGGTATATTTGCGCCCAACGAGGTCGCCGATCCTTCCGAACACCAAAGCGCCGAACGGGCGGACGGCGAAGCCCGCGGCGAAGGCGGCGAGTGCGAAGATGAAACCCGTCCTCTCGTCGACCCCTGAGAAAAACTGGCTCGAGATGATCGTGGCGAGCAGCCCGTAAAGGTAGAAATCATACCATTCGAAGACGGTGCCGAGCGAGGCGGCGGCGATGACACGCCGGTCGCGGCGGGCGGTCGATGGGGCTGGGACTTGGGTGGCCATCGCCACGGTGTCACGCGTCCGGGGCCGGAGCGCAAGCCGCCAAGGGTCCGGCGCTCGTTCGGCCATGCCCTGCGAACCCATTTTCAACGCAAAGACGCAAAGACGCAAAGACGCAAAGAGCGCGGAGCGCCCCGAACAACCGCGCGTCGCGGGAGACGCGGTGCGGCTCGCCACGCAGTGACTTGGTCCGCGTCGCGGAATCTTTGCGTCTTTGCATCTTCGCGTCGAATCCTCCGGCCAGACCCGTCCTTGGAAGGCGGGCACGGATGGCACCGGGGTCCTTCAGTCGGGCCTTTGCTCGCTTCGGCTTGCCCCCCGCGCCACGCCTGCTATATCCCCGCGCGACCGGCGGCCCGGCGGGCGTGGCGGAACTGGTAGACGCGCCAGGTTTAGGTCCTGGTATCGAAAGATGTGGGGGTTCGAGTCCCTTCGCCCGCACCAGTCCCGCCAGGCTGAATTCGTCCAGGGCCCGCACTCCCGCAGAAGGTAAGAGCTTTCAATCATGCAGACCGTCGAGACGTTGAACCAGGGCCTCTAGCGCGCCTACCGGATCACCATCCCCAAGAAGGAGATCGACGCCCGGGTCGACGGCGAACTGAAGAAGGTCGCTCCTCAGATCCGGATGCCCGGCTTCCGCCCCGGCAAGGTGCCCGCCAATCTCGTGCGCAAGATGCACGGGCCCGCGATCGAGCAGGAAGCGCTCAACACCGCGGTGCAGGAGGGCGTTCAGCAACTGATCGCCGAGCAGAAGCTTCGGCCGGCGATGAACCCGCAGGTCCAGCTCGAGGAGGGCGGACCCGGCCAGGACGCGGTCGTCAAGGTAGAGATCGAGACTTTGCCCGAGGTGCCGGCGCCCCAGATCGACGACCTGAAGCTGGAGCGGCTTCTCGTCGAGCCGAGCCCCGAGGAGGTCGATTCGGCGATCGCCCGGCTGGCCGAGGGCCAGAAGAGCTTCGATCCGGCCCCCGCCGGAGCGGCGGCCGAATCCGGCGATCTCGTCATCATCGACTATGAAGGAAGCGTCGACGGCGAGCCGTTCGAAGGCGGCAAGGGCGAATCTATGCGGGTCGAACTCGGCTCGGGCCGGCTCATTCCGGGCTTCGAGGATCAGTTGATCGGCGCCAAGGCGAACGAGCAGCGCACTTTGAACGTCACCTTCCCGGAGGAATATCCGGTCGCCTACCTGAAGGGCCGCGAGGCCGTGTTCGAAGTCACCGTCGGCGAGGTCCAGAAGCCGCGGGCGATGCAGATCGACGACAGCTTCGCCCAGTCGATGGGCCTCGAGGGAATCGACCAGCTGCGCGAGCTGATGAAGGGCCAGGTCGAGCAGGAGCTTGGCGGCCTCACCCGGACCCACATGAAGCGCAGGCTCCTCGACCAGCTCGCCAATAGCCATGATTTCGAGGTCCCGGCCTCGATGGTCGAGGCGGAGTTCGCGCAGATCTGGCAGCAGCTCGAGCAGGAAGCGGCCCAAGAGGAGGATCCGGCCGCGGCCCGCGCCGAGATGGAGAGTGAGCGTGAGGAATATCGGGCGATCTCCGAGCGCCGGGTGCGCCTCGGACTGCTCCTCTCCGAGATCGGGACTCGAAACAACATCTCGATCAACGACAACGAGATGAACCAGCTGATCATGCAGGCCTCCCAGCAATACCGCCCGGAGGATCGCCAGAAGTTCGTCGAATATGTGCGCAACGAGCCGATAGCGGCGGCCCAGCTGAGGGCCCCCTTGTTCGAGGACAAGGTCGTCGACTTCCTCTTCGCAAGGGCCGAGGTCACCGAACGAAAGGTGAGCCGGGAGGCGCTCCAGGCTGAGATCGAGTCGACGGACGGCGGCCCGGATTCCGGCCACGTCCACGGCCCCGATTGCGACCACGGCCACGACCACGGCCACGTCGAGGCCCCCAAGGCGAAGAAGCCGGCGTCGAAGAAGGCCAAGGCCGAAGCCGTTCCCGCCGAGACGGGCGAAGCTGAGGCCAGGCCCGCCAGGAAGGGCAAGGCGAAGGCCGTTGCGGCCGAAGCGGCTCCTGCCGAGGAAGCTGCAGCGGCGGAGGCGCCCGTGAAGAAGGGCAAGGCGAAGAAGGCCGAAGCAGCTGAAGCCGCTCCGGCGGACCAGGCTTCAGCCAAGAAGCCCAAGGCGAAAAAGAAGGACGCTTGAGGCCGTTCGGGCTGAGCTTGTCGAAGCCCTCTCCTTCACTCAAAGAGGGGCCTTCGACAGGCTCAGGCCGAACGGTTGAGGGGGCAGGGGTTGCCGGTGGATCAGTCGCAGCTCAGAATCGCCGTCCTTCTCCCTTGCTTCAACGAGGAAGCGGCGATCGGCCAGACGGTGGCGGCGTTCAAGGCGGCCCTGCCGTCGGCGCGGCTCTACGTCTACGACAATAACAGCCGTGATCGAACGCGCGAACTCGCCGAGGGGGCAGGCGCGACCGTCCGCGAAGAGCGGATGCAGGGCAAGGGCCATGTCGTACGGCGGATGTTCGCCGACATCGAGGCGGACGTCTATGTCATGGCCGACGGCGACTCGACCTACGACGCGGCCGCGGCGCCCGAGCTCGTCCGGCGTCTCGTCGAGGAGCGGCTCGACATGGTCGTCGGAGCCCGCAAATCCGAGGTCGAGGAGGCGTATCGGCGCGGCCACCGACTCGGCAACCGGCTGTTCACCGGGATCCTCGCCGGCTTGTTCGGCCGGAGCTTCACCGACATCTTCTCGGGCTATCGGGTGTTCTCCCGCCGCTTCGTCAAGAGCTTCCCCGCTCTCTCTCGCGGCTTCGAGACCGAAACCGAGATCAGCGTCCACGCGCTCGAGCTGGCAATGCCGGTCGCCGAGGTGGTGACCGCCTACGGCGCCCGCCCCGAAGGCTCCGAGTCGAAGCTTTCGACCTACCGCGACGGCTGGCGGATCATGCGCACCATCCTGCACCTGTTCCGGATCGAGCGCCCGGACCTCTTCTACGGCGGCTTCGCGGCCTTCCTCGCAGCGCTTGCCCTGGTCCTCGCCGTCCCGCTCGTCGTCACCTACGCCGCGACCGGGCTGGTGCCCCGCTTCCCCACCGCCATCCTGGTCACCGGGCTGATGGTCGTCGCCTTCCTGAGCTTCGGAGTAGGGCTGATCCTGGACACCGTGGTCCGCGGGCGGCGCGAAGTGCGGCGGCTGGCCTATCTGAGCTTCCCGGCGGTGGGCGAGGGGACGGATTAGCGCCAAGGTAACGCTCTCGCGCTAAACCGCTTCGGCGAGCCCGCTGTCGGGGGATGGGGAGGGAATCTTGGCGCTCTACAAATATTCGAACTATTTGAAGCCGAGCAAGAATTCGACTTTCGACCAGGTGCTTCCCGCCGGCCTTCACATACCGAGCGGAGGAATCTACCGCTGCGTCGGTTGCGGCAACGAGATCGCTCAGGAAGGCAACACCGTCCTGCCCGACCGCCAGCACCATCCGCACAATCCGGGCCAGGGCGAAGTCCGCTGGCAGCTCGTCCTCGCCACCGAGTCGAACGTCCCGGTCCCTTATCTCCACGGTTGATCGACGGGCGGGAACGCGTTCCACGGCTCCGGCGGAAAAGATGTATGATGCCGCGGAGATTCGGCCGGCGGGAGAATGAGAGTGGACCGATTCACCGGCTCATGCCTGTGCGGAAACGTCCGGATCGAAGCGGCGGGCCGTCCCTATCGGGTGGGGCTTTGCCATTGCCTCGGCTGCCGCAAGCATCATGGGGCCCTTTTCCATGCATCCGCCGTCTTCCCCGAGGCTTCGGTCGAGGTGGAAGGCGAGACTCGCGATTATGCCGGCCGGTTCTTCTGCCCGCGCTGCGGCTCGTCGGTCTTCGGACGAACCGGGGACGAGGTCGAAGTCAATCTGGGGTCGCTCGATTCGCCGGGCCCGCTCGTCCCAACCTACGAACTCTGGACCGTCCGCCGCGAATCTTGGTTGCCTGAGTTCCCGCTCCTCCGAAGGAATGCGCGCGACCGCGAGTCGACGGGCCGCCTCGAGGAATAACGCGGACTCGCGAAAAGCGGCCCTGCCTCAGTAGTCGAACAGCATTACGGTCAGCATCACGCAGGCCAGCCAGACGACGACCAGCACGGCGGGCAGATAGAGATACTTTTTCCGCCACGGGCGGTTGCGGTGCCAGAAGGTGATGGGCGGAACCGTGTCGAGGAAGCGCATGAAGCGCAGATGGTCCGCGTCGGTGCGGCCGCCGATCGGGGCCGGCGGGTCGATGTCCCTTTTGTAGCGCGGCCGCCGCGCGTCGAGGCCCTCGATATCGCCGTTGGCGTGAAGCACCAGGTCGGGCGCGAGTCCGAGATGGCGGAGCACCACTCGGTCGGGATTGGCGGAAGCGCCGAGCTGGGCCGTGTAGCCGCGCCGGACCAGGGCGTGAAGCCGCTCCAGCGCCGGCGAAGAGCCCGCCTCCACCGGAGCAAGGCGGCCGCCCGTTTCCTCCCGAAATACGGTCGTCCGGGTCCTGACGGGGGCGATCTCAATCTCGTCGGTCATTCGGCAGGCCTAGCATGAGAGTGTTAGCCTTGCAACACACCTTGAAGGCGCTGCGGCGCCGCCATCCCTCACTGCCCATTGGCTTGATCTCGCTGGTGTGGCTTTTAAGACCCCGCGCTACCTTTAAGACCACGCGCTACTTTTTCTAGAATCCATCGCGAGCGACCATCGTACTCGCTGGAAAGCAGGGAGCATTCGTCGGCAAGGGGGCCAAATAGACTGGGCCAAAGGCGAGTTCCTCAAGTCCCCTCGGCCGCCGTCTTTGCTGGAACACAGAAAAACCGAAATACACTTGCAAGTATTGGATTGTAGCATCACTAGGCGAGCCTGCCCGGGCGAGGTGTGCGTCTATGGAAATCCGGAAAATGCAGGCGGCCGCAATGCGCCAGCGCGCGCAAAGCCTTCGCAAGGCCGCCAGCGGCTTTTCGACAGGAGTCTCCCGAACCCTGATCGAGCTCGCCGATTCGATCGAGGCCGAAGCGGCCTTGCTGGAATCCAAGGCGGCAGGGAAGGGCGGTGGGCGAGATGGCGACGGCCCTGCCGGGTAACGCCGGCCGGCCATCGTCGAGCAGTATCAACGGTTTAGCATTGATCCCAGACGCTGCGGCCCAGCCAGTCCGAGTTGAATGGCTTCGTCCCCATGGCGGGATCGGGCGCTTGCGGACGAAGCGCCCGGTCCTCTGTCATGCCTGATCGGGATTGCGACCGCGATCGCCCCGAGCGGTCTGCGTCGTCACTCCTGAGGCGCCGCCTTGAGCAGCAGATCGAGCTGGGATTGGCAGCCATTGTCGATGAGCGTCTTGGCAAGCACGGTCGGGTCCTCGCTCACCGCGGCCAGGGTCTTGAATTTGAGCCTCGTCGACTGGCCCGCCTCCTCCCACTTCAGTGAAAATTCGTCGCCGTCGGCGATCGGAAGCTGCTGCGGCCAGCGCTGCACCAATCGACCGGCGGGCCAGGCGACGGGCTGCCCTGCGCCTCCGGCGGGAATCACCTGGAGCGTGCCGTCGTCGGCGGCGGCGGGGCGCCAGAGGACGACCCGGGCGGGATCGGAGAGGCAGACATTGCCGCTCTTCGATACGTCGACGTCCCAAAGGCCCGGAGACGGCGGCACTTCCGGCCCGCGCATCGCGCTGAAGCGGGAACGCGCGTTGAACGCCGGTGCGGTGCCTCCCCCGGCCACCCTGAAGGTGCCGGGCCCGCGCAGGGTCCGAGCTCCGGACGGGGCAAGCACGGTGACGACGTCGCCGGCCTTCAAGATCACGGGCGTGTTCTCGCCGACCGCCCGGCCCGGCGGATAGGATTTGGCCGACGGTCCGGCCGAACGAACCACCAGCGGAGTCGCCACCAGGGCGGCGGGAGCCGCAACCATGGCCGCCGCCGCGGCCGCCCTGAACGCTGTGCGCGCGAAACTTTCCATCGATCTGCCTTCCATCCCGGAATTGCGTAAAACCACTTCGGAAAGACCGGTTAATCCTGCCCTGTTGCAGCTTCATGCCGGAGCCCGCGGGCGAGTGTTTCAATTGTGTCCGGGCGGGCTCGCAGCGAAGCGGGACAGGAGCGCGTCGATCTGTCTTTGCTGGCGGGCGATCGCGTCCGTCACCTCGGCCTCGCGCGCCTGGCGCGCCAGGACCACCCGGACGGCGCGCGCGATCGGGGCGGCAAGCTCGTCGAGCGCGTCGAGCTCCGCCGTGCTGAGCCTCGACCGGTCGGGGTGTGGGCCGAGCAGGATCCAGCCTAGGCACGTGCCGTCGTCGAGGCTGAGCGGTCGCCGGAGCGGAAAGAAGGAATCGCCCGTCTCGACGCCCGAGGAGCAGGCGGGATCCAGCGCAGTCCTGTGCAGCCAGGCCTCCACCTCCGCCGCCCCGGTCCCCCGGCTCCCTGCGACCGTGCCGTCGAGAACCAGCGCCAGCCGGGCCGAGCGAACGCCCGAAGAAATCCGCTTCAGTATCTCTTCGACGAGTTCCGGGAGGGTGGCGAAGTGGCGGAGGTCGCGAAGGCAGTCGGGAAGGTCGCGGCGCATCTCGACCAGCTTGCGCTGGAAGCGCCGCTCGGCCCAGCCCTGGACCCGCTCGTAGATCGGATTGATCATCACCGTCGACAAGGCGGCCCCGACGATCGGAGCGATCGAGCCCGCGTCGCGCCCGAAGAAGCGAAGGATCACCTCCTTAACGCCCTCCATCGTCGCGGCGAAGATCCCCGCCAGGATGACCGCGATGAGGGCGAAGGAGGCGGAGCGGCTGATCGCCACCTCGGCGTCGTAGAGCCGGTAGCGGAGCAGCGCGACAAGCAGTCCGGCCTGGAGCAGCAGGAAGGCCAGCCCGAATGCGAAGCCGGCCGCGACCTCGAGGAAAAGCTGCTGGGCGAGGCCCGAGGCCCCCGCCTTCAGGATGTCGGCGGTGATCGAGACCCCGACGAAGAAGACGTAGCCCGAAAAGCCGAATACCGCCCATTTGAGCTGCTGGCGTTCGTCGCCCGAAGCGCTTCTCAGCCGCCATAGGAAGAGGAGGACCGAGGCGGCCATCGCCGCGATCAGCACCGCGCGGTAGAAATCGCCCTCGAGGAACAGCAGCAGCGGCAAGGCGGCGAGAAGCCCGATCGTGATCCTCGGCGACAGCCGGCCGTGCGGGAAGAGCAATATTCCGCCGATCAGGAGGATGTTGGCGAGGTCGTAGAGCGCCTGATGGACTCCTTCGGGCAGCTCGAGGACGAGCGCGAGGAAGGTCGCCGAGGGCTGCTCGGTCGCCATGGTGAGCAGGATCGCCAGCGAGACGACCGAGCTGACCACATCCTCGCGCTTGCGGCGGAACAGCAGCCAGGCCGAGATCAGCAGGAAGGGGTAGGTTGCGAGGTGGATGAGGTCGATGAAGCTCAAAAGCCCCGGCGGCAGTCCGATCGATCGGGCGGCGCGCTCGATATGGGCCTCGCCGGTCCGAATCGCGAGCTCGCGTGTCCGCCCGTCGCTCGAGCGCAGGGTGAGCGAGACCTCCCGGTCCTCCGAGCCGCTCATAAGGTCGTTGAACAGCAATCGGTCGGTCTCGTTGCCCGCCCCCGCCGCACCGGCGCGCGAGCCCGGCATGGCCACCACGTCGGACACCGGGATGGTGTCGATCGCGACGATGTCGTCGCCGGCGCGGATCCCGGCCGAGGCCGCGGCCGGCCCGACCGGGAATCGGATCCGAGTCAGATCCTGTTCGGCCAGAGCCACCCCGGCGCGGCTCCCGGAGACGAGGCCGCTGTTTCGCCCCGCCTCGTCGAAACGCTGCCAGGTCCCGGCGATTGGCCCGATCATTGCCAGCGCGAAGGCCGCGAACCAGACGATCCTGAAGAGGAAGAAGCCGCGCGGCCCGAAATCGGGGATCCGGCTCGGAAGCCTCAGCGGCAAGCGCCGTGCGGGCGGCCCGCTCTCGGACGCGATTTCAACTGCCATCCCCGCAAGCGCCCCAGCTGCAACGATCCTTCGGCATCGGTGGATAGCATAAGCGGGGGCGGCGACCATCGGGATAATCGCGGGTGCCTCAGCGAGGTCCGTGACGGGCAGTCGCGAGGGCGCCTTTGTCTTCCCTCCTTCAAGGGAGTGCAGCTACTCCCGGCGGCGCCGCCCTCTCCCTTCCCTGGAAGGGACGGGCGGCGGGTTGTTAGCCGAGCGCAGCGAGCAGTTGTGCTTCACGGCCGACCGGGCCTGGATTTTTGGAAAGACGTACCCGAAGGTACAAGGGCCGCACCACGCGATCCGGTCAAGACGGACCTTGAACGCGCTCTGGTGAAGGGAGCAGGTCAGGGCCTCAGGGTTCAGCGGTCGCGGTCGCGCTTGCTGCGCTCCACGGCATAGCCATCCACGTGGGTTTCGCGGACCGGCACTCCTATTGCATGCAGGCGGTTCCGGATCACGGCCCGATCGGGTTCCGCCATTCTTGCGCCGAGATAGACGGATGAGACGGCAGCGTTGTCGTAGCGGACCCTGCCGCTTCGCTCCGCGAACAGTCGCCATTCCCGCTCGTACGACCATCTCAGGCTCTTGGTGGAGAGAATGGAACGCGGCCGCTCGTCGCGCTCCAGATCGGCAGTGATCAGGTGGTAGGGCTTGTCCCCGTAGGCAATGCGCGAAAGCGCACAGCTTTCCGGCAGCCCTTCCAGCAGCCTTGTGAAAGAGTAGCTGATGCAGATGCCGCGGAAGCTGTCCGCGTAATGGGCCCACATCAATTCATTGCTCCACGACTCGCACAAGGAGGCGATTCCGAGCCTGACCTTCTGGCGTCGGATCGACTCCACCAGGTCCTCATAGTCCGGTCGCCGGGCCAGCCGGGTGCTTGCCCGGTAGAAACCCTCCATCGGATCATTCATTCGGGTGAATATCGGACAATAAATATATCTGTTTTCGATCGCGTCCAATTCGCGGTCGAGCAGTTTCGGATTCACTCGGGCCTCGTCGCCGATGGTAGTGCTGCCCAAGCTGCGATAACGGTAGAGACGCCCGGGTCTGGCATAAGTCTCGATGGTCGCCATATTACCTCTGAGCCGCGGGCGCTCGGTCCTCATAGCAGAAAGAGAGGCGCCGCGCGCGCCCCTTGGGCGCGCCGGGCGGAGCCGGTCGCGCTTTGGTTCGAGACCGGCCGCACGAAAGCTTGCGGGCGCCTTTCCCGAGCTCGAGGACGCGTTGTGCGCGATGACTTATTCGGGATTCGAAGGCGCCTCCGATTCGCGCGACCGGGCCGACGGGATGGTCTGGGGATGACCGCGCTGTTCTAGCCGAGGGCCGAGCCTAGGATCAGGCGGCTTCGAGGCTTTGCGAAAAACGGTGCCAGGCACCGATGTCTAAAGCGTTGATTTTGCTGGGCGGGGCGGGGCTGTCTGGAACGAAGCGTGGCGGATTCCCATTTAGACGGGAGACGAAAAGGAGCTTGGCCATGGCGGGCGGATGGGCGCGCGACGGCGCGGTGCAGGATCAGATCGACGATACGGTGAAGGACGCGGTGCTGAGCGCGCGCGCCCGGCTGCCGGCCGGGGAGGGCTCGGAATATTGCGAGGATTGCGGCGAGCTCATTCCGGAGCGGCGCCGGGAAGCGCTTCCCGGGACCCGGACCTGCGTGGCCTGCCAGTCGGAGCGCGACGCGGAGTCGAGGCGCTCGGGCGCCGGGTTCAACCGGCGCGGAAGCAAGGACAGCCAGTTGCGCTGATTTTTGCCTGGAAGGGAGTTAGCCCTGCTCGCTGAAGCCGGAATATCGGATGGTGAGCTCATCCCCCTCGGCGATGTCGCGGCGTGCGACGAAGCAGAGATCGGCGGTGCTTTCGACATTGGCCTCGGCGCCGGGCGCCGGCTCGTTCAGGTACCAGCCCGGGGTGAGATTGTGGAAATTGGCCGGACAGCCGATCCGGTCGCCTCGGTGGATCCCGAAATCGTGATAGAAAGCGCGTTGGGCCGAAGTGAGGTTCGAGCGGTCCAGCTCGGCCTTGCTCACCCAGACGAGCGGCACCAGATCGTTGGCGAAGATGTCGGTCCCCGCAGGGATCGCGCGGATCGCGAACACTCCGATTCCGTGCACCGCCGACAGGCCGAGCCGGACATAGACTTGCTCATGGGGCAGCTTGGCGGTCATCTGCTCTCCCGGGGGCAAGCCGGACCGGCCGAGCGCCCGCAAACGGCAATGGGCTCAGCCGAGGCCGCGGGCAAGGAGTGGGCCTATTCGGTTGGCGACCCGAAGAGGCAGCCTGCGCCAGGCCGCCGTCTGAAGCCGGTAACGGGCGCTGTTGGGGTTCAGGTCGCGGTGGGCCCCCTTCGTCGCATAGGCGAGAGGGCGCGGCGCGAACCCCCAGTTCTTCTTGAACGCGAAGGCTCCGGTCCCGACCTTGGAGCGGCCGAAATCGAAGCCGGTGCAGCCGCGCTCGGCCGAGCGGCGCATCAGCGAGTAATAAAGGAGGTCGTTGGCCCGCAGGCGCCGGGCCTGGCTGGTTCCTCCGCCCCAATAGGGATGGACGATGCCCTTGAAATAGAGGCTTAGCACCGAGGCGACCGGACTGTCGCCGGCCCGGACCGTGAGGATTTCGCAATCCTCGCCCCATTCTCGGGCCATGGCCTCGAACAGGGTCCGCGGGAAGACCGGGGTGCCGAGGTTGCGCACGCTTTCGGAATAGACTCGGTAATGGTCGTCGAGCGCCCGCCGGTCCCGGCCCTCGCTCGATTCGAGCCCGAGGGAGAGCGAGCGCCGCACCTCGGCGCGCTGCTTGCGCGGAATGGACAAAAGGATCGCCTCCTCGCTGCCGGGCAGCTCGCGCAGGAAGCCGGCATAGATTCCTTCCTCCCGGTTCCAGCATTCCGGAAGCCGGCCGCCCCGGAGGGTGACCGAGGGGCACCCCTCGCGCCCGGCAAGCGACCAGGCGGCGGCGGCGAGCGCCTCGACCGCCATCCCGGTGCCGGCGAGGATTCCGCCGCCGACTCCGAAGCCGGTCGAGACCAGAGCCGAGCCGAAGACGGGCGAGCGGATCCGGGTCAGCGGAAGCAGCCCGGTAAGCCGCCCGGCGGAGTCCTCGGCGACGAGATAGCGGCCCGCCTGGCCCGTCCCGAGTTCGACCCCCCTCGTCCAGGCGGGCCGATGGAAGAGCTCGGAGTCGGGATGGTCGGCGACGAAGGAATCGATCCGCCGGCACTCGCTCGGGTCCCGCAGGTCCGCGAGCCGGACGCTGAACCCGCCGAAATGGGCGACGATGTTGAGCAGCTCGCAACAGAGCTGCAGGTCGAGCAGGATTGCAGCCAGCATGGTTCGGCCTCCTTCCCGGATCGCGGTGGCGAGGCTCGAAGCGTTAAGTCGGGCCCGAGCGCCGGGACAAGCGGCGGAAAATGACTGTCCCGATTTGATTCAGCCGCCGCGCCGGGGCTTGCCGACCGAGTCGCGCAGATAAGCGGCGCGCGCTTCCAGCTCGGCGCGCTCGGAGGGCGACAGGCCGTCGCGGCCGAAGCGGCGGGCGAGCCGGCCGATCGCCCGGGCCTCGCGCTCGAGGCGCCGGGCGTCCCGCCCGGAGAGCCTGCCCGACTCGCGGGCACGGTCGATCCGCTTGTCGATGTCGCGCAATTCCCTTCCGACCCCCGGGCCGGGCAGCCGGCTGTCCTCGAGGAAGGGGCTCGACGGAGGCACCCGGCCGTAATCGCGCTTGCCGGCGATTTGGGCGGGCAGGGGGGCGCCGGCGGCACAGGCCAGAAGAATGAAAGCGGATAGGCGGAGGGTGCGCATCTCAACGCTCCTGATCGAGGCGTGAAGGGGCCCCGATTTTTCGTTACGAAAGCTGAACGACAGCCGAACCACGGCGAGACCGGCGCTGGGCCCTTCGCGCAGCTGGCCGCTCAGGCCGAGTCGCCGGCCGCGAGCGCCTGGTCCCGAAGCTCTCCACGCTCCGCAGCGCGCTTCTGGCGGCGCCACATCGCGGCGTAGAGGCCGCCGCGGGCAAGCAGCTCATGATGGCGGCCCCGCTCCGCGACTTCGCCGCCGGCGAGCACGAGTATCTCGTCCGAATCGACGATCGTCGAGAGGCGGTGGGCGATGACGAGCACCGTTCGTTCGGCGGAGATGGAGTGGAGGCTCTCCTGGATCTCCCGCTCGGTCTGGCTGTCGAGGGCGCTGGTCGCCTCGTCGAAGACGAGGATCGCGGGATCCTTCAGGACGACCCGGGCGATCGCCACCCGCTGCTTCTCGCCTCCCGACAGCTTCAGCCCGCGCTCGCCCACTCTCGTCTCGTAACCGTCGGGAAGCGTGAGGATGAAGTCGTGGATGCTGGCGGCCCGAGCCGCGGCTTCGATCTCCCGGGCCGTCGCGCCCGGGCGGGCGTAGCCGATATTGTAGCCGATCGTGTCGTTGAACAGGACCGTGTCCTGCGGCACCATTCCGATCGCCCGGCGAAGGCTCTTCTGCGACACCTCGCGCAGATCCTGGCCGTCGATGCGTATGGCGCCGCCCCGGACGTCGTAAAAGCGGAACAGGAGGCGCGCGAGCGTGGACTTGCCGCCGCCGCTATGGCCGACGATCGCCACCGTCTTCCCGGCCGGAACGTCGAACGACACATCTTTCAGGATGGGCCGGCGCGGATCGTAGGCGAAAGTGACGGCGTCGAACGAGACTTCGCCGCCGGTGACCACCAGGTCGGGTGAGCCCGGCGCATCCGTCACGTCCGGCTGCACCTCGAGCAGCTGGACCAACGACTCGACGTCGGTGATCGATTGCCTCGTTCCGCTGTAGCTCGACGCGAGCATTCCGAGCGGCACGTAGAGCTGGAGCAGATAGGCGTTGACCAGAACGAAATCGCCGACCGTCATCGTGCCGGCGGCGACCTCGCGGCCGGCCATGACCATGACCGCGATCATCCCGGCGGCGATGATCGCCGCCTGGCCGGCGGCGGACAGAGCCTCGACCCTTTCGGCGCGGACCGCGGCCTCCTCGTAGGCGCGCTTGGCCTGCTCGTAACGTTGCGCTTCGTTCGCCTCGGCGCCGAAATATTTCACCGTCTCATAGTTGAGAATGCTGTCGACGGCGATCGAGATCGCCGCCACGTCGCACGTGTTGCGGTAGCGCCTTGCGCGGATCTGCCGGCCTGTTGCGGCGATGGTCAGGCCGGCATAGCAAAGCACGGTGGCAAGCACCGCGACCGCGAAGTCCGCGCTGTAGAAGCCCCACAGGATGGCCGAGACCAGCACCAGCTCCAGAAACGTCGGAACGACGTTGAACAGCATGAGCTCGAGCAGAAACTCGATTCCGGAGACTCCGCGGTCCACGACCCGGGCGAGGCCGCCGGTCTGCCGATCGAGGTGGACTCGGAGCGACAGCGAATGGATGTGGTTGAACATCTGGAGCGCGGTCGACCGGATCGCGCGCTGGGCCACCCTGATGAAGACCAGGCTTCGAACCGCCTCGACCAGCTGCCCGCCGACCTGGGCCACCCCGTAAGCGAGGATCAGGGCGATCGGGATCGCGGCGAGCGCCGGACCGGACAGTGAGTCGATGATCTGCTTGTAGAGAAAGGGCGCCGCGACCGCGACCAGCTTGGCCGCGAAGATCAGCGCGACCGAGACGACGACTCGCACCTTCATGCCCGCCTCGCCGCTCGGCCACATCAGCGCCAGCAACTGGCTCAGCGCCCACCGGGCGGGCGATTGGGGGATGGATTTCGGGTCGTTCATCCGTTTCGGACCAAAGGCTCCGGCGCCGGCGAAGCGCAATTGGAAGCCCGGATCATGTAATTCGCCTCGGGCACGGGTCGGCGCACCGCAGTCAGGGGAAAGAATACGCCGATAGGGTTGAAGACACTGAGCACCGGTGTCAGCCTTGGTTTCGGTGAAGCTCCGAGTCGCCGGATGTAATTATATCCGGAAGCGGATATAATACGCAACTTAGGAGAAGTAGAGATGGAAAGAAAGACCTTTGCGTTTAAGCTGGCGGACAAGGCCGCGAACAGGACGTCGAAATGGAAGGCGCGCGACGGAGTCTCCATTGCGGGATGCAGCGAGCGTTCCGAAGGGGATTATCGCGATTACGTCAGAGGGGGTGATAACGGCTACCATTGCTAACAGGTAGCTTGAGAGCTCCGACGGAAGTCGGACTCCCCCTCCGGGCGAGTCGAAGGGCGGATTTGATCCAATGCGGATGAAACTGCCACAGCAGGAGAAGTAGAGATGGAAAAGAAGACCTTTGCGTTCAAGCTGGCCGACAGGGCCGCGAACGGCGCCTCCAAATGGAGGACTCGCGACGGCGTTGCTGTCGCCGGATGCACCGACGTCACCGGAGACGGAGATTTGCGCTACAAGCTCAGGCTGGGTGACAACGGAGAGTATTGCTAGCAGCAGAACGTCCTGGAGCCCTCGACTAAAAATCGGGGGCTCCTCGGGTGTCCTTGTCACCCGATCACGTACGAACCGCATAATTTATTGAGCCCGGAGGATAAGATGCAAAAGAAGACCTTTGCTTTCAAATTGGCCGACAAAAACGCGAACGCCGTTTCCAAATGGAGTGCGCGCGACGGAGTTCCGCTCGCGGGCTGCACTGAAGTCAGGCTTGGCAATTATCGCGAGTCGAGCAGGTTCGGAGACAACGGCGTTTATTGCTAGACTCTACTGACCCCGGAGCGACGCTGGCACTGTAGCTGTCCAATGAGCCGCAGCAGCTAATGTCGCTCCGATTTACAAACCGTGGAGAATTAAAATGGAAAAGAAGACTTTTGCATTCAAGCTGTCCGACAAGGCCGCCAGGGGCGCTTCCAAATGGACGGCCCGCGACGGAATCTCGCTCGCCGGCTGCAGCAACGTCGGCGACTACAATTATCGCGCTAGCCGCTTAAGAGGCGACGACGGGATATATTGCTAGGATCGCTACGTCGCGGAGTCTCCGGCTCAGGCCGGGGGCTCCTTGGCCCGGTCGACCCCGAGACGGTGCGGTCGGTTACCGAAATCTGACCGAACTCTGAAAAGAATGGCCAGCAAAGGAGATGGAAATGAGGACTTTTGCCTTCAAGCTCGCCGGCAAGACAGCCGGAACCGATTCCAAATGGATGGCGCGCGACGGCGTTTCTCTCGCCGCCTGCACTTATGTCGGCGACGGTCAGTATCGTTGGAGAGACAACGGCTACTATTGCTGACGGCGGAGCGCAGGTGTCAAAGCGCGTTCTGATCGTCACCAACAGCGACGATCTTCACGCCGACCTGGTGGCGGCCCGGATCGAGTCCGAGGGCGGGGCCGCCTTTCGGCTCGATCTCGACGAATATCCCGCCGGCTTCGAAATCGGCTTCGGCTTTTCCGGCGGCCGCTGGGACGGCTCGCTCGTCCGGACGGCGGGCGGGGAGTCGCTCGCGTTGCAGGACGTCGGAGCGGTCTGGATGCGCAAGCGCGCGTCCTTCCGCTACCGTTCCGACGGCATGGGCGCGCACGAGAAGGCGCATGCCGACGCCGAAACCGACCACATGCTGCTGGGCATTCTTCGGTCGCTCGATTGCCGGTGGATGAGCCATCCCGACGCCGTGCGCGGATCGCACTGGAAGCCCGAGCAGCTTCGGCGCGCGGCGCGAATGGGCTTTGCCGTTCCGGAATCGCTGATGACCAATATCCGTGCGGAAGTGGACCGGTTTTCCGCCACGGCCGAACATGGCATCGTCTTCAAGCTGCTCTCCTCGATGCTCGACGCGGCCGACTCGGTCGGTCCGCAGGAAGAGCTGGCGCGGGGGGTCCCGACCACCCTGATCGGCCCGGAGCATGAGGATATGCTCGATTCGGTGGCGGAGCTGCCCTGCTTCTTCCAGCATTATGTTCCAAAGCGCCACGAGCTTCGGGTGACGGTCATCGGCGGATCCGTGTACGCCGCCCGGATCCATTCGCAGGACGATCCTCGGACGACGACGGACTGGCGCGACATGTCGGCGGAGATCCGCTACGAGGCCGAGACCCTTCCACCCGAAGTGGCGAGGCGCTGCCTCGACTTCGTCCACAGCTACGGCCTGACCTTCGGCGCCATCGACCTCGTCGTGACTCCGTCCGGCGACCACGTTTTCCTGGAAAACAACCCCGTCGGCCAGTTCCTCTTCGTCGAGCAGCTGGTTCCCGAGCTGGACATGACCGGGGCCGTCGCCCGGTGGCTCGTCGACTCCGCCCGTTCGTGACTCGAGGCCGAATGAACCTTCACCACCACATCGTCGATATCGAACGCCGGCGGCGCAGCCGGCTTCTCGTTTTCGCGGCTTCGAACCTGGAGACGGATCTGCTTCCCGCACTGTACGACACGTTGCGGGAAATCGGACGCACCGAGCGTCTCGACGTCCTGCTCCACTGCCACGGCGGCGAAGTGACCGCGGCGAGGGCCATCGCCCTGCTTCTCCACCAGTTCACCGACCATCTCGCCTTCATCGTCCCGGAGCGGTGCACCTCCTCGGGAACGATCCTCGCGCTCTCGGGCCACGAGATCGTCGCCGGGCCGGCCGCTTTGTTCTCGCCGGTCGATCCCCTGCTGCAGGGTCCCACGTCCGGGGCGGACGATCCGCTCGGGTCGATTTCGGCACAGGACGTGCGGCTGTTCGGAGTCATGAGCCGGGATTGGTTCGGTCTTCCCGAGGGCGAAGCCGGGCCCAAAGCTCTCTCGGTTCTGTGCGACAACGTCTTCCCGACGACCCTGACCTCTTTCTACCGCTCCACGCTCGAGGTCGAGGCCGTCTGCCTCGAATTGCTTTCGCTGCACATGGGCGCAGGCTCGGCGGCGGAGAAAAAGACGATCGTCGACAGCCTCCTCTACGGCCATCATTCGCACGGCTTCGCGCTGATGCGCGGCGACCTGGCCGCCCTCGGGCTGCCGCTCCGGGGCGACCCGGAAACCGAAGACATTGCGTGGGAAGTGGCGCGGACGGTCCGCCAGTCCGTCGGGGGCAGCTCGCGGCGGGCAGCGGAGGACGACTGGACCGACGTTCTGCTCGCGACCCGCTCGGCTTCCCGTCGCCGGCGGCGAAGCCGGGAGGGCATCGGTCCGGCCTGGGAAAGCGGCGAGATCGAATGACGAGCCTGGCCGCGTTTTCGGGCGAGGCGTGCCGGCTCTACGTGATGGTCGCCCTTGCCGCCGCCGTTGCCGGCAAGTCGATGGCGATCGACGATTTCAGGGACACGCTTCTCGACCTGCCGGGACTGTCGCCGCGCAATTCCGGTGCCGCGGCGCTTGCGGTGATCGGCAGCGAGGCCGTGATCCTGGGCTGGGCGGCGGTCGCGCCGCGGACCGGAATGGTCGCGGCCCTGGCGGCCTTCGCGCTGATGTCGAGCGCGATCCTTGCCGCCCTTCTCACGGGCCGGCCGCTGATGTGCAATTGCTTCGGGGGACGGGCACGGCCGGTCTCCTGGCTGGACCTGGTCCGCAACCTGGCGCTGATCGGCGCCTGCGCGTCCTTCCTTCTGGCGCCGCCCTTGGGCGCGCCCGGCCTTGCAGGATGGCTGCTGCTCCTCGGCCTGGCGTTCATCGCCTTCCTGGTTTCGGCCAACCTCGACGAGATCGCGGCGCCGGCCCGCTGATGGACTCCGATCTCATCGTCCTCGTGCTCGTCGTGGTGACGTTCGCAGCCGCGTTCAACCTGTGGCTGACCTTTCGCCTCTCCGCTCGAATCCGGGAGATGACGGCGCCCGCCTTCACCGTCACCCTCGGTGATCCGGTACCTTCGTTCGAGGGCACGGCGTCGGCCGGGAGCCGGGCGATCCGGTCCTCGGATCTCGCCGGGCAGCCGGCGGTGCTGGTGTTCCTCTCGGCCGGGTGCAGCACCTGCGCGGGGCACATCCCGGAGCTGGCCGCGATCCTGGACGGAGCGGGGCGGCTCGGTGTGAGCCTCTGGATCGTTCCGGCCGACGACGTCCACGACATCGCCCGCCTCGTCGGCGGAACGCCGCTGGCGGAGCGCGTGCTGGTCCTCGAACCGGCTCACCGCCTTCGCCTCAATCCGATGAGATCGGCGCCCTTCTACCTGTTCATCGACGAGAATTCGGTCGCCCGGGCGAGCAACAATCTCGGCGACGAGGATTGGACAACGTTCGTCGAGCAGATGTTGGAAGGGGCTGGATAGCCCGGCCCCGAAAGCGACCGCTCGAGTAGCCTCCCGGGCGAGGCGCGCCTATACAGCAGGCGCTCCCGACGGCGGGCATACGAGGAGGGCGGGCAAAGCTCCGCGCGGCCTCCTGCCGGCGCGCCTTCGGCGGCTTTGGCGCGTCGGCCTCGGGGAGCGCTGCGAGGGCAGCAGAAAAGGGGAGATCGAGATGCCGAAGGGAGCCTGTCTTTGCGGCGCCGTCAGCTTCGAGGTGGAGGGAGACCTGCCGCCGCCCGACGCGTGCCATTGCACGGCCTGCCGCAAGTCGTCCGGCCATTATTTCGCCTCCACGGACGTTCCGCGGGATTCGCTCACGATCCGCGGCGCCGAGCATGTCACCTGGTACGGCTCGTCCGAGAAAGCGAGGCGTGGTTTTTGCTCCGTCTGCGGCTCGTCGCTTTTCTGGGATCCGCTGCACCGCAACTGGACGGCGGTGGCCATGGGCGCCTTCGAAGGGACCACGGGCACTTCGCTCGACAAGCACATCTTCGTCCACGAGAAGGGAGATTATTACGACCTCGAGGACGGATTGCCGCGCTTCGGGTCCGATCCGACGAGGGAGTGGAGTCCGGAGACGGACGGCTGAGAGGCGGAGCTCTCCGGTGGCTTCGAGCCTTCCTCGCCCGGTCGCCGAATAAGGGAAAGCGATCGGTTCGCACCGAGACCAGCACGGGCACGAAGATCCCGCGAAGCGGCTTGTCCACGACAGCTCGGGAAGGCCGCGACCTTCGCCCGCGAGGCGCCTTTGTGCCCTTCGTGCCCTTTGTGCGAAACCGTTGCGGCCTTCGGCCGCCGCTCGACCCCGGCCGCTAGGACCGGAGGCCCGAGGGCGCTAGCCGACGAACGGGTCGGTGGCGGCGAGGACGTCCAAGGCGGATGTCCGGTCCCACCATCTCCGCAAGGCCGAGTGAGGGGAAAGAGCCGCTTTTCCTTCCCCGGCCCGGACGAAATAATCCATCATCGGAGCCAGGTGACAGTCGACCAGGGTAAAATCGCGCCCATTGAGGACGAGTCCCTCGCCCGCCACTGAGTCCAGGAACGACAGAATCTTCACGGACGCTTCGAGGCCGGAATCGACCTCGTCCCGGCTGGACGGCTCCCCGAAGAAGGGGCGGAAAAAGGAATGGGAGGCAACCTGCCTGACCATCGGCCGGTAGGCGTAGGAGTCGATGACCGAGATCACTTGGTCCATCCTCGCCAGGGCCGCGGCACTTTCCGGCTGGAGCGGCGGGCCCGGGAAGGTCCGATCGAGGTAGCGCGTGATCGCGCCCGTCTCGAAAAGCGTGAACCCACCATGAGCGAGCACCGGAACCCGGCCGAACGGGTGAAGCTTCCAATAGGCCTCGGGAAGCTCAGCGAAGGGGTCGACCTCGACCGTGCGATGATCGACCTCCTTCCACACCAGGGCCATTCGGGCGGTTCGGGTGTAGACGCTGTATCGGTATCCATGAAGAAGGACCGGGTCCGCCATCCGAGTCTCCTTGAGTTTCCTCGCGACCCGAGGCCGGCCCGACCTGTGGCCACGGCTTTGATTTCGAGTGATCGGCTCGCGAGAGTGGCTCCCCGGGACGGATTCGAACCATCGGCCATCCGATTAACAGTCGGATGCTCTACCGCTGAGCTACCGGGGAGCAGCCTCTCGGGCGAGGCGCGCCTATAGCAGCGGGTTTCTCGGGCTGGCAAGGGCCTGGGGCCTCAGGCCGCGAACTGCTCCATCGAGATCCGTTCGTCGAGCGCGTGCTCGGGATCGAACAGCAAGGTGAGCGCCTGGCTCCGGTCGACCCGGACCTCCACCGTCGCGACGTCGCGGACCTCGCGCTGGTCGGCGACCGCCGAGACGGGCCGCTTCTCCGCGTCGAGGACCCGAAGGAAGATGGTGAGATCGTCGGGGACGAGCGCGCCCTTCCAGCGCCGCGGGCGGAAAGGGCTGATCGGAGTCAAGGCGACGAGGTTCGCCCCGAGCGGAAGGATCGGCCCCTGGGCGGAGAAATTATAGGCGGTCGAGCCGGCGGGGGTCGCCACCAGCACCCCGTCGCAGACCAGCTCGGGAAGAACCGTCCGGCCGTTCACCGAGACCTCGATCCGGGCTGTCTGCCTCGTCTCCCGAAGAAGCGACACTTCGTTGATCGCCGGGCTGGAGACGGTCTCGCCCGAGACGGTCACCGCCTCCATCCGGAGGGGCGCCACCGACACCGCCTTGGCCCGGTTGACCCGTTCCCTCAGTCCGTCGATCCGCCATTCGTTCATCAGGAAGCCGACCGTCCCCCGGTTCATGCCGAAGATCGGCAGGGTGCGTCCGCAGTTGAGCATGTCGTGAAGGGTCTGGAGCAGGAAGCCGTCGCCGCCGAGCGCGATGACCTGCTCGGCCTCGGCCAGCGGCACGAAGTCGTAGACCTCGCGGAGCAGGGCCTCGGCCGACTGAGCCGCTTCCGCGGGGGAAGCGAGCAGCGCGGTGGGGAGGTCGGCGTTGGCCGTCATGACCTGCTTGCTAGCGGCAAGGTGGGACCGGCGCTAGTGGAGGGTGGATCGGAGAATTGGATGCGCTGGCTCGAACGTCGCGAGGGATGGAGCCCGCAGGGGGAGGACGCGCGGGGCGCGGCCGATGTGGATTATGCCCGGGTCATCCATTCCGCGTCGTTCCGGCGGCTGCAGGGAAAGACCCAGATCCTCAACCTCGGGGACAGCGATTTCTACCGGACCCGGCTCACCCACTCGCTCGAGGTCGCCCAGGTGGCGAACGGGATCGCGCGCCAGTTCGAGAAAGATCAGGCCGGCCATCCTGCGCACTCCGTGCTTCCGCCAAGGAGCATGATCCAGGCCTGCGGGGCCACCCACGATCTGGGGCATCCGCCCTTCGGCCATGGCGGGGAGGTCGCGCTCAATTACTGCATGCGCGACGACGGCGGCTTCGAAGGCAACGGCCAGACCCTGAGGATTCTCGGCCGCCTCGAGAAATTCTCCAAGGACGCGGGCTCCAACCTCACCAGGCGAACCCTGATGAGCGTATTGAAATATCCCGCGCCCTTCAGCAGGGTCGCGAATGCCGAATCCTCGCCGAGGCTGGCGGCCGGAACGACCGCGGTTTCGCTGCTCGACCGCAAGGCCTGCAAGCCGCCCAAATGCTATCTCGACAGCGAGGAAGACCTGGTGGCGTGGATCTTGGAGCCGCTGAGTGATGCCGATCGCGATCGGTTCACTTCGGTCGAGACGCTCGAGGGCGGGCACGCACGCACCCGGCACAAGTCGTTCGACTGCAGCATCATGGACCTGGCCGACGACATCGCTTTCGGAGTCCACGACCTCGAGGACGCGCTCGACCTTCGGCTGATCGAGCGAGCCGATTTCGAGCGGCTCGTTCCTCCGGAAAGCTGCGCCGGCTTCCTCGACGCCTTGAAAGCCAAATATAAGGACGAGTTCGGCAACGACGTCTACGGCACCTTCGTCGACGCGCTGTTCGGCGAAGGCGGCGAGCGCAAGCACTTCGTCAACCGGCTCGTGGGCCACTTCATCACCCGCTGCCGGATCGACACCCTCAACGAGTTCGAAGAGCCGCTGATCCGCTATCGGGCTGCGATGGCCGAGGCGCCGAGACGCTTCCTGACGGCGCTGATCGCCGCCGTGAGGGAGACGGTGATACTGAGCCCGGAAGTCCAGCATCTCGAGCTCAAGGGCCAGACTCTGGTCGTGGCGGTGTTCGAGACCCTGGCCTCCGATCCCAAGGCGCTCCTTCCGCGACCGACCTACCGGCGCTTCGAGCAATCGGGGGGCGACCGGCGGGTGATATGCGATCACATCGCGGGAATGACGGATTCCTTCCTTCTCAAGACCTACGACCGCCTGTTCAGCCCGCGGATGGGCTCGGTTTTCGACAGGATCTAGCCTGCATCGACATTCAACCTTGGACGAGCTTGCAAATCCTCCCCTGCATTTGCAGGGGAGGGGACCATGCGAAGCATGGTGGAGGGGACTTACCGACTCCGAGAACCCCTCCACCGCGCTTCGCGCGGTCCCCCTCCCCGAGAATCTCGGGGAGGATTCAGGCGGTCGTCACCCCGCCCGCCGGTCATCGAGGGCCGCCGCCATCGCCTCGATCAGGCTGTTTGCGTCATAGGGCTTGGGCAGGACCCTGAAATCGTGGTCGGTCTTGAGCAGCTCCGCGCTATATCCCGTCGCGAGGAGCACCGGCAGCCCGGGCATTTGCCGGCGGATGGTCGTCGCGAGCTCGACCCCGCTCGCTCCGGGCATGACGACGTCGGTGAACACCAGGTCGAATTTCTCCGCCTTCAGCAGCTCCAGGGCCGACCGCGCGTCCTCGGCCGCAAGGACCCGGCAACCCAGATCCGTCAGAAGCTCGTGCGCGAATTCGCGCACCTGGCGGTTGTCCTCGACGAGCAGGACCCGGCAGTCCTTCGGAAGTGCGGCGTGACCCGGACCCTCGGCCTGAGCCGACAAGGCTTCGTCGGTGACCGGGAGGAGGATGTGGATGGTCGTGCCGGCGCCTTCGCGCGATTCTATCTCGGCCCTGCCCCCCGCCTGGGCGGCGAAGCCGTGAATCTGGGAGAGGCCGAGGCCCGTGCCCTTGCCGACCTCCTTGGTGGTGAAGAAGGGCTCGAACGCGCGCTCGACCACGCGCGGCGGCATTCCCAGGCCGTCGTCGCTGACCGAGAGGCGAAGGAAGCGCTTGCCGCCTTCCTCGAAGCTCCGGGTCGCGAGTCCCAGCCTGCCGCCCTTGGGCATGGCGTCGCGCGCGTTGACGGCGGCGTTGAGCACCGCCGCCTCCAGCTGCGTTCGGTCGACCCGAACGGGACTCCGGGCGGCGTCGAGGTCCAGCGAAACCTGGATCCGGCTGCCGAGCGTCCGGCTGAGCACTTCGGCGAAGGCGTCGAGAGTGACGTCGACGTCGAGCACCTCCGGCTTGATCGCCTGCCGCCGGCCGAAGGCGAGGAGCTGCTGGGTGAGCGTGGTGGCGCGCTTGGCCGTGTCGCCGATCGCCTGGAGATACTGGCGCCGCTTGGCGTCGGGCAGGTCGGAACGGCGGAGAAGGACGTCCGCCGACCCGGAGACCACCGTCATGAGGTTGTTGAAATCGTGGGCGATCCCGCCTGTGAGCTCACCGAGCGCCTGAAGCTTCTGGGCCTGGGCGAGCGCCTCGTGGACGTTCCGGAGCTCGGCGGTACGCTCCTCGACCCTTTGCTCCAAGGTTTCACGCGCCTGCTGGACCGCTTGATAGAGCCGGGCATTGTCGATCGCGACCGCCGCCTGGGCGGCTATTCCGACGACCAGCCGCTCGTGGCGTTCGGTGAAGCGCCCCGGCTCCGGATAGCCGAAGAACAGGCCTCCCATCACTTCGCCCGAGCGGCTCCGCACCGGGACCGCGAGGTAGGAGACGACCGGCAGATGGCCTTTGGGCATTCCGAAATGCGGAGCGGTGTGGCCGTAGCGCGGGTCGCTGGTGATGTCGTCGGAACGGATGATGCATTCGCCGGCGAAGGTCGGGTGGAAGACCGCGGTGTTGCGCGGCATTCCGAAGTCGAACTGGGACGGGTGGGCGCCCGAGAGCGTGTAGAGCATGTAGCTCTCGCCGCTGGAGCTGAGGACGTTGTAGAAGAAGGCCCCGAACTGGGCGCCGGTCAGCTCCACTCCGGCGTCGGTGACGGTCTGGACGATGCTTTCGAGGTCGAGTTGGGCGGCGAGGGCGGCGCCCGTCTTGTTGAGCGCCTCGAGGATCCGGGTTTCTTCCCTGAGAGCCTCCTCGGCGGCGCGTTCCTCGGTGACGTCGTTATGGACCCCGACCCATTCCGCGACGCTTCCGTCGGGCCTGAGGACGGGCATGGCCCTGACCGAGCACAGCCGCCAGTCGCCGTCGAAGCGCCTGACCCGATGCTCGAAGACGAACGAGTCGCGCCTTCGGACCGCTTCGTCCCAGGCTTGGAGCGTCGGCTGGACGTCGTCCGGATGGATCGCAGCCGACCAGCCGTAACCCTGATATTGATCGAAGCATTGCCCGGTCAGTGCCGCCCAGCCCGATTGCTCGCCGACCATCCGGCCTTCGGAATCGTTGGTCCAGAGCACTCCGCGGGTCGCCTGGACCGCGGCACGGAAACGCTCGTGGCTGGAGCGCAGCTCGGCTTCCGCCCGAACCCGCTCGACATGCGCCCAGGACCGTTCGGTAACCTCGCGTATCGCTTCCAGCTCGAAGGCCGACCAGGGGTGGGGAATTTTGTCGTGGATCGCCATCAGAGCGCTGAGCCGGCCCGCCTTGACCAGCGGCATGCAGATGGTGGCGGCGAACCCGATGTCCTGGAAGGTCTTCGCCTCGTGCGGCGCGATCTCGGCGAGGTTGTCGTTGATGATGAGCGGCCGTCCCGCCTTGAGCTCCGTCACCGCGAGCGCGCCGAAGTCCGCCAGCCGGTAATGTCCGACGATCGAGGGCGATCCCGGCGCGTTCCAGTCGCCGCGGATGGTGAAGCCGTCCTCGTCCTCGTCCATGTCAGCATAGGCGCAATTGGTGACGCCGAGATGCTCGGCGGTGAGCCTGGTCGTGATGGTGAGGATCTCGTCCGCGTCGGTCGACCTGGAAGTGGCCTGGCTGAGCCGGTCCAGGAAGCTGAAGAGCGATTCGCGGCTCATCGAGCCTTGCGCCGGGTTCCGTCCGCGGGGCTCAGCGTCGACGTAATCCTTGTCAGCCAACGCACGCACTCCGAGGAACCACCCGGCCCCGGGGTAGCGTTTATCGACGCGATATCAATAGCCGAGCCCCGGATTGCCTAGAGCGGGATCAGGCTTAGCTGTTACAGCTCGTCATTGCGAGCGAAGCGAAGCAATCCATGGCGGTCTCCCGAGTCCGCTGGATTGCTTCGTCGCTGCCGCGTCGCGGAAGTTTATCCTGAGCGCCGCCGCAGTCGGCGTCGAAGGGCTCCTCGCAATGACGGTTGGCTTAGACAATCAAGCTACGCGCTCAGCACTGCTCGCAGATCAGCCGCGACGGCTGGCAGATCGCCGGCCGCCGGCGAGTGACGTGCCCGCATTCGAGCAGCATCGACATCGCGCCCCGGCCGCACGGAGTCCGGGCGGTTACCGCACGGCTTCGCCGGTCCCGGGGACGCAGCAGCGCCTCCTCTTCGATGATCATGTCTCATTCCCCCCTGCTTCCCGTAAAAAACGGCTCGCAATCAATGCTGTAGCAACCTTTCTTGCCGACACCAAGGCGCTTTCTCAACGGATTCGAATGAATAAGAAGAAGAAGTGCTTCGTCCCGAGCCGGTACTCGCGCGATCTAAACCGATTGTTGAGGGGAAGGGCGCAGAGTAGAGCGATGGGGTTCGAAGCGCCGTCTTGCGGAAAGGGAGAGGGAGGCATGGCCGCGTCCGGCGCACCGCTCTTCCTGTTGTCCTTCCGGCATCGCGACGAGCTCACCGCCACAGCCGAGCGGGCGGGATGGCTGGCCATCGCCGCCCGGCGGGCCGACAATGCGGAGGGGCGGTTCATCGCGTCGGGCGCTTCGGTGGCGGTGGTCGACGCCCGCGGCGCCCTTCCGGAAGGCAAGGAGGCGGTCCGAAGCCTCGCCGATCCGGTCGAGGCCAATTGCTCGGCGCTTCTGGTCCTGCTTTCGCGCGGAGATTCCGAATCGCTGGACACCCTCTATGCCGACGGCGCCACCCATTTCCTGGTCAGCCCGTTCAGCGATTCCCAGTTCCTGCAGGCGCTTCAATATGCGCACCGCCACTCCGAACGGGTAGGAGGCCGAAGGCCGCTTCGCCGCGGCGAGGCGGAGGGACAGAAGGGCAAGCCAGGAAGCGCCTCGTGGCGTTGGACTCCCGGCTCGCAGTCCATCGAGCTCAGCCCGGCGCTTGCCCGGCGGGCGGGCCTGGGCGACGAGGCCGGCCAGAGGATCAGCCTGATGGAGCTTTTCCGAAAGCTCGACCCGGACGGACGCAAGGCGGCGCGCGGCGCGATCGACCGGCTGCTCGCGACCGGCCAGTCGACCGCTTTCGCCCATACGGATTCGGAAGCCGAGGGCGCCCGGCTCGCCCACCATGTCCGAGTCGAAGGGAAGGGCGTGGTCGGCCGGACCGAGGCGATCGTGCCGCTCGAGGGCGCGGCCTGGCAGTCGCGCGATCCGATGACCGGGGTGCGCGACGGCCGGGCGGCGCGCGCCTGGATCCAGCGTCAGCTCAAGCTGGAAGGGCAGGGGCGCCCGGCCCTGGTGGTCCTGCTTCTCGCTGTCAGCCGATTCGACACGATCAACGCCGCCTTCGGCCGGCCGACCGGCGACGCGGTGCTTCAGGCCGCCGCCCGCCGGATCGAGCGGCTCGCCGATTCGGACGGCCGCCGAAGGCTCGTCGCCCGGATCGCGGGCGCCGAATTCGCGATCCTGCTCGCCGCTCCGACCAGTCTCGGCGAGGGCCGGTTCCTCGCGGGGCAGCTGGTCGAGGCGATCGGCAGACCCTTCATGTCGGGCGACCATGTCATCACCCTCGGCAGCCGGGTGGGGGTCGTGGCTTCCGAAGACGATGAGGACGCGGCGGGCCTGCTCCGCAGAGCCAGCGCCGCGCTCGCCGAGGCCAAGTCGAGCGAGGCCGGGCCGGTCAAGGTCGTCGACGCCGGAGCGGCGAGCGACAGCGCGCTCGGCGACCAGCTCGAGATCGACTTGAGGCGCGCCCTCGACCAGGACGAGATCGAGATATTGTTCCAGCCTCAGGTCTCGGTTGCGACCCGGCGGATCGTCGGCGCCGAGGCGCTTGCCCGCTGGCGCCATCCGCGCTTCGGCGAGCTTGGAGCGATGACCCTGTTCAGCGTTGCCGAACGCTCCGACTATCTCGTCCAGCTGTCCGACCACGTGCAGAGGAAGGCGGTGGCCGCGGCCGCCGCCTGGCCGGAAGCGCTTTCCGGCCTTCGGCTGTCGGTCAACATCACCGCGGCCGACATCGTCCGTCCCGGCTTCGCGGAGCAGTTCATCGCCCTGGTCGCCGAAGGGGGTTTCGATGCCGGCCGGCTCACGGTCGAAGTCACCGAGAGCGGACTGATCGAGGATCTCGGCGCGGCCGGGAACCTGCTCGCACGGCTGCGCGAAGGCGGGCTTCGAGTGGCGATCGACGATTTCGGGACCGGCTATTCGAGCCTCGCCTATCTGAAGGCGCTTCCGCTCGACTATCTCAAGATCGACAAGCGCCTCGTCGAGGACATCAGCGGCAGCCCACGCGACCAGGTGGTGATCCGGAGCGTCATCGACATGGCGCGGTCCCTCGGGCTCGAGGTGATCGCGGAAGGTGTCGAAACCGAAGAGCAGCTGACCCTGCTCGCGAGGGAGGGCTGCAACCTCTACCAAGGCTTCCTGTGCTCGCCGCCTGTGGATGTGGAGACTTTGGTGAAGTTGATGGGTCAGGTCGAGGAATCGACGTCATCCCGGACTTGATTCTGGATCCAGGAACACGGTCCGAGGCGATTACCCATTACGATGTCACCGGATTCCGCCTTCGCCGGAATGAAGGCAAGGGATGGGGACACGCACCCGTGGAAAAGTACGTGTCCCCTCTGCTACATACCCTTGGGGCCGGCGCCGTGACCTTGCTCCGCAGCGGCGAGAGGAAGCGATCTAACCGCGGCTTCGAGCTCGATCAGGCGTTTCGACCTGTTGATGGAGGGTGCCGGGCGCGCACGGGAAGCTTCGCGGCGCTGGACGATGTCGGGCTTGACCGCAGACGTGGGAGCAGCGGCAAGCATCAATGAAATCAACAACATCGCGGCATTTCCTCCAGGTATGGGGGTGGTTAACCGCGAAACTTGAGTTAAGTTGCAAAATTGGGGACGAAGCGTTGTCGGAGCGGGATGCGCCGGGCAAATCGTCATCCCGGCCGCAAGCCGCGACTTCCAGACGAGAAGTCTCGTCGGGTCTCCCCGAGGCCCCGGCTTTCGCCGGGGTGACGGTCAACCCAATATCCGCGCCAGGCCTCGCGACAGCTGGATTGCGCCGTTGACCCGGCTCGGAGCGTCCGGCCAGCTTCGGGAGATGACGAGCTTGCTGTCGGGCCTGAGCTTCGCCGTACCCTTCAGCCTCTGGACGTAGGCGATCAGGCCCTCGAGGTCCGGGAAGGTGTCGTTGTGGAAATGAACGAGCGCGCCCTTGGGGCCGACGTCGAGCTTCACCACCTGGGCCGCCCGGCAATTGAGCTTGATCTCGATGACCTTGAGGAGGTTGTCGGTCTCGTCCGGGAGCTTTCCGAACCGGTCGATCAGCTCGGCCGCGAAGGCCTCGATCTCGCCGCTCGACTCGAGCTCGTTCATCCGCCGGTAGAGGCCCATCCGGAGGTCGAGGTCGGGGACGTAATCCTCAGAAATAATGATAGGCGCGTCGACCGTGATCTGGGGCGAGAATTCGCCGCTCGTCTTGAGCTCGCCGCCGCTCTTGGCGGCCATGATCGCTTCCTCGAGCATCGATTGGTAGAGCTCGAAGCCGACCTCCTTGATATGGCCCGACTGCTCGTCGCCGAGCAGGTTGCCCGCGCCCCTGATGTCGAGGTCGTGGCTTGCGAGCTGGAAGCCGGCGCCGAGGGAATCGAGGTTGGCGAGCACTTTCAGCCGCTTGTCGGCGGACTCCGTGATGGTGCGAGTCGCGGGCGTGGTCAGATAGGAATAAGCGCGGGTCTTCGAACGGCCGACGCGGCCCCTCAGCTGGTAGAGCTGGGCGAGCCCGAACCGGTCGGCGCGGTGGACGATGAGGGTGTTGGCCGACGGGATGTCGAGCCCGCTTTCGACGATCGTGGTCGACAGGAGAACGTCGTACTTGCGGTCGTAGAAGGCGCTCATCCGTTCCTCGACCTCGGTCGGCGACATCTGGCCGTGGGCGGTGACGGCGTTCACCTCGGGCACCTCGTCGCGAAGATATTGCTCGAGGTCGGCGAGGTCGGCGACCCGGGGTGCGACGAAATAGGTCTGGCCGCCGCGATAATGCTCGCGAAGCAGGGCCTCCCGGATGACCACCGGGTCCCAGGGCATGACGTAGGTTCGGACCGCCAGGCGGTCGACGGGCGGGGTCTGGATAACCGATAGCTCGCGCAGCCCCGACATCGCCATCTGAAGGGTGCGCGGAATGGGAGTGGCGGTCAGGGTCAGGACGTGGACGTTGGCCCGCATCGCCTTGAGGCGCTCCTTGTGGGTCACTCCGAACCGCTGCTCCTCGTCGACGATGACGAGTCCGAGATTCTTGAACTCGACCGTCTTGGCGAGAAGCGCGTGGGTGCCGATGACGATGTCGACCTTGCCCGCCTTGAGCCCTTCCTTGGTCTGCCTGGCTTCCTTGGGAGCGACGAGCCGGGAGAGCCGGCCGATCTCGATCGGGAAGCCCCGGAAGCGTTCGGAAAAAGTGTTGTAATGCTGGCGGGCGAGAAGGGTCGTCGGGCAGACCAAAGCGACCTGGTGCCCGGCCATCGCCGCGGTGAAGGCGGCGCGAAGGGCGACTTCGGTCTTGCCGAAGCCGACGTCGCCGCAGACCAGCCGGTCCATCGGCCGACCGGCGGCGAGATCGTCGAACACGTCGGAAATGGCGCGGTCCTGGTCTTCCGTCTCCTCGTAGGGGAAGCGGTCGGCGAAGGCGGCGTAGCTCGTATCGGGCTCGACCACCGCGCCGGGGCGAAGAGCGCGCTCGGCGGCGGTCTTGATCAGCTCGCCCGCAATCTCGCGGATCCGCTCCTTCATCCGCGACTTGCGCCGCTGCCACGCCTCGCCGCCCAGGCGGTCCAGCGCTACTCCGTCGCTCTCGCTTCCATAGCGCGAGAGGATGTCGATATTCTCGACCGGAACGTAGAGCTTGTCGCCGCCCGCATATTCGAGGGCGACGCAATCGTGGGGGGAGGTCCCGACCGGGATTTGGGTCAGTCCCTCGTAGCGGCCGATTCCGTGGTCAGCGTGGACGACGAGGTCGCCGGGGCTGAGCGTCGCGAGCTCGCTCATGAAGGCGTCGGCGGACTTGCGGCGCTTGCGGCGGCGGACGAGCCGGTCGCCGAGCATGTCCTGCTCGGTGAGGAGTGCGACGTCTGAGGTGGTGAAGCCGTGGTCGAGCGGAAGGACGGCGAGGGCCACTCCGGAGGCGCCCTGGGCTTCCTGCCAGGTGTCGACCTCCCTCGCATTCTTCAGGCCGTGGTCGGTGAGGAGGCCCTTCAGGCGTTCGCGGGCGCCGGCCGAATAGCTTGCCAGAACGACCTTCTTCTTGCCGCGGCGGAGCGCCGAGACATGATCGACCACGGCTTCGTAGACATTGGCGTTCTGCGACCGCTCGGGCGCGAAGTCGCGGGCCGGGTCGACCTCGAAATCCAGAACCGTGCCGCTTTCCGGCTCGTGGAACGGAGTCGCCAGATGAAGCGGCCGGGCCGCGATCAGCTTTTCCCACTCGGCCTGAGCCAGATAGAGCGTTTCCGGCTCGAGCGGCCGGTAGCTGCCCGGATCGGACGACTGGGCCCTTTTGCGGTTTTCGTAATAATCGGCGATCGCCTCGAAGCGCGCATCGGCGGCGCCGGCGTCGTGAGCGTCGCGAACGACGAGGTCGTCCTCCGCGAGATGCTCGAACAAGGTGTCGAGCCGCTCCTCGAACAGCGGAAGCCAATGGTCGATCCCGGCCAGCCGCCGGCCTTCGGACACCGCCTGGTAGATCGGATCCCCCGTGGCGGTGGCCCCGAAGCGCTCCCGGTAGCGGGAGCGGAAGCGCTTGACGCTGTCCTCGTCGAGAAGGGTCTCGGCGGCGGGGAGGAGGGTGAAGCCGCCGGCCATGTTGCCGCTGGTGCGCTGGGTCGCCGGATCGAAGCGGCGGACGCTCTCGATCTCGTCACCGAAGAAGTCGAGCCGAAGGCCCTCGCTCTCGCCTGCCGGGAACAGGTCGACGATTCCGCCGCGCACTGCGAACTCGCCGGCGTCCTGGACGGTGTCGGTTCGGTGATAGCCGTTGGCGCTGAGCAGGGCCGAGAGCTTCGCCATGTCGATCCGCTCGCCCGGAGCGAGCCTCGCCACGAGCTGGCGGACCCGGAAGGGAGACAGGGTCCGCTGGGTCGCGGCGTTGACGGTGGTAACGAGAAGCTGGGGCTTGTCGGCCTTGCGCTGGAGCGCGTGAAGGGTCGCGAGCCGCTCGGACGAGGCTCGAAGCGAGGGCGAGGCGCGGTCGTAGGGCAGGCAATCCCAGGCCGGGAAGGACAGGACTTCCAGCTCCGGGGCGAAATAGGCGGCGGCGTCCTGCAGGTGCCGCATCGCCGCCTCGTCGGGAGCGACGAACACGGCACGGCCCTTCGCGGCCCGGGCGAGGTCGGCGGCGAGCCAGGGCAGGAAGCCGGCCGGAGCCCCGGCCAGAGTCATCGGCCGCTTCGCCGACAGGATCTTGTGGATGGCGGTCACTATTCGGGGTGCTTGATATAGTCGAGTTGCTGGAGTCGGCGCATCATCGCCCCGCGGTAGCGTTCCGGCGGCTCCGCGGTTCCGATGGCCCAGGCCATGATGTCGGCGTCCTGCTCCTCGAGCAGGGCCTCGAACCAGCCCATTTCCGACTCGCCCCAGCGCTCGCCTTGGGCGTCGAAGAAGCCGCCGATCATGAAGTCCGCTTCCCTCACGCCCCGGTGCCAGGCACGGAAGCGCAGGCGTTTGAGGCGGTCGGCGGGGGTCAAGCGAGCTCCAAGCGGAAAAGGCCACCGGGAAAATCCCGGCGGCTCGAGAGCGGCCGATGTAGGTGAGCATTGGCGGTATTTGAACCCGTCATTGCGAGGAGCGCAGCGACGAAGCAATCCAGCGGCGTCGGAGGCCGGACTGGATTGCTTCGCTGCGCTCGCAATGACGGTTCAGTGCGTCGTTCCTCGGGTCTTCCAGAGCGACCAGCCCACGCCTGAAGCGAGGATCGCGAAGGTGATCGAGAGCGAGGCCGCCGGCGGGACCTTGGCGAGCCCCAGCGCGTCGGCCACGAATATCTTGGAGCCGATGAACACGAGAAGCACCGCCAGCGCATATTTGAGATAGTGGAATCGGTGAACCATCGCCGCCAGCGCGAAATAGAGGGCCCGAAGGCCGAGGATCGCGAAGATGTTGGAGGTGTAGACGATGAAGGCGTCGGACGTGATCGCGAAGATCGCCGGTACCGAATCCACCGCGAAGACGACGTCGACGATCTCCACCATCGCAAGCGCCAGGAAGAGCGGGGTGATGAACCAGGCCGGCTTCCCCGTCCCGGGATCGGTCCTGCGCACCCAGAAACTGTCGCCGTGCAGGCCTTCCGTCACCGGAAGCCGCTTGCGCAGCCAGCGAAGAACCGGGCTCGATCCGACGTCATATTCCTTCTCCGCCATCAGCCACATCTTGATCCCCGTGAAGATCAGGAAGGCGGCGAAGAGGTAGAGGACCCAGCCGAACTGCTGGACCATGGCGGAGCCGACGCCGATCATGATCGCCCGAAGCACGATCACGCCCAAAATGCCCCAGAACAGCACCCGGTGCTGGTAGAGCCGCGGAACGGCGAAATAGGTGAAGATCATCGCGATGACGAAGACGTTGTCCATCGCCAGGCTCTTCTCGATCACGAACCCGGTGAGGTAGGCGAGCCCGGCGCCCTCGCCCATGTACCACCAGACCCAGCCTCCGAAGCCGACGCCGAGCGCGATGTAGACGGCGGAAAGGGCAAGGCTCTCCCGGACTCCGATCTCGCGCTGCTTTCGGTGAAGGACGCCGAGATCGAGCGCGAGAAGGACGGCGACGATGGCCAGGAAGGCGAGCCACATCCAGAGCGGCTTGCCCAGCCAGAGCAAGGTGAGAAATTCCAATTGGGCCTCCTGTTGACGATGTGCGGCCGACATCGCGATCCGGTGGATCGCCAGAGGGGCCCGGTCCGCGGGATAGGGAGCCGGCGGGGCATGGAGTGAAGGCGGGGTCTGATCCGCTCCCGCTCGGGCTCAGCTTGTCGAAGCCCCTCCCTTTTCCTGCCTTCGAGAACAGGAAGGCAGGCCCTTCGACAAGCTCAGGGCGAACGGTGCAGTGGGTCAGGCCGAGCCTTCGCTCCAGCCCGCCGGCCGGAAGTTCAGATGCCGACGGGGTGCCGCATCTTGGCGTAGAGCCTGTCCTTGACGGCCAGCCTCAGCTTCTTGAGCCGGAGGAGCCTCGTGCTGTCGGGCCAACGCCGCTTCAGCTCGCGCCGGATCTCGTCGTCGAGACGGCGGTGGACGACGCTCAGGCGGTAGACGAATGCATTCATAGCCACTCTCCAAAATCGATATGTCATCGAAATCGGGCGAAGCTTGCGGTGCAGGGGGGCGAATGGGCCGTGGAACTGCACCGGGCCAAGCCCGATGCGGTCCGACATCACGGTCGTCCAGGTGGACGCCCGCCAGAGGGGCCCGGTCCGCAGGGGAGCGTGTATATCGGGACGGGGGTGTAATCAAGATAGTTCGCCATCGGCGCGACGAACCGTCGTCATTCCGGCCAAAGCCGGATCCATGAACATTGGGGTTCGGACTGGAGTCGCCGCCGTGTTCATGGATGCTGGATCAAGTCCGGCATGACGAAAGAAGGGCGCCACGCTAACAACCCCCCATGCGCCCCGACATCCTCAACCCGCTGTTCGCCGAAGTGGAGGTGCTGAAAGGGATCGGCCCTGCTTTGGCCAAGCCCCTGAAGCGGCTCGGCCTGAACCGGGTCGTCGACATCCTCTTCCACATTCCGGTGAGCTGGATCGAGCGCAAGAAGGTGGACGTGCTCGACATGGCCGACGCCGGGGGCGTGGTCACGGTGGTGGTGACTCCGGTCGACTATCGCCAGGCGGGCCAGCGCGGCCCGTTCCGGGTCTATGCCTCCGACCGCGAGGGCAATTATCTCTCGCTGACCTATTTCCACAATCCGGGCTGGGCGAAGAAACAGTTTCCGCTCGGGGTCCCGAAGGTCGTTTCAGGCCGGATGGAGATGTACGGGCAGGAATTGCAGATGGTCCATCCGGACTATGTGCTCGAACCGGGGGAGGCGCTGGATTTGCCCGAGCGCGAGCCGGTCTATCCGCTTTCCGAAGGGCTGACCAATCGGCGGATGGCCGATCTCGCCGGCCAGGCTTTGGGCCGGGCTCCGGTTCTCGCGGAATGGATCGAACCCAGCTTGCTGGCCTCGCGAGGCTGGCCCTCGTGGCAGGAGGCGCTGGGGAGCGTTCATCGAAGCGCCGCGCTTGGGCCGGCGCGCGAGCGGCTCGCTTATGACGAGGTGTTCGCCAACCAGCTCGCTTTGATGCTCGTGCGGGCGTCGTCGAAACGGCGCCGGGGCGTCCCGCTGAAGAGCGACGGCCGGCTCCGCGATTCGCTCAAGCTTCCCTACGTGGGGACCGGCGCCCAGCGCCGCGCCGTCGCCGAGATCGAGGGCGATCTGCAGCAGGAAACGCCGATGCTCCGGCTGCTCCAGGGCGACGTCGGCTCGGGCAAGACCCTGGTCGCCCTGATGGCGATGCTCATCGCCGTCGAGGCCGGCACCCAGGCGGCGCTTCTGGCGCCGACCGAGATCCTCGCGCGGCAGCATTTCGACACCCTGTCGCGCCAGCTGGCCGGCCTTCCGGTCAACGTCGCCATCCTGACCGGACGGGAGAAGGGAAGGGCGCGGGAATCGACCCTGATGGGGCTCGCCGACGGGTCGATCGACATTCTCGTCGGAACCCACGCCATCTTCCAGCAGGCCGTCGCCTACAAGAGGCTGGGCCTCGCGGTGGTCGACGAACAGCATCGCTTCGGAGTGGCGCAGCGGATGATGCTCGCGTCAAAGGCCGAGCGGCCGCCCCACCTCCTCGTCATGACCGCGACTCCGATCCCCAGAACCCTCACCCTCACCCAATATGGCGAGATGGATGTCAGCCGCCTCGACGAGATGCCGCCGGGCCGCCAGCCGATCGAGACCCGGGTGCTCAGCCTGGACAAGCTGCCCGAGGTCGCGGACGCTCTGGCCCGCCACATCGCCCGCGGCGGCCAAGCTTACTGGGTCTGCCCCCTGGTCGAGGAGAGCGAGGCTTCCGACCAGGCCGCCGCGGAGGAGCGCGCGCGGGCCCTTCGCCTTCGCTTCGGCGACAAGATCGGACTCGTCCACGGCCGGATGAAGGGTCCCGAGAAGGACGAGGTGATGGCAGCCTTCCAGCAGGGCTCCCTGTCGGTCCTCGTCGCCACCACCGTCATCGAGGTCGGGGTGGACGTTCCCAACGCGACCTTGATGATCGTCGAAGGCGCCGACCGCTTCGGCCTCGCCCAGCTCCACCAGCTTCGCGGCCGGGTCGGGCGAGGGGAGGGGCGTTCGATCTGCCTGCTGCTTCGCGGCAATGCGCTGAGCGAGACCGGCCGGGCCCGGCTCGCTTTGATGCGCGAGACCAATGACGGCTTCCGGATCGCCGAGGAGGATCTCCGGCTTCGCGGCGCGGGCGAGATATTGGGGACGAAGCAGTCCGGCGAGGCGCAGTTCCGGCTGGCGAGCGTCGAGCAGATTTCGGCCCTCGCCCAGGCGGCGAGCGACGATGCCCGCCTGCTGGTAGACCGGGACGGCGGGCTCGAGGGGCCGAGAGGGCAGGCGGCGAGGGTGCTGCTCTATCTGATGGAGCGCGATTCGGCGGTGGGGTTGTTGAGGGGGGGGTGAGCAGCAGTGATAGGAAACACTGCACATTGCATTTAATGAGGGAATTAGTATTCAAAACCGGTGAGTGAGGAAGATCACAAAAAACGCAAGCTGCCCACAATTTTCGCCGTCTTCGGATGGCTCATGGGCAGCTTAAGCTTGCTCAACTTGGCTAAAGACTTAACGCCCTTAGAACTCCATGGAGCTCTCAAGCAATGGGTTATAGCGTATGGAGTTTTTGTCCACTCCCTTTCGGATTTACTATTTGGATGGCTGAGTTGGCGATGGATCGCCCTCGACAGAGTTGAGGCCCACTTAACCGTTATCATGGTTCTGCTGACATCCGCTGTCGTAAAAGCCCTCTTCGTGGAAAACCGGTATCGCGGTGGGAGTAAAATCCTTGCAGCTGGGGTTTCGGGAGGCATTGTACTATTCTTATTGCCATTTCTGGCTATTGTCCTATTGCTCCCCTCGTACTTTGGAACAATCTTGGGTGCTCTTTATCTCGTTATTCAAGGCTACGTTTGGAATTTTGTTTCCGTAAAAGAGGATTTAGCTCCACCAGAAAATGTTCGGCAGCAGATTATAACAGTTATTGCGACGTTTGCGCTTGTAGTTATTGTAAATTATCTTTTTCTCCGTCCACATTAACTGATGAGGGAGGTCCAGGGGTCAGAAGCCCGTGCTTCTTCTTGCCCGCCGAGATTCGCACGTCCCCGCTCACGGCGACGCTGACGTCCTCGCCCGCCGGCTCGCCATCGATCCGGGCGCCGCCCTGGGCGATGAGCCGTCGGGCCTCGTTCTTCGAAGCGCAAAGGCCAAGGCCGATCAGAGCATCGACCAGCGTAATCTCGCCCTCGACCTTGAGCGTCGGCAAAGCCTCGCCCGATGCGCCTTCCTCGAAGGTCAGCCTCGCCGTGTCCGCCGACTCCCGAGCCGCGTCTTCACCGTGAAGCAGCGCCGTCGCGGCGTCCGCCAGAATCTTCTTCGCCTCGTTGATCTCGGCTCCGCCAAGCGCCTCGAGCCGCTCGATCTCGCCCAGCGGCATGTCGGTGAAGCGGCGAAGGAACTTGCCGACGTCGGCGTCCTGCGCGTTCCTCCAGAACTGCCAGTAATCATAGGGCCCGAGCTGGTCGGCGTTGAGCCAGATCGCGCCCTTCTCCGTCTTGCCCATCTTGCCGCCGTCGGCGGTGGTGATGAGCGGTGTGGTGAGGCCGAAGACCTGGGTCGAATCGACCCGTCGGCAAAGCTCGATTCCGTTGACGATATTGCCCCATTGGTCCGATCCGCCGAGCTGGAGGCGGCAATCGGCGCGGCGCGACAGTTCGAGGAAGTCGTAGCCCTGGAGGATCATGTAGTTGAACTCGAGGAACGACAGCGACTGCTCGCGGTCCATCCTCAGCTTGACGCTGTCGAAGCTGAGCATCCGGTTGACGGAGAAATGCTGGCCGATCTCCCGGAGGAAAGGGATATATTCGAGCTTGTCGAGCCATTCGGCATTGTCGAGCAGGACCGCGTCGGTGGGGCCGTCGCCGAAGATCAGGAAGCGCTCGAAGACCCGCTTGATCGAGGCGATGTTGGCCTCGATCGTCTCGCCGTCGAGAAGCTTGCGCGCCTCGTCCTTGAAGCTCGGGTCGCCGATCTTCGAAGTGCCGCCGCCCATCAGGACTATCGGCTTGTGCCCCGACTGCTGGAGCCGGCGAAGCATCATGATCTGGATGAGGCTTCCGACGTGGAGCGAAGGCGCGGTCGCGTCGAAGCCGATATAGCCGGGGATGACCTGTCGCTGTGCCAGGGCGTCGAGGCCCTCGGCATCGGTGAGCTGGTGGATGAAGCCGCGTTCTTCGAGGGCACGCAGGAGCTGGGATTTGTAGTCGGACATGGCGCGGCGGTTAGCATCGCCTCGCCGTCATTGCGAGCGCAGCGAAGCAATCCGGCGCCGAAGTCGCAACGAGCGCAGAGACTGGATTGCTTCGTCGCTTCGCTCCTCGCAATGACGGGCAATGTCCTTGCGCTTATCCCTGAGTCCGCACCCCGCCGCCCCCGGCGCGAAAGTCACGGCGGTGGAGGTCGATCTGATCGTTTCTGCCGACCATCTCCTGATCAGCTATTTCGTCGGCGGCACCGAGGACCTGATCGTGCCGGAACCCGCGGCCGGGGATCGGCGTGACGGGCTCTGGGAGACGACCTGTTTCGAAGCCTTCCTCAAGCCGGAGGGCAGCGAGGGCTATTTCGAGTTCAACTTCTCCCCCTCGACCGATTGGGCCGCGTATGAGTTCGAGCGCTACCGGGAAGGGAGAAGCGATCTTCGGCGGCCCGTCGATCCGTTCTCGACACGCGGCGAGGAGCCTTCGGGCCCTTTGCTGGAAGTCGATCTCGACCTGTCCGGCCTGCCGCATGGCGCGCTGCGCCTCGGTCTTTGCGCCGTCGTCGAGGAGCGGGGCGGCGTCAAATCCTACTGGGCACTCGCCCATCCGCCCGGCGACCCGGATTTCCATCATCCGTCTTGCTTCGCGCTCGAACTCCCGGCAGCGATTTGACTTCGTCATTGCGAGGAGCGAAGCGACGCGGCAATCCAGCTTCGAAGCTTGTCACGGCCGAGCGCTGGATTGCTTCGCTGCCGCGTAGCGGCAAGTTTATCCTGAGCGCCGCCGCAGGCGGCGTCGAAGGGCTCGCAATGACGGGATTTCAATGGTTCGCTTCGGTATCGACCGCCTCCTCGCCGATCCCGCGCTTCGCAAGCCGCTCGAGGGCAAGCGAATCGCTCTGCTCGCCCATCCGGCCTCGGTGACGAAGGACCTCACCCATTCCCTGGACGCACTGGTCGCGCTCGGCCTCAACGTCACCGCCGCGTTCGGGCCGCAGCACGGCCTGAGGGGCGATAAGCAGGACAATATGGTGGAATCGGAGGATTTCACCGATCCCGCCCACAACATCCCGGTGTTCAGTCTCTACGGCGAGGTCCGCCGGCCGACCGGCCAGTCGATGGGCACGTTCGACGTCCTGCTGGTCGACCTGCAGGACCTCGGCTGCCGGATCTATACCTTCATCACCACTCTCCTCTACGTGCTCGAGGCGGCGGCGGCGCACGGCAAGGCGGTCTGGGTGCTCGACCGCCCCAACCCCGCCGGGCGGCCGGTCGAGGGGCTGACCCTTCGCCCGGGCTGGGAGAGCTTCGTCGGAGCCGGCCCGATGCCGATGCGCCACGGCCTGACGCTGGGCGAGCTCGGCCGCTGGTTCGTCGAGTCGATGAAGATCGACGTGGAATATCGGGTGATCGAAATGGAGGGCTACGAGCCAGACGCTTCGCCCGGCTTCGGCTGGCCGCCCAGCCGGATCTGGATCAACCCGAGCCCCAACGCCGCCAATCTGTGGATGGCCCGCGCCTATGCCGGAACGGTGATGCTGGAAGGCACGACCTTGTCGGAGGGGAGGGGGACGACCCGTCCCCTCGAGCTGTTCGGAGCCCCCGACATCGACTCCGCAGCGGTCCTCGCGGAGATGCGCCGGCTGGCGCCGGAATGGCTGGAGGGCTGCGCGCTTCGCCAGATCGCCTTCGAGCCGACGTTCCACAAGCATAAGGGCGAGACCTGCCACGGGATCCACATCCACCCGGAAGGCGCGTTCTACGACCACGACACCTTCCTGCCCTGGAGGCTTCAGTCGCTGGCCTTCAAGGCGATCCGGCGGCTTCAGCCCGGTTACGACCTGTGGCGCGACTTTCCTTACGAATATGAGTTCGGCAAGCTCGCCATCGACGTCATCAACGGCGGCCCCGCGCTTCGCGAATGGGTGGACGATTCGGGCGCGGTCCCGGCCGATCTCGACTCGCTCGCACTGCCGGACGAGGAGGCCTGGCTGGAGCAGCGGCGGCCCTTCCTCCTCTACCCGACGCGTTGACGAAAAGAGCTGGAATACCTAGATAAACGCCATGGCCATCCGCCCCATCATCGAAGCTCCGGACCCGTTGCTGCGCCAGATCTCGACTCCGGTCGAGACGATCACGCCCGAGATCCAGACCCTCATCGACGACATGTTCGAGACGATGTACGCAGCCCCCGGAATCGGCCTCGCCGCGATCCAGGTCGGGGTGCCCAAGCGAATCCTCGTCATCGACCTTCAGGATCCGGAGGAAGAGGGCGGCGAGCCGGTGCGAAACCCGATGGTCTTCATCAATCCGGAGATCCTTCGAAGCTCCGAGACTCCGCGCCCCTATAACGAGGGCTGCCTGTCGGTCCCCGATCAATATGCCGAGGTGGAGCGGCCCGATTCCGTCAGGCTGCGCTGGCTCGACCGCGACGGCACGGTTCGCGAGGAAGAGCTCGAGGGAATGCTGGCCACCTGCATCCAGCACGAGATGGACCATCTCGAGGGCATACTCTTCATCGACTATCTCTCGCGCCTGAAGCGCGACATGATCCTGAGGAAGCTCGCCAAGCAGCGCAAGCTGGCCGCCTGATCGTCCCTCCGGGAAGGGCGGCAGGGCCGCCCGGGCTTTACGCGCGCCGTCCCCCGCCTCTATCGCTCGCTTATGGGAAGTGACGCGTGACTCTGGCCGCCTTGATTTCCGCCTATCACGAAGCGGACGACGGAGGGCTGCGCGCCACTCTTCAGGTCGCCGGGCGAACCCTGGTTGAGCGCCAGGTGAGGCTCGCCCTCGCGACCGGGGCCGATCCGGTCGTGGTCCTCGTTGAGCGGGTGACCGCGGAGCTGAGCGCGGCTCTCGACTCGGTGAGGGCCGAAGGGGCGCCGATCGTCCTTGCCAGAAGCGCCGAGGAAGCCGCCGAGGCGGTGCACTCCAGCGACCGCGTCCTGCTCGTCGGCGACGGCCTGGTCGCGCCCGAAGCGGTGATCGCCCGCCTCGTCGCTCTCGACGGCCCGGCGATCCTCGTCGTTCCGGACCTTCGGGTCGACGACCGCTACGAACGGATCGACGCCCAGAGCCGCTGGGCCGGCCTGGCGCTCATCGACGGCCAGATGCTGAAGCAGACCGCCTCGATGCTCCAGGACTGGGACCTGCAGTCGACCCTGCTTCGCCGGGCGGTTCAGGCCGGCGCCCGGCAGATCAGCGTCAGGGGCGAGGCGGAGGACGAATTGCCGCTGGTCGCGGAGACCTCGGAGGACCTCGTCGAGCTCGAGGCGCAGATCGTGGCCGGCGCCCATGTCCGCCGGAGCGACTGGGTCTCGCGCTATCTGCTTGCTCCCGTCGAGCGGCTCGCGACCCAGACCCTGATGCCGACCGCGGCTACTCCAACCGCTCTCGGCCTCGGGGCGACGTTGCTGATGGCGTTGGCCGGGCTGGCCTTCGCGAAGCAGTGGCTCGGCCTCGGACTCGCCTTCCTCCTTCTCTCCACCCCGCTCGACGGGATCGCGGAGCGTCTTGGCTCGCTCCGGCTCCAGGGGACGAAGGGGCCGAGCTGGTGGGGAACGCTTCTTCCCGCCGTCTCGGCCGGAGTGCTGCTCATCCTCGCGCATTCCCTCTCGGAGACTCGCGGCTGGGGCTGCGTCGCACTTGCAGCGACGATCATAGCCTTCTGCGTGGCGCTGCGGATCGAGGTCGAGGGCCGCGAATTGCCGGGGAGGCTCTGGCTGGCGGAGCGCAAGGGCATGACCTGGCTGATGCTTCCGTTCGCGATTCTCGATTGGTGGGCGACCGGCCTGATCCTCCTCGCCGCCTACGCCGGCGCCAGCTTCTTCTGGGCCCAGCACGATGCCCACGCACCGGCGCCGCCCGCTCCACAGGATTAGCGCGGCTTTAACCCTGACGGGTTTATGGACCGCCAATGTCCGAAGTGCGCGCGAACGGGGGTGAGCTGGACGGCGCGGCGCAGCTGCTCGCGTCGGCGCATGCGCGCGTCGCGGCGGCGATCGCCGATCTCGCCCTTCCGGAAGCTTTCCGGCTCAGCGACAGGCAGCGTTTCACGGTCTCGCATCTCCTGCGCCGGCTGGTCGGGGACGTGGAGGACGAGCTTCGCTCCGCGCTCGTCGCGCATTTCGCCGGGGAGGAGGACTTTCCGCTTCGAGCCGCTTTGTCCTCGGCCAGCCTTGCGATCGCCTTGCCGGTCCTGGAGGGCGGCGGAGTCGTCCCCGATCCGGCGCTGTTCGCGATCCTGCTTCGGCGCGCCGAGGAGCATCGGCTCGCCCGGGCCGCGGCCCACGAGCCCCGGCTCCTCACGGAGCTTGCCGGAGACGAGGATCCGGCGGTCGCGGCGGCGGCGGTCTCGCTCCTGATCGCCCAGAGCCGGCGCCTCGACTCCTTCCACGAACCGCTCCTCGCCAGCGGGGACCTTCCGGCCGAGGTCGCCCACGGCCTCGCCTGGACCGTCGCCGCCGCGCTTCGAACCTATCTGGTCGCCCGCCACTCGGTCGCCCCGGCCGCCGCCGACGGCGCGGTCACGGCGGCGGCGGCCGCCCTTCTGGGCCGCTATGACGAAGGCGCCGGGGCCGATTCCCTGGCGCGCCGGCTCGCGCTCCGGCTCGAGGAGCGATCCCGCCTCGTCGACGACCTGCTCGTCCGTTCGGCGGGCGAAGGGGTTCTGCCCCTCCTGCTGGCTGGGCTGTCGCTTCGCACCGGGCTCGAGCCCCAGGCCTCGTGGGAGCTGCTTTCCGACGGGTCGGGCAGGGGCCCCGCCATCGTTCTTCGGGCGGCGCATCTCGAGCGCGAGGCCGCGGCTTCGATCCTTCTCGATCTCGCCGGCCGCGAGGAGGCGGTCGCGGCGCGGCTCGACCTTTTCGACTCGCTCGACCCGGGGGAGGCCCGGCACCACATACTCCTGTGGAGCCTCGATCCGGCTTATCGCTCAGCCGTGGCGAGGCTCGCATCATGAGCGGGGAGACGGCGGTTCGGGGCCGGATCGACTTCGAAGGGCGGCTGGTAGAGGCCGACCCGCGCCTGATGGCGCTTCAACGTTCCGCCGGCGGCGAGGAAGGCGGGCCGCTTGCGGTTCCGCAGATCTCCGCGCTCGCCCGGCTCGCCCGTCGGCTCGGGATCGTCATCTCGCGCGGCGCCGTCGCCGCCGAAGGGGAGTTTGACCTCGACCTGTGGGTTCGGGCCGAGCCGAAGGAAGGCTGGGTCGAGCTCGAAGTCACCGGCTGGGCGGCCCGACCGGCGCGAGCGCCCGCGCCGGCGTCCGACGCCGAGCGCCAGGCCGATTTCCTTCGCGCCGGCGCCGACTGGATGTGGGAAACCGACTCGGCGCTTCGGCTGACGGTCGTCTCGCCCGCCGCCGCCGCCGCTGCCGGCAAGGCTCCCGCGCAGCTGGTCGGGCAGCAGCTCACCCGGCTGTTCCGTCTGGAGGAAGGAGAGGAAGGCGAGCTTCCGCTTCTCACCGCTCTGGCCGAGCAAAGGCGTTTCGACGGTCAGTGCGCCGAGCTTCGCGGCGGCCGCGGCGGCCGCTACCGGCTGGCCGGGATCCCGCTCATCGATGGCGCGGGCCGATTCGCCGGCTTTCGAGGCTCGGCGGCGGCGCTTCCCGGAGGGAGCGCCGTGTCTGCGCCGCCCGCGGCAGAGGCCCGTCCGGAGCCCGGAGCGTTCGGGGAGAGGCTCGACAAGGCGCTTCGGACTCCGCTCGCCCGGATCATCGCAAGCGCCGAGACGATCGGAGCCCAGGGCGACGGGCCGATCAAGAGCGATTATGCCGGTTATGCCGGCGACATCGCGACCGCCGGACGGCATCTTCTCGCTCTCGTCGACGATCTCGTCGATCTCCAGGCGATCGAGCGGCCCGATTTCCATCCCGAGACGGAGGAGATCGATCTCGCCGACGTCGCCCGCCGCGCCGCGGGCCTGCTCGCGGTTCGAGCCGGCGAGCGCCCGGTCAAGATAGACTCGCCCGCCCCCGGGGACAGCCTCCCGGCCTCCGGGGATTTCCGCCGGGCGCTGCAGATCGTCGTCAACCTGCTCACAAACGCGATCCGCTACTCGCCCGAGGGCGGCCAGATCTGGGTTCGAACCGACCGGGAGGGCGATCTTGCCGCCTTGATCATCGCGGACCAGGGCAAGGGCATTTCGGACGAGGACCAGGCCCGGATCTTCGAGAAGTTCGAACGGGTCGACCCCACCGAAGCGGGGGGAACCGGCCTCGGCCTCTACATCGCGCGCCGACTCGCCCGGGCGATGGGCGGCGACGTCGCCGTCGACAGCGCCCCCGGCCAAGGGGCGAGGTTCACGTTCACGTTGCCGTTGCGGCCCTGACGTCACCCCGGCGAAAGCCGGGGCCTCGGTGAGACCCGCCGAGACTTCTCGTCCCGAGGTCCCGGCTTTCGCCGGGATGACGGGCTAATGGCCCGAATGCTCCGCGCCCGGCTTCCCAGCCACCACCACCGGCTTGTGGAACCGGCAGGTCACCGTCGGATTGAACTGGGCGAACATGCCGTTGGAGTTCGGCCGGTACAGCCAGACGTGGCGGTCGTAATGCGGCTCGAACATATGGGCTTCGTCGGTCGGGGTCGCCGGATCGTCGGCCATGGAATCATAGTCGACCCCATGGAAGGTCGGCAGGCCCTCGTTTCCGGCCGCGTGCCACGCTTTCTTGAAGACCAGGTTCTCGACCGCGACCAGCTCCAGGCTGCCGTCGGCGCGCGGCTCGTAGATCAGGATCGCGGGCTTTCGGAAGTCGGTATGGGTTCCGTCGCCGTCGACCCTCGGGTTGGGCGGGCCCTTGATTGCGAGCAGGTCCGGCCGGAAGAAATGAATCCCCATTCCGCCCAGCGCCGCAGGGCGGCCCATCATCGGCGCGGTGTCGCACATATTGCCCGGGTCCCGGACATAGCCCTCGGCAAGGGCAGCCTCGACATTGCGGAAGCGCGCTGTGGCGGCGCGGACCTCGTCGAGCGTCGGCTCCCCGGGGGCGGGCGCGGCGGCCGCCAGAGCGGCGGCGATGATCGTCAACATAAGCAACTCCGATCGTTGAACAGGATCGCAATTGGATAGGCCCGGCTAGTCGCCGGCCTATGCCGCGGCGCCGGCCGGAGTGTTTCAACTGTTGCGCGGGCCGGGCCGCCTTGGCAGTTTCGCCCCAAGACAAAGGGGGGCGCGATGATTCAGCTGACCGACTCGGATTTCCAGACCCTGTGCGCCGCCGGAACGGTGCACGAGCGGATCGGAGCGCTCGAGGGGGAGCGAAAGGCGGCGGTGCGCAAATTCTGGCTGAGGCTGACGATCGGCCTTGCACTGACCGCCGCCGCGCTTGCGACCTTCCTCAGCTCGGGGTGGGGAGGGCTGGGCTTCGTCCTCGTCGGCCTGTTTCTCGTCGCCACCGTCGTCGGCGCCGCCGCGCCGCTCATGGCCGCCAAGGAGGGGCTGAAGCATCCGGTGCTCGAGGAGGTCGCGAAGAAGGCCGGGATGGAATATCTGCCCAGCGACTTCAGTCCTCCGGTCTTCGGCTCCGCCCGAGCCTTGCTGTTCGGCGGCGGCGGCTTTTCGAGCGAGACCTATAGCGACCTGTTCAACGGCACCGACGAGGAGGGCCGCGGCTTCGCCGTCTACGAGGCCAACCTCCAGCGGCGGTCCGGCAAGAACAGCTACAGCGTCTTTTGCGGCCAGATGTACGCGATCCAGCGCCGGCACGGCGCCCAGGGCCACACCGCGATCGTCCCCGACAAGAAGATCTTCAACTTCTGGAAGCCGGCGAGCGACATGGAGCGGGTCAGGATCGAGGGCGACGAGGCCTTCGAGAAGGCGTTCGAAGTCTATTCGACCCATCCGATGGAGGCGCGCGCATTGCTCTTCGACTCGGCTTTCCGAGCGCGGCTGCTCGAGCTGAGGAAAAGCGGACGGGTCTGCGTCTATGTCGGGCCCGACGAGGCCCTGGTCGCGGCCAACGGCAAGGACCGCTTCGAGCCCGGCTCGATGCTCCGGTCGCGGCCCGGCGAGGAGCGGGTGCGGCTGATGTTCGACGACGTCTGCTCTTCGCTGGAGCTGCTCAGGGAGCTGAAGCTGAAGCTGGGGTGATAATCCTCCCCGGCATTCGCCGGGGAGGGGGACCAGGCGAAGCCTGGTGGAGGGGTTCTTCAGACTACGAAAGAACCCTCCACCGCGCTTCGCGCGGTCCCCCTCCCCGCGAAATCGCGGGGAGGATTTGGATCAACGCTGC